>CAZTMG010000058.1:0-10239 GCA_964614815.1 uncultured Rhizobium sp. | reverse complement strand
AGCCATGATGACCGCCGAAGACCTCCTGGCCCAACCCTTCTCGACCATGCCGGATCTCATCCGCGCGCACGCAGTTCATCGTCCTGGCCACACCGCCATTATCGACGGCGCCCGAGTCGTGAGCTTCGCGGAACTCGACGGCCTGATCGATCGCGCGGCTGCCGCCATGCAGCGCGATGGCGTCGTCCCGCGCGGAACCGTTGCGATCTGCGGTCCGTCCTCGGTCGAATACGTCATCGCCTTTGTTGCAGCCCTGCGCGCCGGCGCAGCCGCCTGCCCGCTCGCTCCATCCTCGACGGCCGACCAGCTGACCATGATGGTCCGGGACTGCGGCGCATCCCTTCTGTTCGTGGACGATGCAGCCTCGAAGGCCCTCGACGCCGCTTCCGATGCGGTCACGATCCCGAGGATCGCCCTCGAGGGGACGCTCAATCCGGGCTTCGCCGGCTGGCTCGCGCCCCACGGCGCCAGACCACGACCCGTGACCATCGATCCCGACCAGCCGTTCAACATCATCTACTCATCCGGCACGACCGGCGCGCCCAAGGGCATCGTCCAGCCGCACAGGATGCGCTGGGGACATGTGAAACGCGCCGAAGGGCTGGGTTACGGGCCCGCATCCGTCACCCTCGTCTCGACCCCCCTCTATTCCAACACCACGCTGGTCAGCCTGATTCCCGCCCTGATGCGCGGCGGCGCCGTCGTTCTCATGCGCAAGTTCGACGCGCGCGACTTCCTTGCGCTCGCCCAGGCGCATCGCGTGACCCACGCCATGCTGGTGCCCGTACAGTACCGCCGCCTGATGGACTTGCCGGACTTCGACAGTTTCGATCTGTCCAGCTTCCAGATGAAAACCTGCACGTCCGCGCCGTTCCCGGCCGATCTGAAGGCGGACATCCTCAAGCGCTGGCCCGGCGGTCTCGTCGAGATCTACGGCATGACGGAAGGCGGCGGCTCCTGCCTCCTCGCGGCGCATCTCCATCCGGACAAGCTGCACACCGTCGGCCAGCCCGCGCCGGGCCACGATATCCGCATCATCGACGAGACCGGCAAGGAGCTTCCGCGCGGCGAGCTTGGCGAGATCGTCGGCCGGTCCCAGTCGATCATGACCGGCTATCACAACCAGCCGAAGAAGACGGCCGAGGCGGAATGGTACAGTCCCGAGGGCGAACGCTTCATACGAACCGGCGATGTCGGCCGCTTCGACGAGGACGGCTTCCTTGTTCTGGGCGACCGCAAGAAGGACATGATCATCACGGGCGGGTTCAACGTCTATCCCAGCGACCTCGAAGCCGAGCTCGCCAAGCATCCCGCCATTGCCGAGTCCGCCGTCGTCGGCGTTCCTTCGCGCGAATGGGGCGAGACGCCCGCCGCCTTCATCGTCCTGCGCAGCGGCCAGTCCGTCACGGCGGAGGAGCTGAAGGCCTGGCTCAACGCCCGCGTCGGCAAGACCCAGCGCCTGACCTATGTGACTCTTGTCGAGCAGCTGCCGCGTTCGTCAATCGGCAAGGTCCTCAAGCGCCAGCTTCGTGACGAATTTCGTCCGCCCGGGTGATCGCGGGCGCCGATTGCCCGGCGGCCCGTCACGGCCCTATGGTCGCGCCATCCCGGGTCTGCGGGCCCGGCGCGAGGGAACCAGCACATGCCGACCAGTCTCACGGACGAGGAGTTGATCGCGCGGGGGATGCATGTGGCCATGCATGCGCGACGGACGCCGGATCGCCCGGCGATCATCTCGCCTGCAGGAACGTTGGCCTGGAAGGACTTCAACGCCCAGGCCAACCAGCTTGTCCGCGCCCTGCGGAAACGCGGTCTCAAGTCCGGCGATGGGGTTGCCCTCCTGGCCCATAACGGACCCGAATTCGCTGTGACATGGGCCGCCACCCAGCGCGCAGGTCTGCGTCTCACGGCTGTCAATTGGCATCAGTCGCCCGAACTCGTCGCCTATGTCGTCGACAATTCCGACGCCCGCGCCCTCATCGCCAGCGGCCGCTTCGTCGCCGGCGCAACGGAGGCGGTTCGAAAGTCCGACAAGCTGCTCGCGAGGATTGCCTTTGCCGGCGTTATTGAAGGCTTCGGCGACTGGACATCGACGCTTGCCGCTGAAAGCGGCGAGGACATTCCAGATGGGGAGCCGGGCTCGACGATGCTCTACACATCGGGGACGACCGGCAGACCCAAGGGCGTCTACCGCCGCACGCGTCCCGTGGTCTCGCAGCTGACCGCCGTTTGCAACGAGACGGCGCAGTGGAATCCGGCGTCTGACATTTCCCTTGTCACGGGCCCGCTCTACCACGCGGCCCCCCTCGGGATAAATTTCGTCATCCCGATCAATGCTGGCGTCACGACCCTGCTGATGGACAAGTGGGATGCAGAGGAAACCCTGCGCCTGATCCAGCAGTACAAGGCTACCCACACACATGTCGTACCCACCATGATGCACCGGATGCTCCAGCTGCCCGAGGAGACGCGCCGCAAATACGATGTCTCCTCCATGCGGTGGATGATCCACGGGGCCGCGCCCTGCCCCGTCCACGTCAAGAAGGCGATGATGGAATGGTTCGGTCCGGTCCTGTACGAATACTATTCCTCCACCGAAGGCGGCGGGGTGTTCGTCGGCCCGCACGACTGGCTGAGGAAGCCCGGCACGGTTGGCAAGCCTGTGCCTGGCGTCGAGATCAAGCTGTTGGATGCGGATGGGAACCCGGTCGAGCCGGGCCAGGAGGGGCTGATCTATGTGAAGGCGCCCGCCACTGGCCGCTTCGAATACTACAAGGAGCCAGGCAAGACGGACGCCAGCTATCGCGGCGACTGGTTCACGCTCGGCGACATGGGCCGGCTCGATGAGGACGGCGACCTGTTTCTGACCGGCCGCACCGCCGAACTCATCATATCCGGCGGCGTCAACATCTATCCGGTCGAGATCGACGAGGTCTTGATCCGGCATCCGCTCATCGCGGATGCGGCCGTCGTCGGCGTTCCTAACGAGGATTGGGGCGAGGAGATCAAGGCCGTTGTGGAACTGAAGCCGGGCGTCGCGCCATCGCCCGAGACGACGCAATCCATCCTTGATTTCGCACGGGACCGACTGCCCGGTTTTCAGCGTCCGCGGACAATCGACTATGTCGGGACGCTGCCGCGCAATGCCGCTGGAAAGGTGCTGCGCGCCCAGGTCCGCGCGCCCTACTGGGCCGGCCGTTCAAAGAGCATCTGATGCCCAGCGCAGCCTCCATCTCGGACTATCGCGAGCTTGCGCGCCGTCGCCTGCCGCGTTTCCTGTTCGAGTACGTGGATGGCGGCTCCTATGACGAAGTCACCCTCCGCCGCAACCGGCAGGATCTCCAGGACATCGTCCTGCGCCAGCGCGTTCTCCGCGATGTCGCGGAAGTTGACCTGTCTGCGACTCTTCTGGGCCAGGCTGCTCGCCTGCCTGTCGTTCTGGCGCCGATCGGTCTCGCCGGCATGTTCGCCCGCCGGGGCGAGGTGCAGGCGGCCCGCGCCGCGCGGGACTTCGGCGTGCCCTATACGCTGTCGACCGTGTCTGGATGCAGCCTCGAGGAGCTCGTCCGCGGTTCGCCCGATCCCTTCTGGTTCCAGCTTTACATGATCCGCGATCGCGGCTTCATGCGCGACCTTCTGCAACGCGCCGCGGCCGCAGGATGCAGCACGCTCGTCTTCACGGTCGACATGCCCGTGCCGGGTTCGCGCTATCGCGACTACCGATCGGGGCTCGCCGGCGCCAGCGGCCTCGTTGGCTCGCTCAACCGCATCGCTCAAGCCTGCCTCCGGCCGGACTGGGCCTGGGATGTCGGCGTCATGGGGCGGCCGCACAAGCTGGGAAATGTCGCGCCTGTACTGGGCAGGAAGAGCGGCCTCGAGGACTTTTTCCGCTGGATGCGTGAGAATTTCGATCCTCGCGTCACATGGCGGGATCTCGATTGGGTTCGCGCGGAGTGGAAGGGCCCGTTGACGCTCAAGGGGGTGCTTGACGCGGACGATGCCCGCGCAGCGATTCAGGCTGGTGCCGATGGCGTCGTCGTCTCGAACCATGGCGGCCGGCAGCTTGATGGTGTGCAGTCAACCGTCCGCGCTCTGCCCGCGATCGTGGAGGCGATGGGCGGCAAGGCGACGATCCTCGCCGATGGCGGCGTCCGTTCCGGCCTTGATGTCGTTCGCATGCTGGCGCTGGGGGCGAATGGGGTCCTGCTTGGTCGCGCCTGGGCTTACGCCCTCGCCGCACGCGGACAGGCCGGCGTCGCGCATGTCCTGCAGCTGATAGAGGCCGAGATGCGCGTCGCGATGGCGCTCACGGGCGTCACGCGTGTTGCGGACATTACGCCCGCGATCCTCGCCGACCACGCCTGAACGCTGCCAGCCGGCGGCAAGCTCCAGCGGGGAGAAGGCAAGAGAAAAGGGCGCGCCCCGGGGCGCGCCCTTTCCCGTCCCCATCGCTGGGTCCCGGCCTAGAACTCGTAGCCGAGACGCAGGAAGAAGGTGCGTCCGCGCAGGTCGTACTGCGAGGCGAACGCCGGCGTGTTGCCGAAGCGCGACGACACGCCCGTGGTGATGACCGGCGGAGTGGCGTTGAACACGTTGGCGATGCCGCCCGTGATGACGAAATTGTCGCCACGATAGCGGACCGACACGTCGTGCGAGAGCCAATGATCGGTCTCGTTGATGCGGCGGATCTGCCGGCCTTGGTAGGCCACGACATCGGCGGCGAACGCCGAGTGATCCATCGGGCCCACATAGTCGATGAACCAGGAATAGGTCCAGTCGCCCTGACGGAGCTGGATGGACGCGTCGCCGACCCACTTCGGATCGCCGAGCGAGCCGTTGAAGTCGTTCGTGTCGAAGCCCGACACGACGTTCGGGTCGAACAGGAGGTTCACGTCCTCGTTGGTCCGCGTCGCGGACACGTCGATGACCAGGTCGCCGAAGTCGAACTCATGCTCGTAGCGAGCCGTGATGTCGATGCCCGACGTGACCTGCTGGTTCACGTTGATGTAGCTGTCCAGCACCGTGATGATCTGGTTCGGACGTGTCGGGTCCGTGTTCGGCGCCCGGGTGAACAGGCTGCAGAACGCGTTCGGATAGACCGGCGAACCGTAGCAGCCGCCCAGAATGGCGCCCGCGCCCAGCTGCGCGACCTGATCGTTGATCGTGATGTCGAAGAAGTCGATCGCGAGGCTGAAGTCGATGAAGTCCGGCGTCCAGATCAGGCCCAGCGTGCTGGCTTCGGACGTCTCGGCGTTGAGGACGCCAAAGCCGCCGCCCGTGATGACCGTGGCCGAGGACCCCACGCCGTTGTAGTCGGACGGAACGCCCGCCGCGGCGCAGTTCGCACGGATGTTCGGGTCGTTCGAGTTGCCCCAGTCGATGCAGGGGTCGATGGCGGTCTGCCCCACGAAACCGGTCTGGTTGCCCAGATAGAGTTCGTAGAGGGCCGGGGCGCGATAGGAGGTGCCCTTCGTGCCGCGGAGACGAATGCTCGGGATGACCTGCCAGTTGAGGCCGGCCTTCCAGACGCTGTCGTCGCCATACGAGTCGTAGTCGAACATGCGGGCCGAACCGTCGAGGGTGAGTTCCTCGATGAAGGGCAGGCCCTTCAGCAGCGGGACGTTCACCTCGGCGAAGAACTCCGAGACGGTGTCCTCGCCAGCCGTGCGGCCGGCCGAGGTGATGCCCCAGAATTCGTTGTTCGCGGCGCGCGGGTCCGGCTGGTCGTCGATTTCGAACGTCCGCCATTCGGCGCCGAGCGCGACGCCCAGCGGGCCGGCCGGCAGCTCGAACAGGTCGCCCGAGACGACGCCCGACACCATCGTCTGGTCATAGGTCGTCGTGCCGAACGAATCGTCGCTGAGCAGGTCGTAGACCGCCTGCGAGTAGTTGCCCGACAGGAAGGCCGGATCGAACGGGTTGTAGTTCGGACCGGCGTAGAGGCCGTCCGAGGGACGGGCAAACTGCCAGTCGCCAGCCGTTTCCTTGAGAATCTGGTTGCCGCTGTAGTCGCCGTCGGACTTGCTGTACGAGGCGTTCAGCGACCAGGTCCAGCCCGGCAGCACGAAGTCGCCGGTCAGCCCGCTGTTCACGTAGTAATAGTCCACGTTCACGAAGTTGTTGAACGGCCAGATCGTGACCGGCTGCGCCAGCGCAGACGGGAAGATGCTGTTGCCCACGCCGCCGAAATTGCCTGGCACGTCGTAGGCCACGTTCGGCCCGATAACCGGGAAGAACTGGCGGACGCGGTGGCTTTCGTATTCGCGCCGGGTGAACAGGGCTTCCGTCGTCCAGTCGATGCCGCCGAGAAGATCGAGCTGGAAGTCGGCCTTGCCATACGCGCTGAGGCGATCAACCCCGGCGATGGCGTCGGTGTCGAGGAAGCGGGCGTCGTTCAGGATGTCTTCGTAATAGGCCTGCGGCGCCTGGGCATAGGTGCGGTTGGCGCGCGGGCGATAACCCGGAATCGGTCCGACCGTGACGCCATCGGGCGACGGAACGTAGCGCGTCGCCCCGACGATCACCGTGTTGAAGTAGATGTTGTTGCAGTCCGCAAGGCTGGTGCCGCGCAGGACCGAGAAGTCGCGACGGTCGATGCGCTGGCCGGTCGTTGCGTCGTAGGCCAGGTCCTGGGCGCAGGCGAGATAGCTGCGGTCGCCGAACTTCAGCGGATCGCGGACTTCGTATTCCGCCGCCAGCATGACATTGCCGCCGAACAGGTCGAAGCCGATCGCGCCATTGATCTGAAGCGTGTTGCCGCCGCCGCCTTCGGTCGCGTTGTACTGCGCGGTCAGCTCGGGCTTGTCGACCGAGGAGCGCGTGATGATGTTGGCGACGCCGGCCACGGCGTCCGATCCGTAGATCGACGAGGCGCCGTCTTTCAGGATCTCGACGCGGTTGATGATCGAGTCAGGCACGACCTGAAGGTCGAACGCGCCGACCTGACCGCGGACGCCGGCCGGGCCGGGACGTTGGCCGTTCAGCAGCACCAGCGAGCGTTGGGCGCCGAGGCCGCGGAGCGACACCGAGTTGATGCCGGGGCCGCCCTCGACGACGAAGCCGCCGAACTGGTTGTTAAGCTGCAGCGATCCCTGGGCGATCGAGGAGCCCTGGAGGATTTCGGAGGTGTCCACGAGGCCTTCGAGCGTCGACTGCTCGGCGGTGATGACCTGGATCGGCGCGGTCGAGGTGAACGCATCGCGCGCAATGCGGGAGCCGGTGATCACCACACGCTCCCCGCCGGCCGGCGGGCACTCGGTCTGCACGCCGGGTGTCGCCGGATCGCAATCCGCAACCGTCTCCGGTGTTTGCGCATGGGCGACAGAAACGCCCATTGCCAGCGTCAGGGCGCCAAGCGCAGCGCCGCCACGGAAAAGTCTGCGCAGTGACGCGCTTCTATTGGACATGATTTACCCCAGAATGCCGATTGCTAGAAAACCCGTCCTGACCCGGGCTGGGTTCGGTTCTCGCATGACGAATTTCCACACTTCAATCGCCGCGGAGCTTTTCGTCGCGTAATTGACATAATTCGGACTGAGCTGTGGCTGATCGGCCACAACCTGACGCGCACGTTTGAGGCAAAATTTTCCAATCTGGTCGCATCTGCGTGAAGCCTCTTGCGGCATTCGGCCAAAAGCCGCAGCATCGCGCCCTCCATTCATGGGCGTTAATTCAGCAAAATCAGGGGTTTGACTTGGCTAGGAGATACCTTGGACTCGCTTTGGCGATGGCGCTGGTCGGGTCAGGCGCCGCCCAGGCGCAGAAGCTCGACGTCGAAGCCTTTGCCCGCATGCCTGACGTTACGGGAGTCTCCATGTCGGCAGAGGGGGATTTCCTCGTCGCCATCCGGGCCGACCCGCGTGATCCCACCAAGCGCATCATCGCCTCCGCTGACATAGCCAACATCGACGGCAGCAAGCCGCTGGACTGGACCGCGACCCCCAGCGGCCGCATGAGCTTTGTCGCTGCTGAAGCCTTGAAGGTCGGCAAGGTCTTCGTCATCGCCAGCCAGATGTGGACGGGGAATCTCGGCGGTTGCGGCGAGGGTCGCACTACCGGGTCCACGAAGACCTATCTCTACAAGGCCTTCCTGTCGGACAAGACGCTGAAGAAATTCGACGACCCGTTCGAATCCGGCCGCTCGATCGGCATCAGCGAGGAAACACTCCGCTGTCTCGAGATCGGCACCAACCCGAACATCATCGACCTGCCGCTGGACCCCGAGCACGTGATCGTCCAGCAGGTCGATACCGATTTCGTTTCCCGCTACTCGAAGGTGAACCTCAAGACCGGCAAGACCCAGGCGCTCTATAAGGACGTCGGCGAACTCGCCATCGGCCTGATCGACCCGCGAGACGGCAAGGTTCTGACCAAGCAGAAGAGCGAAACGAGAGGCAACCTGAATTACGACTTCGAGACCTACATCCTCAATCGGGAAACCGGAAATTTCGATCTCGAGGCGCCGCTGACGGTCGACACGCGCAACCGCAACGAGATGAACGTCGTCGCCTACGACGAGGAGACCGGCAAGTATTTCGTCGTCACCGACAAGTTCTCGGACAAGTCTGCGATCTATCTCTACGACGCCCGGACCGACAAGTTCGACGACGCCCCGCTGTTCGCCCACCAGGACTTCAACGCCACCGGCGTCATCCTCGGTCGCAGCAAGAACAATTTCGGCAAGATCCTGGGCTTCCGCTATGCAGGCCCCAACCCGTCCGTTTACTGGACTGACCCGGAGATGGTCGCGATCCAGAAGGGTCTCGAAAACTCGTTCAAAGGCCAGATCGTCGACATCATTGCTGGCGGCGGCGTCGACGGCAGCAACAAGATCCTGTTCAGCGTCGAGAGCCCGCGTCATCCCCCGGCCTACTACCTGCTGCTCAACAAGACCAAGCTGGTCGGCATCGGCTCCGAGCGTCCGTGGATAAAGCCCGAAACCCTGGGCGAACGCACGCTCGTCTACTATGACGCTCGCGACGGGCTGAAGATTCCCGCCTTCCTCA
This sequence comes from uncultured Rhizobium sp., assembly GCA_964614815.1. GTDB lineage: Bacteria > Pseudomonadota > Alphaproteobacteria > Caulobacterales > Hyphomonadaceae > UBA7672. Next base: position 1,234 of record CAZTMG010000058.1, on the reverse strand, counting down.
CCTTGCCTCCGGGCTTCAAGAAGGGAGATCCGGCGCCGCCGGCCATCGTCCTTCCGCATGGCGGCCCGTGGGCGCGCGACTACATCGGCTGGGACGCCACCGGCTGGACGCAGTTCCTCGCCACGCGCGGCTATGCCGTCCTGCAACCGCAATACCGCGGCAGCGACGGTTGGGGTCACAACCTCTGGCTGGCCGGCGACGGCGAGTGGGGCCTCAAGATGCAGGACGACAAGGACGATGGCGCCAACTGGATGGTCAAGGAAGGCTACGCCGCCAAGGATCGCATCGCCATCTTTGGTTACTCTTATGGCGGTTTCGCAGCCTTTGCCGCATCGGTCCGTCCGGGCGGCCCGTTCAAGTGCGCGATCGCCGGAGCAGGCGTCTCCAACCTGACCCGCATTGCCAACAATTGGGGCGAGAACCGCATGCAGCGCGCCTTCCAGGGCCGTACGGTGAAGGGCATGGATCCGCAGCAGAACACATCGAAGCTCGCCATGCCGATCCTGATCTATCACGGCGATCGCGATGTGCGGGTGCCGCTCTTCCACGCCACCGACTTCTACAACTCGGTAAAGGACACGGGTAAGGCCAAGCTCCTTGTTCTCAAGGATATGGGCCACCAGCTCGACAAGTGGACCGCAGACAACCACCGCGACTCCCTGACGGCGATCGAGAACTTCCTGACGAACGACTGCAGGCTGTAGTCACGGGTCTGGATCGGTATGGACGCCCCGCACCAACATGCGGGGCGTTTCCGTATTCTCCCTGCCTGCCCTGCCCGCCCAAGCCGCGCTTCCGCGGCGCGGCCTCAATCAGGATCCTGCTCCACGGGCGCGGCGGCGAGAGCCGGCGGCCCCCCATGCAGCGCGGCGTCCAGCTTCCCGCGGTCCAGGGCGCCTTCCCAGCGGCTCACGACGAGGGTCGCCACGGCGTTGCCGATGAAATTGGTCAGCGCCCGGCATTCCGACAGGAACCGGTCGACGCCGAGGATGATCGCAACACCTGCAAGCGGCACCGACGGCAGGACCTGCAGCGTCGCCACCAGTGTGATGAATCCCGCGCCTGTAACGCCCGCTGCGCCCTTTGAGCTGAGCATCGCGACGGCCAGGAGGACCAGCTGGTCGCCGATCGACAGCGGCGTGTTGGTCGCCTGCGCGATGAACAGCGCCGCCATGGTCATGTAGATGTTGGTGCCGTCGAGGTTGAAAGAATAACCCGTGGGCACGACCAGTCC
>CAZTMG010000057.1:10089-14877 GCA_964614815.1 uncultured Rhizobium sp. | reverse complement strand
CCAGGCGCGGACGCGCTTCGCCAAGAAGACGGGCGCCGCCGTCATCCTCGTCGGCCATGTCACGAAGGATGGCCAGATCGCCGGCCCGCGCGTTCTGGAGCACATGGTCGACGCCGTCTTCTATTTCGAAGGCGAGCGCGGGCATCATTTCCGCATTCTCCGCTCCGTGAAAAACCGCTTCGGACCGACCGACGAAATCGGCGTGTTTGAAATGGGCGAACAGGGGCTCGCGGCTGCGCGCGACCCGTCGGCCATGTTTCTCGCCGGGAGCGAGGCGAATGCGTCCGGCCGCGCAGTCTTCGCCGCCATGGAAGGCTCCCGCCCCGTCCTGGCCGAAGTGCAGGCGCTGGCAGGCCCCGAAGCCGCCGGCAACCCGCGCCGGTCGATTGTCGGTTGGGACAGCGCCCGTCTCGCCATGCTGTTGGCGGTGTTCGATGCGCGCTGCGGCCTGCGGTTCGGCGCACGCGACGTCTATCTCAGCGTCAGCGGCGGCTATCGCATCTCCGAACCCGCCGGAGACCTGGCGGCTGCGGCTGCGACGGTATCGGCCTTGCTGGACCGTCCTTTCCCGTCGGAGGCGGTGTTCTTCGGGGAGGTCGCCCTCTCGGGAGCGATTCGGTCCGTCGGCCGGGCCGAGCCGAGACTACGGGAAGCCGCAAGGCTTGGATTCACGACAGCTTTTGTGCCCGCCGGGGCGCCGGACACGGTCGACGGCATGACGGTCCATGGGCTATCCAGATTGCAGGACCTCGTGGATGTGCTTGGCGGGGGGTCCGGGTAGAGGGTCGCACGATGCCCCCGTGGGTCTTTGACGTCGTCATTGCTGCCGTGATCCTGCTGTCGGCGATCATGTCGATCGGCCGGGGCCTGATTCGCGAGACATTCTCGATCATCGCCTTCATCGTCGGGGGCGTTTCCGCCTATGTCTGCATCAGGCTTTTCGAGCCCTCCCTGAAAAACGTGATCTCCCCGGACGAACCGTCCACGGCGCCGACAGTGATCCTGTTCCTGATCGGTTTCCTGGCCGCCTATGTGATTGCCGCCTTCGTCGGTTCTCGCCTGTCCCGGCTGTTTAACCAGAACCCCGAGATTGGCTGGCTTGACCGGCTGGCCGGCGCTCTCCTGGGGGTCCTCAAGGCGCTGGTCGTATGCGTCCTTTTTGTCGTGCTGCTTCACCAGGTTTTCCGCCCCGGAGAGGAGCCTCCGGAGATTGCCAAGAGCCAAGCCTATCCGCTACTGGACACCGCGGCTGGCTGGATAGGCGGCGGGCTCACCGGTGTGATCGAGCTTTTCACCGGACCGTCCGATCAGGCCGCCGCGGAAAACGCGTCCCAGTAACCTCGCCCCGGAGGCAGGCTTGGCCAGTCCTGATCACGCCGAACAACACGAGCGGGACTGGGACGACGATTTCCGTCCGGGCGTGAAGGACGGGATGGGCCACAAGTGCGGCGTGTTCGGCGTCTTCGGACGCGACGACGCGGCGGTCCTCACGGCGCTTGGGCTTCACGCCCTGCAGCATCGCGGGCAGGAAGCGTGCGGCATTGTTACCTTCGACGGCAAGGGCGGCACATTCCGCTCCGAGCGGCACATGGGCCTCGTCGGCGACAATTTCTCCGAAGACTCCGGCGCGATCTCCCGCCTGCCCGGCCGGGCCGCCATCGGTCACAACCGCTATTCGACATCGGGCCGGGTTGTCCTCCGCAACATCCAGCCGATCTATGCCGATCTCGCGCACGGCGGTCTCGCCATCGCCCACAACGGCAATCTCACCAACGCGCGCGCCATCCACCGCGAGCTGGTGCAGAATGGCGCGATCTTCCAGTCCACCATGGATACCGAGGTGGTGCTCCAGCTGACGGCCCGCTCGCAACGCAACCGCATCGAGGATCGCTTCATCGACGCCCTGCGCCAGCTGGAAGGCGGCTATGCCTTCATCGCGCTGACAAACGACAAGCTGATGGGCGCGCGCGATCCCTGGGGCCTGCGCCCGCTGGTGCTGGGCGAGATCGACGGCGCTCCGGTTCTGTGCTCGGAAACCTGCGCGCTCGACGCCATCGGCGCCAGCTTCGTCCGCAACATCGAGGCCGGCGAAGTAGTGGTGATCTCGAAGGACGGCATCGAAAGCCTGACGCCGTTCGGCAATGTGCGGGCGACGCCGTGCGTGTTCGAGTATGTATATTTCGCTCGCCCGGACTCGGTCATGCATGGCCGCAGCGTCTATGAGACGCGCCAGGCCATGGGGCGCATCCTCGCACGCGAATCCAGGGTCGATGCGGACGTGGTTTGCCCCGTGCCGGATGGCGGCAACCCGGCGGCGCTGGGGTTTGCGGAGGCCTCGGGCATTCCGTTCGGCTTTGGCGTCATTCGCAACCACTATGTCGGACGCACCTTCATCCAGCCGACCCAGACCGGGCGTCAGCGCTCCATCTCTCGCAAGCATGCGCCCAACCGTCCGCTTCTCGAGGGGCGACGCGTGGTGCTCGTCGACGACTCCATCGTGCGCGGCAACACGTCACAGCGCATCGTCCAGATGATCCGCGACGCCGGCGCGTCGGAAGTCCACTTCCGCGTCGCCTCCCCGCCGATCAAGCATCCCGACTTCTACGGCATCGACATGCCCTCGAAAGAGGAACTGATCGCCGCCTCCATGTCCATCGACCAGATGAGGCGCTACCTGAAGGTCGACAGCCTCGCCTTCATCTCTCTCGGCGGCTTCTATGAGGCGCTGGGCGTCGACAAGCGCAACGACAGCGCGCCCCAGTTCGCCGACCATTGCTTCACGGGCGACTATCCGACGCGGCTGGTCGATCGCGATCATGACATGGCGTCCAAGGAGCAGCAGCTGTCCCTGCTGGATGACTGATCGACGTCCCGGCCGTTCAGCCGGGTGGCCTCCTGCGCGCATTTGCGCTAATCCGCCGCCATGACGAACCATCGGATCATCCTCGTAACCGGCGCATCGAGAGGGATTGGCCGCGCCGCCGCGCTGGAGCTGGCCAGGGCCGGAAACCACGTCATCGCGGCCGCACGCTCTGAAAAGGCGCTCACGACCCTGGATGACGAGATCCTCGCCGCCACCGGACGGAACGCCACGCTGATCCCGATGGACATGCGCGACATGAACGCGATCGACCGGCTTGCCGGCGCCCTGCTGGATCGCTTCGGCCGTCTCGACGGCCTTCTTGGCAATGCCGGCGTGCTCGGCACGCTCGGACCGCTGGAAACGATATCTCCCTCCGCCTTCCAGGAAACCCTGGATGTCAATTTCAGCGCCAACTGGCGCCTGATCCGCGCCGTGCATCCGCTGCTGCGGATGAGCGACGCCGGCCGCGCCGTTTTCGTGACATCCGGCGTCGTGCCCCGTCCGCGCGCCTTCTGGGGCGTCTACGCCGCGACCAAGGCGGCGCTCGAAACCATGATCGCCTGCTATGCCGACGAGACCGAGAACACGCCCATCCGCGTGAACCTGTTCGATCCCGGCGCCGTGCGCACCGAGATGCGCTTCAAGGCCATGCCGGGCGAGGATCAGCTCACCCTTCCCACGCCGCAGGACGTCGCCTCGACCCTGCCTCCCTATTTCGCGCCCGAATTCACCCAGCACGGCCAGCGGCTGGCGTTCGCAAGGCGCGCGAAGGGATAGCGTCAGGCCGTCTTCGGCTTCTCGTGGAGCCGGATGCCGAGTTCGCGCAGCTGCTTTGGCGTCGCTTCGCTGGGCGCCCCCAGCAGCAGATCCTGCGCCTGCTGGTTCATCGGGAACAGCGTGATCTCGCGCAGGTTCTGGACGCCGCACACCAGCATCACGATGCGATCCACGCCCGCCGCCATTCCGCCATGAGGCGGCGCGCCATAGTGGAATGCGCGATACATGCCGCCAAACCGCGCCTCGACATCCGTCCTGGTGAGACCCGTGATCTCGAAGGCGCGCACCATGGCCTCCGGCGACGCGTTACGGATCGAGCCCGACGCGATCTCGTAGCCGTTGCAGACCATGTCGTACTGGAAGGCCTTCAGCGTCAGCGGATCGACGCCCGAATTCAGCGCTTCCAGGCCCCCCTGCGGCATCGAGAACGGGTTGTGCGCGAAATCGATCTTTTTCTCGTCCTCGTTCCATTCGTAGAACGGGAAATCGACGATCCAGCAGCAGGCAAACTGGTCTGGCTGGGTCAGGCCCAGCTCGGCGCCGACACGGTTGCGCGCTTCCCCGGCGAACTTGTGGAAATTGGCGGGCAGGCCTGCAACGAAGAACACCGCATCGCCAACCTCGAGTCCGAACTGCCGGCGGATGGCTTCGGCGCGGTCCACGCCGATGTTCTTCGCGATCGGGCCGGCGCCGCCTTCCTCGCCCTCGCGCCAGAAGATATAGCCGAGGCCGGGCTGGCCCTGCTGCTGGGCCCAGGCATTCATCTTGTCGCAGAAGGCGCGGCTGCCGCCGCCCTTCGCGGGTATTCCCCACACTTCGTTCTTCGCGTCCTTCTCGAGCATGCTCGCGAAGACCTTGAAGCCCGAGCCGCGGAAATGCTCTGAGACGTTGTCCATCTCGATCGGGTTGCGCAGGTCCGGCTTGTCGGAGCCATACTTGCGGATGGCCGTGTCATAGGGGATGCGCGGGAATTTCTGGGTGACAGGCTTGCCGCCGCCGAACTCCTCGAACACGCCGCGCAGGACCGGCTCCATGGTGTCCCACACGTCTTCCTGCGTGACGAAACTCATTTCCAGATCGAGCTGGTAGAACTCTCCCGGCAAGCGGTCGGCGCGCGGGTCCTCGTCGCGGAAGCAGGGGGCGATCTG
>CAZTMG010000057.1:7982-10063 GCA_964614815.1 uncultured Rhizobium sp. | reverse complement strand
GCTTGTACTGCTGCGGCGCCTGGGGAAGCGCGAAGAACTTGCCCTGGTGGATGCGGCTGGGCACGAGGAAATCGCGCGCGCCCTCGGGCGAGGATGCGGTGAGGATCGGCGTCGAATATTCGGTGAAGCCGGCCTCGTGCATCCGGCGGCGCATGGAGGCGATGACCTGTGTGCGTTTCACGATGTTGGCGTGCAGCGTCTCGCGCCGCAGATCGAGGAAGCGATACTTGAGGCGCACATCCTCCGGATAGTCCGGCTCCGCGAAAACCGGGAGCGGCAGCTCCTCGGCTTCGGAAAGGACTGTCAGCTCCTTCACCTTGAGGTCGATTTCGCCCGTGGCGAGGGCCGGATTCACCGTGCCGGGATCGCGCGCGACCACCTCGCCCGTGAGACAGATCACGGATTCGACGCGGATGCGCTCAAGGCGTGCGAAATGCGGGTTGGCAGGCGTCACAACGCACTGGGTGATGCCGTAATGGTCCCGCAGATCGATGAACAGAAGGCCGCCCAGGTCCCGTTTGCGGTGGACCCAGCCGGACAGCCTGACGGTATTCCCGACATGCTCCGCGCGCAGCTGGCCGCAGGTATGCGTCCTGTAGGCATGCATCGGGGCAAAACTCCTGCTTTTCCCGCAAAATCCGGGGGAAATGGGTTGCTTGAACGGGCGGACAAGCGCATGTCGCCGTCAACATTGTCAATATCGCCCATAGTCTGATTCTGTTCTGACCTGGGGCCGGTCCGGGAGCCATGGATTGAAAGACACGAACGCAGGGGAAATCCGCCTGATCACCGATACGGCGGCCCTGGCGGCGGCTTGCGAACGGCTCGGTCAGGGCGATTTCCTCGCCGTGGACACGGAGTTTCACCGGGAGTCGACCTATTGGCCGCAGGTTTGCCTGATCCAGGTGGCCTCTTCCGACTATGACGTGCTGGTCGATCCGCTGGCCAGGGGCATCGACCTCTCCCCGCTCAACCGTCTGCTCGCCGACACCTCGCGGACAAAGGTGTTTCACGCCGCGCGGCAGGATCTCGAAATCTTCACCCGCCTGATCGGCCACGTGCCGACACCGGTGTTCGACACCCAGATCGCGGCCATGGCCTGCGGCCTTGGCGACTCGGTCAGCTACGAGAATCTGGTCTCCCGCCTCGTGCGCGGCACGGTCGACAAATCCTCGCAGTTCACGGACTGGGCCCGTCGCCCGCTCACCGAGAAGCAACTGGCCTATGCGCGCGGCGACGTCGTCTATTTGCGCGAAATCTACCGGATCCTGCGTGGAAAGCTCGAGAAACAGGGCCGCATGGAATGGATCGCGGACGAGCACGCCGCGCTGGTCGACCCTGAAAACTACGCTTTCGATCCGCAGACCGCGTGGAAACGCCTCAAGATCCGCAAGTACCGCAGCGACTATCTCGCGGTGCTGGCCAATGTCTCGGCCTGGCGCGAGCGTGTGGCGCAGGAGAGCGACAAGCCGCGCCAGCGTATCCTGAAGGACGACGCCATCCAGGAAATCGCGCAGCAGAAGCCGCGCACCGTCGAGGCGCTCGACCGCATGCGCGCCGTGCAGCAGGGCTTCGGCAAGTCGCGCTACGGACAGAGCCTGCTCCAGGCCATCAACGAGGCGATCGAAGACCCGGCCCGCTTCGCCCCTGTCGTGGAAGAGCCCGAACGCTTCGGCCCGCCGCCGGGCGCGATGGTGGAGCTGCTGAAGGTTCTGCTGAAGCAGGTTTCGGACGACGCCGGCGTCGCCACACGCCTGATCGCCAACGCCGCCGATATCGAAACGCTCGCGCGCGAGAATGAGCCGGACATCGCCGCCCTGAAAGGCTGGCGCTATGAACTCTTTGGCGAAAAGGCGTTGAAGCTCAAGGCCGGCAAGCTGGCCCTCGCCGCAAGCCCCAGGGGCGTCAGGACCATCGAACTGTGAGACGTTAACGTCTCGCTAACCATAAATCGGCGTGGTGGTCTGAAGCTTCAGGACTCACCCCGTGACAGACGCCATCGGCGCCAACGCAGCCTCCGCAACGCGCGCAGACGTCATGTCCGCCCTGCGCGCCGCGTCCGCCAGCACCGGCGTGCGCTG
>CAZTMG010000057.1:0-7961 GCA_964614815.1 uncultured Rhizobium sp. | reverse complement strand
GATTTTCTCGTGAAGACAGCCCAGCGCGAAAGCAATTTCGATCCCAACGCCAGGGCGGGAACCTCCACGGCGACCGGCCTCTTCCAGTTCACCGAAGCCACCTGGCTCAGCATGCTGGAACGCTACGGCGCGAGATACGGCGTGCAGACTGACAGGCTCAGCCGCCAGCAGGCGCTGGATCTGCGCAAGGATGCGAGGCTGTCCTCAGTCATGGCGGGCGAACTCGCAAGCGAGAACGCAAAGATCCTGCAGAAGAAACTCGGCCGGCCCGCCACCTCCGCGGAACTCTACGCGGCGCATTTCATGGGCGCGTCGGATGCAGCCCGCCTCGTCGAGGCCGCACGCGCCAACCGCGCGGTCGCCGCCGCCGACCTCTTCCCGAGCGCCGCACTCGCGAACGAAAACGTTTTCCGCGGCAAGGATGGCGCGACCCTCACCCCGGCGCAGCTCTATGCCCGGCTTACGGGCGCCGCCATTGGCGATGCCGACAGCGGCAAGGTCCCAGCCGCGCAATTCGGCCTCCCGCCGCCATCAGCGCTCAGCCATCCCGAAGCCCTCCTGCAGGCGCATCTCGGCGCGGTCTCGATGACGTCGAGCCTGATGAGCGCGTTGTTCGGCCTGCAGGAGAAGAAGGGCTAAAGGCCCTCACGTCTAAAGCAAGTCGTCCAGATCGGCCACGATGTCGTTCAGCATCTCCTGTATGGCTTCTGCCGGATATATCGCAAACAATCCCGCTTTGCTGGCATGTGTGACAATGCCAGACAATGCGAGATGGCAACACTCCTCATTGCGATACAGTGAGAACACTGGCGCACCACTAAGGCCCTCCGGATTGAGGTTCATCTTTTCGGACTTCAGATAGCGCCGATGTGATAGTGCCTCCATTGTGCCATCATTGGCGACAAGGGAGACCGTCGCCCATCGAGTATCCAGTCGCGCAAGAGCATTGCCGCTTTCCGACAGTACGTATCCCAAGCCCTGTCCCGGATAGCCAATGACAAAGTGTGCCATCAACTCGTGCGCACCCCTAGCAGCGTCGAATCCCATCGATAGGTCAGTAGCATTGAGAAACCTTCGATCAACTGTTGCCCGCGAGCGGAGATCGTAGCGAGCAACATTTAAATCGAGCATGCTGTCAAAACCATCTGCAACACGCGGCTTGTAGGCAGCGACCGGCCTCAGAAACGAGTGACCGTCAGCCAAGTCGACAAGGCGAGCCTGTGTAGGAGTCCGCTCGAGGTTTTCGAACTGGTGTAAAGTCGAAAGCTGAAAGCGATGACCTGCATAATTCAGCAGCAGCGACGACCCCGCGAACGTGAACTGAAAGTTGGGATCTTCGTCTTCGATCAACAGAGGATGACAGTATCGAACAATCGCGGCGGGCACATTCCTGGCGAAGACCAATAGTCCTCCAATTCTTACGCTAAGACGGGCGCGCGCATCAGTCAGCAGATCCATTCCTCGAGGCGCAACCAAGCCCATTTCAAGCCACCGCTTTGCTCTCATACAGCGCCGCGATGTCTGCAGCGGAATAGCCGAGCGATTCCAGCACCTCGCGCGTGTGCTCGCCCAGCTTCGGCCCCGGACCTTTCGGCCCGTCGTCCACGCCATGGAAACGCGCCGGCGCCGCCGGCGAGGGGAACGAGCCTTCGCCGTCCTTGCCCGGCGTCTGCACGATTCCTCCCGCGGCGTGCACCTGCGGGTCGGCGGCGACATCGGCCAGGGTCTGCGCCGGCGCCCAGGCGATCTCCTCCGCGGTCAGGCGCGCAGCGATCTCGTCGCGCGTGAACCTTGCGAACGCCTCGTCGAACATGGCGGTGATCTCCGCCGCGTGATCGCGGCGGGACTTGCCGTCCTGGAAGCGGGGATCGGTCTCGATGCCCGGCAGGTCCAGCGCCCGCGCCATGCGCGGCAGGTCGGCCTTGCCGGCCCGCGCGACGATGCAGATCCAGTGATCGTCCCGGGTGCGGAAGAAATTGGTCAGCGGGTTGTAGGCCTCGGCGCGCGGCCGCGTCGAAGCAATGCGGCCGAAGAACAGCTGGATCGCAAGGTCGGTGTGGATCGTGTAGAGGCCTGTCCGCAGCAGGCTGACATCGACGAGTTGCCCCTTGCCCGTCCTGATGGCCTGGATCAGCGCCGCATTGATGGCTGCGACCGCGGCAATGGACGTGGTGTGGTCGCCCGCCGCCGTGCGCACCGGGAACAGCTCCGACCCCTTGGGCGCCGTGAGCCGCGCCAGTCCCGAGCGCGACCAGAAGCTCGCCACGTCGAATCCCGGCGCGTTGGCGTCCGGCCCCTCGAGCCCGTAGCCGGTCAGGGCGCAGTAGACGAGCCGGGGGTTCCGCTTCGAGAGAATCTCATAGCTCAGCCCCGAGCGCTCGATGCCGCCCGGACGCACATTGGTGAGAAAGACATCAGCCGTGTCCGCCAGCTTGCGGATGATCTCGCGGCCATCCTCCGTCCGCGCATCGACGACGATCGACTTCTTGCCCCGGTTGTCCCCGTCGAAGGCCGGATTGTCGGTCAGGTGTTCCTTGCCCGTCCCCCGTGTCGGGAAGTTGGAGCGGACCGGATCGCCCCCGGGCGGCTCGATCTTGATGACCTCCGCCCCCCAGTCCGAAAGAATCCCGCCAGCTCCCGGGGCCGCAAAATACGTAGCGTGTTCAATGACTTTCACGCCCCTGAGCAGCATTCGCGCCTCCCGGTCGTTCGCCGGACGCGGGCACGCGCGCCTCAGGCGTAAACATGTATTAACCCGGGCCAGCAATTGTCATTTTTTGCATGAGTTCAAGCCACTCGACGGCGGAAGGCTCACGGAAAATGACGATCGCGACCATGCGGACCTCGCTGACGCAGGACGACATTCGCCGCCTCGTGCGCGGCGAGACGGCCGAGGCGCGCGCCAATGCTGCGCACAAGATCTGCCGCCGGATCGACACGACGGACCTGTCGCCGGAAGACCAGGAAAGCGCCCGCCAGATTCTCGATCTCATGTGCGCGGACGCCGCCGTGCTTGTGCGCCGCGCGCTGGCCGTCACGCTGCGCAATTCGCCGAAGCTGCCGCGCGACATCGCCCTTAGGCTGGCGAAAGACCTCGATATCATCGCCGTCCCCGTCCTCAGGAACTCGCCGGTCATCACCGATGAGGATCTTGTCGAGATCGTGCTGTCCGGCTCGTCGGAAAAGCAGGTGGCGATCGCCCAGCGCCCCACGCTTGGCGAGGGACTCACCGAAGTCATCGCTCTCTACGGCTCGAAGGAAGCGGTCGAGGCCGTCACCCTCAACGAAGGCGCCGCCTTTTCCGACGACGCCTATGCCGGCGTGCTCAAGCGCTTCGCGAACGACAATGACATCAAGGGCGCAATGATTTCGCGCTCCCACCTGCCGATGCATGTCACCGAGAAGCTGGTGAACATGGTCTCCGGCGAACTCTTCGACCGTCTCGTCAACACGCATGAGCTGCCGCCCCAGCTGGCGATCGAGATCGCCGCCGGCGCCCGCGAGCGCGCCACCCTCGACCTCGTGGAGCAAGCCGGGCTCTCCCGCGACCCCGAACGGTTCGTGCAACAGCTCGCCCTCAATGGCCGCCTGACCCCGTCCATCATCATGCGCGCGCTCTGCCTCGGGCACATGGGCTTTGTCGAATATGCGCTGGCCGAACTCGCCGGCGTGCCGCGCAACAAGGCCTGGCTGATGATCCACGACGCCGGCACGCTGGGGCTCAAGACGATCTTCGAGCGCGCCGGACTGCCGAGCGGCATGTTCACCGCCTTCCGCCTTGCGATCGACATCTACCACAAGACCGAGTTCGACGGCGGGCCGGGCGACAAGGAACGCTTCCGCCAGAGGATGGTGGAACGCGTCCTCACGCAGTTCCAGGCCATCCCGCGCGCCGACCTCGAATACCTGCTCGACAAGCTCGACGCCCTCGACCACGCCCGAGAAAGCGGCGCGATCGCGGCGGCCTAGAGCCCCGCGCCCTCGTCCAGTCCCAGCGCAATGTTGAGGTTCTGCACCGCAGCGCCTGACGCGCCCTTGCCGAGATTGTCGAGCTGGGCGACCAGCCGGACCTGCTGCGCGGCTTCGTTGCCGAAGACGTAGAGCTTCATCCGGTTGGTATTGTTGAGCGCCTCGGGATCGAGCGCCTGGACATAGCCGCCTGCGCCGGCGCGCGCCTTCTGCAGCGCAGCGATCTCGTCCTCGCCCGCCACCGTCACGAAGCGCTCGCCTTGGTAGAAATCAGCCAGAGCCTCGCGCAGCCGCCTTGGCGAAGGCTGGCCGGGCACGGCCCACAGCTGCAGCGGAACCTCCACCAGCATGCCTTGCGCATAGCGCCCCACCGCCGGCGCAAACACCGGCGCGTGAGCAAGGCCGGAGTACTTCGTCATCTCCGGCACATGCTTGTGCGCCAACGTTAGACCGTATGTACGAAACGCATCATTGGTGGTTTCCCGAGGTTCCGCCTGGAACTCCTCGATCAGCCCCTTGCCGCCGCCGGTATAGCCCGACACCGCATTGACCGTGACCGGCGTCGACGCGGGAATCAGCCCTTCATGAACAAGAGGCGCCATCAGGCCGATGAAGCCGGTCGGATAGCAGCCCGGATTGGAAATCCGCTTGCTGCGCGCGATCAGCACGCGGTGACCGTCCGCCATCTCCGGAAAGCCATAGACCCATTGCGGATCGACGCGATGCGCCGTCGACGCATCAATGATGACGGTGTTGGGGTTCTCGACAAGCCTCGCCGCTTCCTTCGCCGCATCGTCCGGCAAGCACAGGATCACCGCATCCGCTGCGTTCAGCATGTCCGCCCGCGCGGCCGGATCCTTGCGCCGCTCCGGGTCGATCGAGATCACGGTAAGGTCGCGGCGCTTCTCCAGCCGCTGCCGGATCTGCAGGCCGGTGGTGCCGGCCTCGCCATCAATGAAGACTTTGGCGGTCATTGGGCGTCTCCTGCGAACAGCGCCCTTGCGCTGTCACGTACGGCCTTGAGTTCGTCAATTGCTTCGGCTGTCCAAGGCGGAGGACCAACGCGCAGCACACGTTGCTTCAACTGTTCAAGCTGCATGCTGTTGAAGTCGCATCGGGCGATGACCTGCAAGCCGTCGTCGATGTCATAGTCGGTCGGCCCGTGCAGCATGCGGTCAAGTTCGTCGATCATGGACTTGGCCGACAACGGCTTTGGCGGAAACAGCTTCCGGATCGGCCACATCACAAGCATCACCATGAGTCCGAAAACGATGAGAAGCGGCGATAGCAGCACGGTAAGCGCAACGACCGCGGCATTGCGCCAATGCTTTCCCGGCTCCCGGATCGTGACGTGCAAAGCCATCGTGTGGCTCCAAAAGCAAAAGGGCGCTCCGGTTTCCCGAAGCGCCCCTCGAAAGGCGGATATCGAGGCGGACTAGCGCTTCGAGAACTGGAAGGAGCGGCGGGCTTTGGCCTTGCCGTACTTCTTGCGCTCGACCGCACGCGGGTCGCGCGTCAGGAACTTGCCCGGGCGCATCGCGGTGCGCAGCTCCGGTTCGAACTCGACGAGCGCGCGGGCGATGCCGTGGCGCACGGCGCCGGCCTGGCCGGTGAGGCCCGACCCCTTGACCGTGGCGATGACATCAACTTCGGTTTCACGCTTCGCGGCTTCCAGCGGCTGGCGGATCATCAGGCGCAGCGTCGGACGCGCGAAATACTCTTCGATGTCCTTCGCCTTGCCCTTCTGGTCGATGATCGTGATCTTGCCGGTGCCGCGCTTCACCCAGACGCGGGCAGTCGCCGTCTTGCGGCGGCCCGTGCCGTAGGAGCGGCCCAGCTTGTCGATCTTGGCGACCGCCGGCGCTTTCGGCGCCGCGGCTTTCACGTTGAGGTCCTTGATGGCGCTCAGGCTTTCGACGGCTTCAGCCATGATCAGGCGACTTTCACGTTCTTGGTGTTCTTCGACTTGAAGTCCACGACTTCAGGATTCTGGGCGGCGTGCGGATGCTCCGCGCCGGCATACACGCGCAGTTTCGCGAACTGCTTGCGGGCCAGCGGGCTCTCGCCGGGCATCATGCGCTTCACGGCGAGCTCGACAACGCGCTCCGGGAATTTGGACGCCAGGATCTTCGCCGGGGTCGTGGTCTTGATCCCGCCCGGATGACCCGTGTGGCGGTGATATTCCTTCCGCGTCAGCTTGCGGCCGGTCATCGCCACCTTGTCCGCATTGATGACGACGACATGATCGCCGAGATCGACATGCGGCGTGTAGTCCGCGCGATGCTTACCGCGCAGGCGCAGGGCGATGTAGGAGGCCAGGCGGCCGACCACCGCGCCCTCGGCGTCGATCACTACCCACTTATTCACGGCGTCAGCCGGCTTTACAGAAACGGTTGTCATCTGCTCCCTCGCGGAGCCTTTCTCGGTCAGAGTTAGGTCTGAGAAACGAACGCGTGCAGCTATAGCTGGGCCGCTTGTTTGTCAACTCGCGCGAACGCGGCAGGGACACGCCGGAGAAATCGGCAAAAACCCAAGGAACTCCTGCGACTTAGTCTACCCCGCCATCGCCATCCCCGCCATCGGAGTCGCGGCTCGTGTCGAAGTCCGTGTCGGAATCGCGTTTCTTCCCGCCCGCGCCGAGGTCCGGAAAGGGCCCGCCGGCGTCGGTCGGCGTGGGAACGACCGGCCCCGTCCCGTCATCCCTGGCCTTCCTCTCCCGCCCCGGCGCGCCAAAGGCGCTGCCGAGCAGGAAGAAGGGGAGGACGGAAAGGCCGATGATCGCGACGATCATCGCGGTGATGACGATATCCATGACCTGCGCCTTAACACGCCCGCGACCTGCCGCCATCGCCGCGGCAACAGTTAGGGGGGCCAACCCCGCCCCTGGCATCCCATCGGCTTCAAGCTCCGCGAGGGGAAACCCGTATAGATCGTCAATTCCCCCGCAAGCCGGGGCCTGGCGGGGTCGGGACGCGCCTGCGCGGCGACTGCGGCGCCGTGGCGTGCACTCCGACGGTTGTCGGTGATTGACAATCATTCGCAGCCATTGCAAATCGGACGCATGATCATCTGCCTCTGCCGTGGCCTGAACACGTCCAAGGTGAACGACGCGATCGCGGCGGGCGCCCGCTCTCCCGCGCAGGTCCACCGTCACCACGACACCACCATCAACTGCGGCAAGTGCTGCGAGATGGTCTGCGGCATGATCCGGGAGCAGGTCGGCGCGTCGCTCGGCGAGGATCGCCCCCTGCTCGCGGCCGAATAGGACCGGTGCGAACGCAACGGCTTCGCATTCGCAAAAATTTCCAATAAAAACAACTTGCAAACCGTCAAGAGTCGGGGTTTTTGGCAGTGTTGCCCGTTAGGGGCAGCCTGGCCGCCATCGGGGCGTCGCCGGTCGACAGCTCAGGGAGCCAGCCGATGAAGGGCGATCCGAAGGTCATCGAGTTCCTGAACCTGGCGCTCAAGAACGAGCTCACGGCCATCAACCAGTATTTCCTGCACTCTCGCCTGCTGCGCGACTGGGGCGTCTCCGAACTCGCCAGGAAGGAACATGAGGAATCGATCGAGGAGATGCATCACGCCGACTGGCTGATCGAGCGGATCCTCTTCCTCGAAGGCATCCCGAACCTGCAGGACCTCGGCAAGCTCCTGATCGGCGAGACCGTGAAGGAGATCCTCGAATGCGATCTCAAGACCGAGCAGATGGCCATCCCCGTCCTCCGCGACGCCATCGAGCATTGCGAGAAGGTGCGCGACTACGGCTCACGCGACCTGTTCAACAAGATCCTCCACAACGAGGAGGAGCATGTCGACTTCATCGAGACGCAGTTCGAGCTGATCAGCCAGATCGGCATCCAGAACTACATCCAGCTGGAGAGCCAGCCGCTCAAGGAGCAGTCGCGGGACGCCGACTGAGGCGCAGCCCGTCCTTCCGCGGCCGCGGCCCAGACGCGCGGCCACGGGAGACCGACGCCGGCAGGCGGGCGGGC
>CAZTMG010000056.1:14894-15165 GCA_964614815.1 uncultured Rhizobium sp. | reverse complement strand
GCAGCGTCATGCCCGGCGCGCGCATGTTGAGGATGGTGACGATGAAGTTGATGGCCCCCAGGATGGAGGAGATGCCCGCAATGTGCAGCGAGAAGATCACGAGATCCATCGCAAGGCCCGGGTGACCGGTTGCCCCCGAGAGAGGCGGATAGAGAACCCAGCCCCCGCCAAAGCCCGTGTCGCCCGGAGGACCCGGCACGAACATCGAGAGGATGAGCAGGAAGAACGACGCCGGCAGCAGCCAGAAAGACATGTTGTTCATGCGCGGCAT
>CAZTMG010000056.1:14604-14861 GCA_964614815.1 uncultured Rhizobium sp. | reverse complement strand
ATCAACGGCACGAACCAGTTGCCAAAGCCGCCGATCAGGGCGGGCATGACCATGAAGAAGATCATGATCAGACCGTGCATGGTCGTGATGACGTTGTAGTTGTGCTCGGTTCCGAAGAAGCCGCCGAAGGCGGTGCCGTTGAACAGCTGCAGGCCCGGCTCGGCCAGCTCTGCGCGCATGAAGCCCGAAAACACAAAACCCACCACGCCCGCGCAGAGCGCGAAGATCAGGTACAGCGTGCCGATGTCCTTGTGGTT
>CAZTMG010000056.1:11094-14594 GCA_964614815.1 uncultured Rhizobium sp. | reverse complement strand
GGAGAACAGCCAGCGCGACAGGCTGTACCACTTCGGATCGTGGTGGTGATCGTCATGCGCGTGATCGTGGGCCTGACCGTACCCGTGACCGGCGGCGTGTTTGGCATCGCTCGACATCGAACGGCTCCCTGATCCTTATTGCGCCGAGGCGATCTGCGTCGCGCCCGGGCGCGGCAGGCTGTCCAGATACGCCCGGCCGCCCTTGGCCGGGTCGGCCTGCGCCGCCGCCTGCCACGCATCATACTGCTGCTGCGGAAGGATCCACAGCTCGATCGGCATGTTAGAGTGGTCCTTGCCGCACAGCTCGGAACACTGGCCATAGTAGATGCCGGGCTGGTCGACCTTGAACCAGAGCTGGTTCAGGCGGCCGGGAACGGCGTCGACCTTCAGCGCGAACTGCGGCATCGCCCACGCATGAATCACATCCCGCGCGGTGACCTTGAGGCGAACATAGCGGCCGGCCGGCGCCACCATCGGGTTGTCGACCGAGAGCTGCTTGATGTCGCCCCGCGCAGGAACCAGCGGGCGATCAGGATCGCCTTCGCGCAGCATGCGGCTCTCGATCACGAATTCCTTGTCGGTGTTCTGGTTGTAGGTGTAGTCCCAGTACCACATGTTGCCGTAGACCTTGATGTCCACGACCTGCTCTTCCGGCACCTGCTCGCCATTGAAGGCAATGTCCTGCTCGTACAGCAGCGGGAACGAACCCTTGGCGATCCAGACGAGGATCAGCACGGGCACCACGGTCCAGATGATCTCGATCACCGTGTTGTGGCTGAATTTCCGGGGCGTCGGATTTGCCTTGCGATTGTAACGGATCATGACCCACAACAGCAGCGCGGTCACGAAAGCGGTGATGATCGCGATGATGATCAGCACCTCGTTGTGGAAGGCGTGAACCTTCCTGGCGGTCTCGGTGACGGGGGTCTGGAAGTCGATGCCGCCGGGCACGGGCGTCGCCCACGCCGACCCGACCGCCGCAAGGCTGGCCGCGCCGAGCGCTCCGAGTCTCCAAGCCGCTCTCAGCATTTTATCCACATCCTCCAGCCAGATGCGTGAATTCGGGCCTTTAGCGTGATATGTTGCCCGCCGCCACCATCACGTCCCGACCCGCCGGGACGCATAGTGTCGCAGGCGGGCCGATTCGTTCGGATGGCGCGTGGTCGCTATCAGAGGCTCAAGGAGTTGGGAAGATGAGGACCCGGTTTCGATTGGGGATTTGGGCAATCTGCGTCACCCTGACAGCGCCGTCTGCAGCGCTGGCCCAAGGCGCCGTGACGGTCATCGGCGGCGGCCTCGGGCAAGCCTGCTACGAAGCGGCCGAAACCGGCAGGCTCCCCTCGATCCAGGCCCTGGAAATCTGCAACCTCGCACTGCAGCAGGAACGGCTGAGCCGTCGCGACAAGGCGGCGACCCACACAAACCGGGGAATTCTGCATATGCGAAGCGGAAACAACACGAAGGCGCTGCGCGATTACCAGAAAAGCCTCGACCTCATGCCCGACCTGAAGGAAGCCAAGGTCAATCTCGGCGCAGCCTTCTACAACCTGAAGCGCTATCCCGAGGCGCTGGCGGCTCTGAACGAGGGGGTTGCCTCGGAATCGGTGACGGCCAGGGCCGTCGGCCACTACAACCGGGGCCTGACCCATGAAAAGCTGGGCGATCTCCAGAAGGCATACGAGGATTTCCGGACGGCCTTGATGCTGCAACCCGGCTTCACGCAGGCGGCTGACCAGATGTCGCGCTTCACTGTGCTTCCGGCGGCTGGGAGCTGACCATTCGACCCGCGCCCTTCCTGCCTTGCGTTGCCTTGGCGCGGGGCGCGCGCCTATCTAGGCAGGGTGTCTGCAAGTCCGGGAGAGCGCCATGTCCGACCGCAGCCTGATCGACGAGGCCGGGGTCGGCGTGGCCAAGGCCGCCTCCATCCTCGAGGAGGCCCTCGCCGGGGCCGAGGACGGGGAGATTTATGTCGAATCCGTGCGATCGGAGAGCTTCCTGTTCGATGACGGGCGGCTGAAATCAGCCTCCTACGACAGCGGGCAGGGATTTGGCCTCCGCGTCGTGTCGGGCGAGACAACGGGATACGCGCACGCCAGCGAGATATCGGAGGCCGCTCTGCGGCGCGCAGCGACCTCGGCGGCTGCGGCCAAGCGCGGGCGTGCAGGGTCACTGGCTGTAAGCCCGACCCCGGTCAACCGCCGGCTGTATGCCGATGTCGATCCTACCGCCTCCCCTACGTTCGCAGCCAAGACGGAGCTGCTCTCCGAGATCGACGCATGGTGCCGGGCGAAGGATCCGCGCGTCGTGCAGGTCTCCGTGTCGCTGTCCGGATCGCGTACGGCGGTGGAAATCATCCGCGCCGGCGGGGCGAGTGTGGCCGAAGCGCGGCCGCTGGTGCGGATCAACATCGCCGTGACGATGGAGAAGGATGGACGCCGCGAGACCGGCTCCGCCGGAGCGGGAGGGCGCGCCGCCTATGACGACTGGATCCAGCCGGAACGCTGGAAGGCTCTGGCCGAACGCGCCATGCGCAAGGCGGAGATCAATCTCGAGGCCATTCCCGCCCCGGCGGGGGAGATGGAAGTGGCGCTCGGACCGGGCTGGACGGGCGTGCTGCTGCACGAGGCGGTGGGCCACGGGCTGGAAGGCGATTTCAACCGCAAGGGATCGTCGGTCTATTCTGGCCGGATCGGCGAACAGGTGATGGCCAAGGGCGTGACCATCGTGGACGACGGCGCAATCGCCAGCCGGCGCGGCTCTCTGTCCTTCGACGACGAGGGCACGCAGACGCAACGCACCGTGCTGGTCGAAGACGGACGGCTGGTCGGCTACATGCAGGACAGGCTGAACGCACGCCTGATGGGGGTCGCCGCCACCGGCAATGGCCGCCGCGAGGGCTACGCCAACACGCCGATGCCGCGCATGACCAACACGTTCATGATGGGCGGCGCACATGACCCGGAAGAGATTGTGCGCTCGATCAGGAAAGGCATCTGGGCGGTCGATTTCGGCGGCGGCCAGGTGGACATCACCAATGGCCAGTTCGTGTTCCAGTGCACCGAGGCCTATCTGGTCGAGAACGGCAAGGTCGGCCCGCCGGTGAAGAACGCCACCCTGATCGGCCATGGCCCTACGGTGATGAACAACATTTCCTTGATCGGCAATGATTTCGCGATGGACGACGGCGTCGGCACCTGCGGCAAGGCCGGCCAGTCCGTGCCCGTCGGCGTCGGCCAGCCGTCACTCCGCATCGACAGGATCACGGTCGGCGGCGCGAACGTCTGACCCCTGACCCGCCGCCCCAAGCCAGGAACGACAGGGGCGGCGTCGGGGTTGGACGCCGCGCCTTCTTTCGTCCCGCGTTCGCCCCGCCCTACTCCGCAGGCTTCGACGCCGGCGCCGCCTCCGTCTCGGGCGTCTCGTCGAAGGCGCCATGGGCCATGTGCTTCAGGGCGAAGCTGGCGAGCGACAGCGCCACGCCGATGCCGACGCCGACCCAG
>CAZTMG010000056.1:1744-11078 GCA_964614815.1 uncultured Rhizobium sp. | reverse complement strand
AGAACACGTCCAGCGACGCCTTGAGCGCGGCCTCATTGCTCAGCGCCCGTCCTGCGACGGATTCCGTTTCGGTCATGCCGGCGATGATGCCGCCGATATACTGCGCCCATGCGGATGAAAGGAACCAGATCGCCATCATGGTCGAAAGCACCTTGTAAACCGACAGTTTGGAGATGGCCGACAGCCCCACCGGGGAAAGGAACAACTCGCCCGTGGTATGGAACATGTAGAGCAGGATCAGGAAGATGAGCGGAACCTGGAACTGGTCGTTCACGAACTGCGCGCCCAGCACCAGCATGAAGAAGCCGATGCCGACCTGGATGATGCCGAGGCCGAATTTCAGCGTCGGGTTCGGGTCGAGATTTCTCGCGCCCAGCCACGCCCAGAGGGCTGCGAACACCGGAGCGAAAAGGAGAATGAAGCCGGCATTGAAGGACTGTGTCTGCGCGGCGGTGACGGTCATGAAGCCGTCGCTGGGGAGCTGGGTGTTCTGGTCGGCGAAAAGCGAAAGGGATGAGCCAGCCTGTTCAAACAAGGTCCAGAACACGGTTGCCGCCGCAACGAGGATCAGGGCCAGGCCGAGGCGCTGCGCCTCTTCCCTGCTGATCCGGGTCATCGTGTAAAAGATGTAGCCAAGGAACACGATCGAACCGAGCATCAGCACACAGAAGGTATGGACAGGGTCCTGGCGCGGCAGGTTCATGAAGCCGAGCGCCGTCTGCGTGAAATCGTTGAGCGTGTTGAGCATTCCTGCCGGCGGGGACTGGACGAGCAGCCAGACGACGCCCACCGCGAGCAGGCCGCCGACATAGATGGTCATTTCCTTGCTGAGCCCCAGCAGGCCCCTTGCCTTCAGGTCCTCGGGAGCGGGCGGCTGGCCCACCTCGTCAGGCAGTTGCGCGGGCCCCTTGGTCCAGAACAGGAGTCGGCGGCGGGTAAAAACCAGCCATCCGAACAGCATGCCGACGCCGGCAAGGCCGAATCCCGCCCACCAGCCGACCGACGTGCCGAGCAAGCCGCAGAGCGCGGTCGCCCAGAAGGCGCCGAGGTTGATCCCGTAATAGTACAGGGTGAAGCCGGGATCGCGCTTGGGATCGCCCGGCGGATAGAGCTGGCCGACGATGGCGGAAATGTTCGACTTCAGGAAACCGACCCCGACGATGATGAGCGACAACGCCAGATAGAAAATGCTGACGAACAGCGGATTGCGATCGGCAACGCCGAGTTCGTATTCGGCCTTCGGAAGCACGGCGGGAATTGGTGCGTTGGCGGGAAGGCCCGCGAAAACGAGATCGCCGGTCTCTGACGCCTTGATGGTGCAGGCGGAATCCGTGTCAGCCGCCGCATTCAGCTCGCAGCGCGTCTCGCCGACAGGCAGGAAGGTGCGTCGCAGGTCGCCGCGCCCGTCGACCTCGAACCTGTATTCCTGCCCGCCGAATCTGAGCGTCTGAGAGGCGGAATTGCCTTCCGCGGCCATGAGTAGATGCCCGGCGACCAGCAGCAGCGCGCCGAAGGCGATCGCCTTCTTGGTGCCGAGATAGCGGTCGGCGAGAATGCCGCCGATCAGCGGCAACAGGTACACGAGCGAAGTGTAGGCGCCGTACTGCGAGCTGGCGAAGCCCTGGCTGAAGATGAAGTGCTGTGTGAGATAGAAGATCAGGATGGAGCGCATGCCGTAGTAGGAGAAGCGCTCCCACATCTCGGCGAAGAACAGGATATGAAGCCCGCGCGGATGATGCCGCATCTGGGTGAAAACGGGGATCGCCGTAAGGCCCGTTATCACAAGCCCGACGACGACGACGATGTTGAAGAATTCCATGGGCCCCTCGGCGCTCTCTCTCGGGGGGATGATCAACACGACGCCGAGAAACGCTCAACCCCGTGATTGGCGGATTCGCGGCAAGGAATCACCCCGTACAGGCTTTGATGCGCGAATGCATGCAGAATCCGGTTGCAGCCCGGCGATCAATAGCGGGCTGCAACGAAGACGCGCGTGATGTCCCCGTTCCATTCGTCGCGATAGCTCGTCAGGAGACGTTCGGCCTGGGTGACGCCGGTTTCCGCGATTTCGTGCAAGGGATCCAGGAAGACGCCTTCATCCTTGCCGGCGGGATTCCGGCGGGCGCGGCGGGCAAGACCGGCGGCGGAAATGGCAAGCGCCTGCCGGGCGAGAGCCAGGACGTCCGTGTTGCGGATAGGAGCCTTAAGCCCGAGGGCGGGAACGGCGGCGCGCAGCGCCTGACGCTCGGGCGCCGTCCAGTCCTTCACGAGGTCCCATGCGGCGTCAAGCGCGACATCGTCATAGAGCAGGCCGACCCAGAAAGCAGAGAGCGCGCAGATCATATCCTGCGGACCGACATCGGCGCCCCGCATTTCGAGGAAGGTCTTGAGCCGCACTTCGGGAAAGATGGTCGACAGGTGGTCGTCGAAATCATCCATGGCGGGGCGCTCGCCGGGCAGGATGGGGAGCTTGCCGTCCATGAAGTCACGGAAGGAAAGACCCGCGGCGTCCAGATACCGCCCATCGCGCCGCACGAAATACATCGGCACGTCTAGCGCGTAGTCGACATACCGCTCGAAACCGAAGCCTTCCTCGAAGACGAAGGGCAGCATGCCTGTGCGGTCCGGATCCGTGTCATTCCAGACATGCGAGCGATAGGACAGGAAGCCGTTCGTTCGGCCTTCGGCGAAGGGCGAGTTGGCGAACAGGGCTGTGGCGACGGGCTGCAGCGCCAGACTCACGCGCAGCTTCTTCACCATGTCGGCCTCGGAACCGAAATCGAGATTCGTCTGCACCGTGCAGGAGCGAAACATCATCTGCCGCCCAAGGCGGCCGACCTTCTCCATGTAGGTCTTCATGATGCCATAGCGACCCTTCGGCATCATGGGCGTTTCATCGAACGACCAGAGCGGTGAAAAGCCGAGCCCCAGGAATCCTGCGCCCATCGGGCCGGCGACAGCCTTCGTCTCGCGAAGATGATCGCTGATCTCGCGACAGGTCTCGTGGATAGTTTCCAGGGGCGCCCCGGACAGCTCGAACTGTCCGCCGGGCTCAAGGCTGAGGCTGGCGCCGCCGCGTTTGCCGCCAATGATGTGTTCGCCTTCCCGGATGGGCGTCCAGCCGAACCTGCCAGACAGGCCTTCGAGCAGGGCGCGGATGGAAACCGGCCCGTCATAGGGAAGAGGACGCAACGTCCTTTCGATGAAACCCAGCTTCTCGTGTTCCGTGCCGATGCGCCAATCCGCCCTCGGCCTCGACCCGCTTGCCAGTCGTTCAACAAGTTCGCGCTTCCCGCTGATCCGGGGCGCAGACTCGTCGACGTCGCGAGTGGGTGTGGTCATGCGCTATTCCCCGGACCGGTCGTCCTCCAGCCAGATAGGTGCGCCGGAGTACGGGCGCCAGCCGACCCCGTCAAATGTTCCAATCGTGAAGGAAAACTATCCAACACGTGAGTTCGGCTATGCTCGCCAGTCGCCGCACAGGGCCTGCCACAGGGTAAGCGTCGCCGCGGCTGCGGTTTCGGCGCGCAGTATCCGTGGACCGAGACCGACGGGCCTGACCCAGGGAAGCTCGCGCAGGCGCTTGCGTTCCGCCGGCGTGAAACCGCCTTCAGGGCCGACGAGAACCGCACCGGGACCGCTTGGCAGCGCCCGCAGCACATCGGCCATGGGAGGCGCCCGACCCGCCTGTCCGCCCCACGGGCGAGCCTGATCGTCGCCAGCCTCGTCGGCGAAGACGAGGATGCGGTCGGTTGGCCACTGCTCAAGGGCCGTGTGGAGCTTCACGGCCTCGCGCACGACAGGAACGTCGAGGCGTTCGGTCTGTTCGGCAGCCTCGATGGCGAGGCGTTGCAGGCGATCCGTACGAACAGTGTCTGCGTCCGTACGGTCGGTCAGGACGGGACGGATTTCGGCGGCGCCAAGTTCGACAGCCTTTTCGACGAGGAAGTCGGTGCGGGCCTTCTTGAGGGGGGCGAACAGCAGCCACAGGTCGGGAACCGATGCCTGCGGGCGCGTCCGGCTGGCCAGGCGCAAGGTGACGGTAGATTTCGAGCTGGCCGCAAGGGCAGCCTCGAACTCGCCGTCGCGGCCGTTGAACACACGGACAGGATCGCCCGCCCGGAGACGCATGACGCGCGTGAGATAATGGGCCTGATCCCCTTCCAGGACCAATTCCCCGCCCTCGACCAGAGCCGGGGCGACATACAGCCGGGGTGTCGCGCTCATGCCCATGCGCTATAGCGGTCGGGCTGATCTGCCAAGGACTGCATGTGACCGATCCCCGGACCTCCAGCGCTCCCGCCGACGCCGTTCGCGGTTCCTGGGTCGCCCATGCGCCTGCCTTCGCGCAGCCTTACCTGCAGCTGTCGCGCTATGATCGCCCGGCCGGGTTCTGGCTGCTCGCCTTGCCATGCCTGATCGGGCTGGCGCTGGCGCGAACCCCGAACGGACTCGCGGCGGAGGATGGATGGCTGGCGCTCCTGTTCGTGATCGGCGCAGTGGCGATGCGAGGGGCGGGCTGCACCTACAACGACATTCTCGACAGGGATATCGACGCCAGGGTGGCGCGTACGGCGCTGCGTCCCCTGCCCTCCGGCCGGGTTTCACTGAAACAGGCCTGGGCGTGGCTTCTGGCCCAATGCGCGGCGGGGCTTGGCGTGCTGCTGGCATTGCCAGATATGGCGAAGCTTGTGGCGCTTGGGTCGATCCCGATGGTGGCGCTGTATCCGCTGATGAAACGGATCACCTGGTGGCCGCAGGTCTGGCTGGGACTGACGTTCAACTGGGGCGTACTGGTCGCCGCGGCGGCCATTCGCGGCGGGCTCACGCTGGCGGACGGGCTGCTGTATGCAGGACTGGTGTTCTGGACGCTGGGGTATGACACGATCTACGCGATCCAGGATCGCGAGGACGATGCGTTGATCGGCGTGCGGTCCACGGCGCGACGCTTCGGCTCGCGGATCAAGCCGGCCGTGGCCGTGATCTATCTCACCTGCATCGCGCTATCCGCCGCGGCGGCTTTCGTTGCGGATGGCTGGCTGGGCTTAGCGATGACCACGCCCTTCGCGCTGCATCTGCTGCTGCAGGCGATTCGGCTCGATCCGGAGGACGGGGAGCGGGCGCTGATGCTGTTCCGGGCCAATCGCGAGGCTGGCCTGCTTCTCCTTGGAGGCTGGGTCTTCATCGCGTTGCCGATCTGAGCGATGCTTCGTCCGTGAGTCATGGGAGCCGGTCTTGAGCGACGCGCCAGTCAACAATGACGACCCGAACGGCAGGCGGAAGCCAGGCCCGATTGTTTTCGCCGGACCGGCCGTGGCGATCGGGGCGGCGCTGCTGGCCGTGTTCATCTCCACGAACAGCAACCACGAGGACAACCCGGCCGCGACCGTAGCCCCGGATCAGATTGCGCATGTGCAGTCCGAAGCTCCCGACCAGCCGGAAGCGACCGACGCGCCATCCCCGCCCGCGCCAGATTCGTCGGCAGCGGCCGCGAATGACGATCTCGCATTCGAGGACCCTGCGCTGAGCTACAGCGCCGCGTTTCCGACCGGACCGGCAGACGATCCCGTGCTCAAGCCATTGCGCGAGGAGGCGCAAGCGCTGCTTGACCGCATGCGCGCAGGCGCACGCGCCGACTTCGACGAACGCAGGCGCATGGGCGCGCCGGAGCTGCCATGGGAGGTGAAAACCCGGTGGGCCTACACCGCCAGGGCCGGCGACATCGTCAGCCTGCAGGGCGAGAGATACGAGTACACCGGCGGCGCGCACGGCATGACGTCGACCGCGGCGCACATCGCGCGCGCCAGCACGGGCGAAGAGCTGACGTTCGCGAGCATGCTGCGCCCGGACCGCAATCCGTCTCCGGCCCTGGTGATCGGGATCTGCGAAGCCCTGAAGTCGGCGAAGATGAAGGCGATCGACGCCGCCACGATCTTCGACGACCCCATCGTCTGCGCCGGGCCGAACGCCAACGTGAAGATCGAGGAGGCAAGCATCGCGCTGGCGCCCTCCACCGACCCCGACAGGTTTGGCGGCGTGTATGTCTACTTCGATCCGTACGTGGTCGGATCCTACGCGGAAGGTCCCTACACGCTCACCATTCCGCAGGTGGTGTTCCGCGAGGACCTTCGCAAGGAATTCCAGCCGCTTTTCGCGGGGACGGTTCCGCCGCAGGCGGACAATTAGCGTCGGGCGCGGAAAAAGGCCTTCAGCAGCGCAGACGATTCCTCCCCCAGCAGGCCGCTGGCGACGACCGGGCGGGAATGACAGGTCGGTTGCTCAAAGTAGCGCGGGCCGTGGGCGACAGCGCCGCCTTTCTCGTCCGCCGCGCCGTAGACCACGCGGGCGATGCGGGCGTGGCTGATCGCGCCGGCGCACATGGCGCAAGGCTCCAGCGTGACGTAGAGGGTGAGTCCGCTGAGGCGGTAGTTGCCCCGCGCTTGGGCCGCGGCGCGTATGGCGAGCACTTCGGCATGGGCTGTGGGATCATGCAAACCGATAGGCCGGTTGTGGGCTTCGGCAACCACCTCGCCCGTTGTGGAATCAACGAGCACGGCGCCGACGGGCACTTCGTCTCGCCTGCAGCGGCGGCGGCCTCGGCCTGCGCCAGCGCGCGGCGCATCATCGCAAGATCGATATCCTCATTCACCTTCACGCCGCCCCATAGCATTTCGGGAGCGGGATGCTAGACGCTGCGGCGATGCGGATCATTGGCGGATCACTGAAGGGACGCACGATCAAGACCCCGGATGGGCGCGGGACCCGGCCGACCTCCGATCGGGCGCGAGAATCCCTGTTCAACGTGCTGCAGCATGCCGACTGGGCTCCGGGGCTGGAGGGCGCGCGGGTGATCAATGCGTTTGCGGGGTCCGGCGCGCTGGGTTTCGAGGCGATGTCGCGCGGGGCCGCGTTCTGCCTGTTCGTTGAAACCGATGCTGCGGCGCGCGGTTGTATCCGCGACAATGTGGAAGCGTTCCAGCTGTTCGGGACCACGCGCATTCACCGACGGTCGGCGACCGACCTCGGCCCCAAGCCTGCTGGACTCGGTCGACCGTTCGATCTCGCCTTCCTCGATCCGCCCTATCGTCAGGGGCTTGCGCCGCTGGCGATTGAGCAGCTGGCGGCGGGGCAATGGCTGGCGCCAGAGGCGCTGGTCGTCGTCGAAACGGGATCGGACGAGCCGGAGCTTGCCGTACCCGGCTGGACGGCTCTCGACGATCGCATCTATGGCGCGGCGCGGATGTGGTTCCTGCGCAGGGCCTGACCCTTCGGCAGCGGCGCCCAGGGCGAGAGCACGAAGGCGAGCAGCAGGCCAAGGACAAGCATGTCCATTGGCGCAGCGTCCATCATCGCTTCGTAGGGCGCGACATAAAGCGTGACCGGCGGCGCGGCGCCTCCAACGCCGATCAGCAGTAACGCGCCGACATTGTTGGCGAAATGGAAGCCGATCGCGGCAGAGAGATTTCCCGTGCGCCAGACCAGCGCCGTCATGACAAGGCCCAGCATTGTTGCCGCGATCACGTAGTAGGCCGCGAAATGCATGTCGCCGCCGCCATTCCAGGCATGCACCCCGCCGAAGCCAAGCGCCGGAAGAAGACCCCACGCAAGGGGATGGGGAACGCGGGCGGCGATCTGTTGAACAAGATAGCCGCGGAAGAGAAGCTCCTCCCCGGCGCTCTGGAAGAAGATCAGGAGCGCGAGCGGGCCGAGAGCGACAAGCCACTGTTCAATCGGCAGGCCGGAGGGCGCCAGTGTAATGCCTGTGAACACGTTCGATATGGCCCCGACCACCATATACGCAATGGCCAGCCCGCACCCGGTCAACATATGCCGGATGTGGAGCCGTCCATCAGGAGCCAGCACGGTTGAGATGCTGCGCCTGTGCAGCAGCCGAAGCGCGAGCCAGACGCCAAACCACAGACCCCAGAAGGTCGCCAGGCCGACCCCGAGCGTCACGACGGTGTCAAGATAGCTGATCGGGAAAGACAGGTCGCCAAACACGACAGAGAACTTTTCGCCCGTGGTCAGTCCTCCGCCGATGGCGATCAGGATGACGATTGCGGACCATGCCGTCCACACGCCCGCGGCGATCGCCATGCCGACAAGCGTGCGCAGCAGCTGCGAACGCGGGCGTGCGAGATCGATCCAGCGCTGGAACGGATGATCCATTGTCGGTTACGGCTCCAGCACGGTGGCGCCGATCGTCCGCCGGGATTCCAGTGCGCGGTGGGCGTCTGCGGCGTCTTTCAGGGCAAAGCGCTGGCGCACATCGGCCTTCACCACGCCTGCACGCATGGCACCCCACAGCGCGGCGGCGCCGCGTTCGAGATCGGCGCGAGCCTTCGTGAAGTGGAACAGGCCCGGCCGTGTCATGATGAGCGAGCCGCCCTGGTTGAGCCGCGCCGGCGCTATGGGATCAGCCGGACCCGAGGCATTGCCATAGGTGATGAACCAGCCACGCGGTTGCAGAGACCGCAGGCTGGACTCGGCTGATGTCTTCCCCACGCTGTCATAGACGACGGGCACGCCCTGCCCGTTCGTCAGCTCCTTCACGCGGGCGGCGACGTCTTCGGAAGCAAGGATTGTCTCCCAGCATCCATACTGTTTCGCCAGCGCAGCCTTTTCGGGCGTGGAGACGACGCCGATCACCCGCGCGCCCTGCGCGTTGGCCCATGGAACGAGGATCGAGCCGACGCCGCCTGCGGCAGCCCAGACGAGGATAGTCTCGCCCGGATTGAGGCGGCGGATTTCGAAGGTCAGCATCCAGACGGTGAGACCCTTGAGGAAAACGGCGGCGGCGTCTTCGTCGTCGATGCCGTCAGGAATCTTCACGAGACGATCGGCCGGCGCATTGCGATGCGTGGCATAGGCGCCGCCAAGACCGTTGTAGACGACCCGGTCGCCGGGCTTGAGACATGTGACGCCTTCACCGAGAGCTTCCACGACGCCAGCGGCCTCAACGCCAAGAACGGCCGGGGTCGGACCAGGATAAAGGCCGGTACGGGTGTAGACGTCGATGAAGTTAAGGCCGATGGCGGTCTGCTTCAGGCGCACGAAGCCGGGCTCCGGCGGGGCGAGCTCCACCTGCTCGAAGCGCATTTCTTCCGGTCCGCCATGTTTGTGGATGCGGATGACGTCTGCTGTGGACATGCGGGTCTCGTAAGGTTGCCGGAGGGAGCCAGACTCATGTCTAGTCCCTGCAGGTTATATAGTTTGCTCATTGGCCGGATGCGAGGATGGACATCGCCCGCATGATCTGCGGCATTGACGAGGCAGGCCGCGGCCCGCTGGCCGGCCCCGTGTGCGCCGCGGCGGTCGTGCTCGATCCGGCGCG
>CAZTMG010000056.1:0-1729 GCA_964614815.1 uncultured Rhizobium sp. | reverse complement strand
CGCCGGCCTGAACGACTCCAAGCAGCTTTCGGAGAAACGCCGCGATGCGCTGGCGTCCCTGATCCGCGCGCAGGCGCTGGCCTGGAGCCTGGGTTGGGCCAGCGTTGAGGAGATCGATGCGCTCAATATCCGGCAGGCGAACTTCCTCGCCATGCGCCGCGCATTCGAGGGACTGGGCGTGACGCCCGCGCGGGCGCTGGTCGACGGCAAGGACCCGCCGCAGCTGCCGTGCGAGGTCGTCTGCATCATTGGCGGAGATGCGCTGGAGCCGGCGATCTCGGCCGCTTCCATTCTCGCCAAGACCGCCCGGGACGCCGCAATGGCGGAGCTGGGCAGCCAGTATCCTGGGTATGGCTTCGCCAGGCACAAAGGCTATGGCTCGGCGGCGCATCTCGAAGCGCTGCGGCGGCTGGGCCCCTCGCCGGTCCATCGGCGGAGTTTCGCACCGGTGCGAGCCTTGCTGGTCAAGGGGTCGTAGACACGGACGCGGGCGGGACCGGGCGGAGCGCATCCCAGCCAGACCGAGCCTCACGAAGGATATTTCCCGTCATGACATGCATGCGGCATGAGATTGCGTGCTTGCCAGTATCCGCGGGCGTCGCTTCCGCGCGAAGGCCGGAAGCTGAACATCGCTTGCAGAGGCACAAGCGATGCGCGGAGGGCAGGCGCAGAGCATCCAGACGCAAATCTTGCCGCAGTCCCGGCTATTCGATTGCAATTCCTTGCCCGACTGGTACGCGCTCAGGCTCATCGTGGACCAGACGAGTTTGCGCGCATGGAACCAGGCCTGCCTCCCGCACAGGGTCTCTATGAC
Organism: uncultured Rhizobium sp.; assembly: GCA_964614815.1. Lineage (GTDB taxonomy): Bacteria > Pseudomonadota > Alphaproteobacteria > Caulobacterales > Hyphomonadaceae > UBA7672. Next base: position 915 of record CAZTMG010000056.1, on the reverse strand, counting down.
CCCCGCAACGAACATGACGCCCGCGGCGTCGGTTTTGTCGCCAATGTGAAGGGTCGAAAATCGAACGCCATCGTGGCGCAGGGGCTACAAATCCTGGTGAACCTGGATCATCGCGGGGCCGTGGGCGCCGACCCGCTGCTGGGCGATGGCGCAGGCATCCTGATCCAGATTCCCGATCCCCTGTTCCGCGACTGGGCGAGAACGGCGAAGGTCGACCTGCCCAAGCCGGGCGACTATGCGGTGGCCATGTGTTTCCTGCCGCAGGACCAGGCGGCGCGCGAGTTCGCGATGAACCAGTTCGCGAGCTATCTCGCGAAATCGAAGCAGACGCTGCTCGGCTGGCGCGACGTGCCGACCGACCTGACTGGCATCGGCAAGGCCGTGCTCGACTCCATGCCGGTGATAAAGCAGGCGATCATCGCCAAAGGGTCGCCCGCGATGGACCAGGATGCGTTCGAGCGCAAGCTGCTGGCCATCCGGAAGGAAACACAGAATCCGCTGGCCGAGATCGCCAAGAAGAAGAACCTGCCGGGACTGGCCGAGTTCTACATGCCGTCGCTGTCGACGCGGACCATCGTCTACAAGGGCCTCCTGCTCGCAGGCCAGGTGGGAACGTTTTACAGGGACCTGAGCAATCCGCTGTGCGAGAGCGCGCTGGCGCTGGTCCACCAGCGGTTCTCGACCAACACCTTTCGCTTCGTCGCGCACACGGGCGAGATCAACACGCTGCGCGGCAACGTGAACTGGATGTATGCGCGGCGGCGCTCGATGGAGAGCGCGCTCCTGGGCGCGGATCTCGACAAGATGTGGCCGCTGATCCCGCATGGACAGTCGGATACAGCCTGCCTGGACAATGCGCTGGAACTGCTGGTGGCGGGGGGGTACCCGCTCGCGCACGCGATGATGATGCTGATC
>CAZTMG010000055.1:0-15254 GCA_964614815.1 uncultured Rhizobium sp. | reverse complement strand
GTCCACGTTCTTCAGATTGTGTTCGCGGGCGCCGCGCACGCGTATGGCGTTGGGTTCGGATGACATGGAGCTTCCGGGGAGCTGATGACGTTTTCGTTGTGCCAGACAGGGGGGCGCCGAGTCGATTGCGCCGGCAGGAACATAAACGGAACAGCGCCGCCAGGAAAGCGTCGGACGGCCACAGCTGTTGCCGACCTTGTGGCAGCAGCGCGGGTCGCGCGATCAAGCCGGAGCCGCACCCCGCGTGGCAACGCCTGCGATTGAAACCGGCCGAATCCGCGTCTAGGCGAGGAACATGTCCAAACATCCCTTCCGCATCGGCCGGGCGCGCACCGGACTGGGCCTCTTTGCAACCGAGGTGATCCCGAAGGGCGTGCGCATCTTCGAGTATACGGGGCGGATCATCACCAACGCCGAAGCCGAGGCGATGCGGGGCAAGCCGCGCTATCTCTACGATCTCTCGAAGACGCATACGCTGGACGGCTCCCCGCGCTCGAACATCGGGCGGTATGCCAACCATTCCTGCAAGCCGAATGGGACGATCTACGTCTATCGCGGGCGGGTCTTCGTGAAGTCGCTGCGTGTGATCCAGCCGGGGGAGGAGATCACCTACGACTACGGCAAGGAGTATTTCGACGCCTTCATCGGCAAGGACAAGTGCCTGTGCGCGGCCTGCGTGGCGCGGCGGGAGCGTGAGGCCGGAAGGGCTGGCAAGGACGGCCGGCGGGCGCGCAAGCGCGCCTGATGCCGTCGGGCGATGCAGCGCCATCGCTTGACGCGGCGCCCAGAATGTAATTATGTAATTACATGTCTACAGAAGATAACATGTCCGCCGTCTTCCACGCGCTCGCCCATGAGACGCGCCGGCGGATCCTGGATTTGCTGAAGGTGCGGCCCGGGCTGGCGGTGGGGGAGCTGGCGCAGGAGTTCGACGTCACGCGCATCGCCGTGATGAATCATCTCGCCGTGCTGGAGGGCGCCGGGCTGGTCGTGTCGGAAAGACAGGGGCGCACCCGGCGGCTCCATCTCAACGCCGCGCCGATCCAGATGATCAATGACCGGTGGCTGGACGACTTTTCCGGCCACTGGGCCAGGCGTCTCACGGGTATCAAGTATGCCGCCGAGGCGGCTTTCGAGACAGCGAAGAAGAAGGAGCAGGGGCAATGAGCGGAGACGCCGAAACAACCTCGGAAAATGGCGGCAGGCAGGTCTACAGGATCGTCATCAATGCGCCGATCGAAACGGTGTGGAACACGCTGGTGAAGACGGACGCCGTGCTGCCGTTCTTCTTCGGGGCCGTGTGCGAGACGAAGGACGGGCTGAAGCCGGGACGCAGGATGCGGATGGTGACGCCGGACCGGAAGTTCGCCGCTGTCGTCGGCGAGGTGCTCGAATTTTCCCCGCCGCACCGTTATTCGCATACCATGGCCTTCACGCAGTATGCGGGCGAGGCGGCCTCCACGGTGACCTACGAACTGAAAGAGGTTGCAGGCGGCGCCACGGAGTTCTCGCTGATCACGACGAACGTGCCCGCCGGCACGAAGAGCGAAAAGTCGATGGCGCAGGGTGGGCCCTTCATCATCCAGAACCTCAAGGCGCTGGTGGAGACCGGCAAGCCGGCCTTCTCCGGCAGGATGGTCATGATGCTCAATCCGCTCATGGGCCTGATGACGCCGAAGGCCTGCCGAATCGAGAACTGGCCGCTGGATTAGGAGAGGCTCGATGGGAAAGGTCGAGGACGCAACCGCAAGCATGATCGCCAACCTGCCGGAGAAGACCGGCAAGTCGCTGGAGCAGTGGCTGGCGGTGGTGAAGAAGACGAAGCTGCAGAAGCACGGCGAGATTGTCGGCATGCTGAAGGCCGATCACGGCATGACGCATGGCTTCGCCAATCTCGTCGCGCACAAGGCGCTCGCGTCTGATGCGGGAAGCCATGACGAGGAAGATCTGGTCGCGGCGCAGTATGCCGGACCGAAGGCGGCGCTTAAGCCGATGTACGACAAGCTAGCCACGATGATCGAAGGCTTCGGCAAGGATGTCGAGTTCGCGCCGAAGAAAGCCTACGTATCGCTGCGCCGCTCGAAGCAGTTCGGGCTGATCCAGCCGTCGACCGCGACGCGGCTTGACCTCGGGCTCAATCTCAAGGGCGTGGCGCCCGCCGGGCGGCTCGAAGCCTCGGGCTCGTGGAATGCGATGTGCACGCATCGCGTGAAGCTGGCCAGCGCAGCCGAGATCGACGCCGAGGTGAAGGCCTGGCTCAAGCAAGCCTATGACGGCGCCTGATCGTCAGGCCAGCGTGACGCCCTGAAAGAGATAGACAGCGCCCGTCGCGGTCACGATCCATTTCGTCCAGCTCCGGAAATTTGCGTCCGTCATCCGCTCGAGGACGAGGCCGCCGAGCCACGTTCCGAAAAGCGATAGAGGGACAATCGCCGCGAATGTCCAGAGCGGCGGGAAGCTGGCTGTTGCTGCGCCATCCGGCTGCGACAGCATGCCGATCAGCGGGAAGCCCCAGAACGCGATCTTGACGGCATGGGCCATCACCTGCGTTGCAGCTTTCGTGGCCACGACTGTCTGGCGCGGCAACTCCGTCTTGACGAAGAACAGGTCGAGCAGGGGACCGGCGACGCCCGCGAGCGTGTTCAGCGCCTGGACCATGAAACCGCAGGTCTCGGCCTGGAAGCGACGCTCCACATTGATCTCGACCCAGGACTTGGGAATCCAGACAAGGAAGGCCGTCAAGCCCAGCAAGAGGAACACGGCGCGCTGGTCCGGCCGCCAGGCGACAAGCGCGATGAGGGCGATGGCCCCGGCGACGCCCGCCGAATAGCGCCCGATGATCATCCAGGAGATGTGCTTGCGCAGCAGGAGGGCGCGCGAGAAGTTCGACACGAGCTGGATGAAGCCATGCAGCACCATGGCCGTCGCCACCGGAACGAAGGCCGCCAGCACGCCCATCAGCAGCAGGCCGCCGGCCATGCCGAAAATTCCGGAGATCGCGGCGGTAATGAGGGTCGCCACAAGGATGATGGCGGTCACGGCCGTGGACATGAGGGGTGGCGCCCAATCCGGAATCGCAGCGCAGGGCCGCTGACAGCGAGATGCCATAACGATTGTCCGGCAGGAAGTCGAACCGGTCAGGCTTGCCTATCGCCGCGCTCCCGCTCACTCTGGCCGAGTCGGAAGGAGGCGCGGGCATGCTCCACATTCGCGTTGCCAGCCGGGCGGACGCCGCCGGGATCGCCCGCGTCCATGCGCAGACCTGGAAAGAGGCCTATCGCGGCCTGCTGGACGGCGCATTCCTGGAAGCGCTGTCCGAGAAGCGGCTTGCCGTGCGCTGGCGCGCCCAGCTCGATCGCCGGCGGCAGGATCTCGATGAGGAAACGCTCGTGGCCCTCTCGGGACGGGAGATCGTGGGGTTCGCGTCCGCCGGAGCGTCGCGGGAGGCCTTTGCCCCGTGGGACGCCGAGATCACCATGGTCTACGTCCTCAAGGAGCACCGCGGCGCCGGCGTCGGTCGCGGCCTGATGAAGGCGGCGGCGGATCATTGCATCCGCCGCGGCATGTTCTCGGGCGGCGTCTGGGTGCTGCGGGACAATGGGGCCGCGCGGGATTTCTACGAGGCGCTCGGCGGCGAGGCGACGGGGCGGAAGGTAGACAGCGTCGGCGGCCAGATCGTGCAGCTCGCCGGCTATTACTGGCGCGAGCTGTCCCTGCTGGCAGAGCGGTCAACCCGCGCCAGCCAGCACGGCCGCTTCTAGAAGAAACAGGTTCTCCGGCTTTTTATGTTGACGGCGTGCGATCCGAAAACCCGGTATGCCGCCCATTGCCTTGGCCCGGCGGCGGCGATACGCACGCTGTACCACAAGGTGAGAACCGCGCGGCTGCGAACCCGACGGGCAGGGGCCTGACTGACGGGACGCGGCGCTGAACCGCGCGGCCGGGCATGAGAGGAACGCACCCATGAATTTCGATTCAGCGAAAAGACCAAGGACTATATCCGTCGCGTCTCGGAATTCATGGACAAGCACATCTATCCGAACATCCCGACGTTCGAGAAACAGCATGCGGAGGGCGACCGCTGGGTCACGCCCCAGATCGTGCACGATCTCAAGGCCATCGCCCGGAAGGAAGGTCTCTGGAACCTGTTCATGCCGCCAAGCGAGCATGACGATGAAGAATTCCACGGGGCCGGCCTCACGAACATGGAGTATGCTCCGCTCGCCGAGCTCATGGGCCGCGTCAGCTGGGCGTCCGAAGTGTTCAACTGCTCTGCGCCGGATACCGGAAACATGGAGGTCTTCCACCGTTACGGCACGAAAGAGCAGAAGCAGAAATGGCTGAAGCCGCTGATGAACGGGGAGATCCGCTCGGCCTTCCTGATGACCGAGCCGCAGGTCGCCTCGTCGGATGCAACCAACATCGAGACGCGCATCGAGAACAAGGGCGACCACTACCTTATCAATGGCCGCAAATGGTGGTCATCCGGCGTTGGCGACAGTCACTGCAAGGTCGCCATCGTGATGGGCAAGACCGATTTCAATGCGCCCAGGCACAAGCAGCAATCGCAGGTCATCGTTCCGCTCGATACGCCCGGCATCAAGGTGCTGCGCATGCTGCCTGTGTTCGGTTATGACGACGCTCCGCACGGCCATGCGGAAGTCCTGCTCGAAAACGTCAAGGTTCCGATCGAGAACATGATCCTCGGCGAAGGCCGCGGTTTCGAGATCGCGCAGGGCCGTCTGGGCCCGGGCAGAATCCACCACTGCATGCGAACCATCGGCGCGGCCGAGGTCGCCCTGGAGAAGATGTGCAAGCGCCTGCTGTCGCGCACGGCCTTCGGCAAGAAGGTGGCAGAGCATTCAGTCTGGGAGCAGCGCATCGGTGAGGCGCGCACGGACATCGAGATGTGCCGCCTGCTGACGCTGAAAGCCGCCTACATGATGGATACCGTGGGCAACAAGGTGGCCGCGAACGAGATCGCCATGATCAAGGTCGCAGCCCCGCGCATCGCCTGCAAGATCATCGACGACGCCATCCAGGCCCATGGCGGCGGCGGCGTGACAAGCGATTTTGGCCTCGCCCGCGCCTATGCCTCGATCCGTACGCTGCGCCTCGCGGACGGTCCGGACGAGGTGCACTGCCGCGCCATCGCCCGGAACGAGTTCAAGAAGTACCGCGACAACGCATATGCGGCGGAAGTCGCCGCCGAAAAGATGACCGAAGTGGTCGGCGCGCGCTGATCGCACCGCACAACGCAGAAACCGGCTTGGCCCCGATGCAGGCGCGTGCTTGCATCGGGGTCAGTCTTTCAGGGGGATGTCGATGAAGGCTGTCTGTCTCGGACTTGCGATCCTGGGACTTGCGATCCTGCCGCCGCCTGCACGCGCGCAGGACGACCTGATCGTCGTGACCGGCTCGAAGATCCAGAGCGATGACGAATATGAAAGCGAATACGGGGCGCTGCCTTATGTGTCGATCGTCGCCCCGGCCGACTTCGTGATCTTCACCGTCAATCTCGAAAGCGCGACGAGTTCACTGCCGGAACGGGTGCGCGAGCTGGAGCGCAGTTTCTCGGCGTTGTCGCAGAAGGCGTCGCGCGCCCAGGGCGTCCGGATGGAAGTTGGCTATCCGGGCAACTCGGCGCCGCTGGAGACGGCGGCGGCGAAAGAAGCGATCGAGTCGGTCGGCGCGCGCTCGCGCATCCCTGTCGTGCTGAAATTCTCCGTCCGGCCGGGCGACGCCTTTTCCAGCGTGCGCGCCCGCGCCGAAAGCTTCATCGCAACGATCGAGGTCTCCGGCCGGGTCGAAGCCACAACGGGGGACGACCAGTATATCGGCGTCATTGACCCGGCCAGGCGCCGGGAAGACCTGATGCGGAAGATCGCGGCCGATGTGCGGCTGCTGCAGGAGATTTTCACGCCCGGTCCCGGCCAGCCTCCGCCCGCGATGTCGCTGACGGGGCTTGCCAGCCGGGTCAAGACGCGGCCCGTGGGGCCGCTGGAGCTTGAGATGTTCGTGCCCTACAACATTGTTCTCGGCGCGCCGCTGCCCCAGCCGCCGCCACGCAACTGATCGCTGCAACGTGAAAGGCACCGCCGGAAGGCCGCCGTTTTCAGTCCGCCAACTGCGCGGCGCGCCCGCAGGAGGCGGGACAAAGGAGGGACTTCATGAAACGCCTGATGATCGCAGCCGCGCTGGCTGCATTCGCCATTCCCGCGGCTCATGCACAGGTGGTGCGCGGCGACCAGATGGTGGCCCAGGCCAACTATGTCAGCCGCCAGCAGACGTCCGTGCCGCAGATCTCGATCGTTGTCCGGGCGGATTTCGTGCTGTTCTCGATCCGGTACGAGACGGCCACCCGCTCGGCGGAATCCCGCATCAATGAACTCACGCAGACCTTCAACACGGTCACCCAGCGCGCCGCGCGCACGCCGGACATGTCGGTCGAAGTCGGACAGCCGGGCAATTCGGCCGCGCTGGAGACAGCGGCCATCAAGGAGGTGATCGTCAACAGGGGCGACGATCGCTCGGGGATCGACATCGTGCTGAAGGTGATGGTGAAGCCGAATGAAACCTTCGACGCAATCCGCAACCGGGCGGAGCGCTTCGTGCGCGAGACGCCGCTGACCGGCCGGGTCGAAGCCATCATTGGCGACAGCCAGTTCCTCGGCGTCTCCGAGCCGAAGAAGCACCGCCAGACCCTGATCGCGGCCATTGCGGAGGACGTGCGGCTGATGCAGGCGTCGTTCGGCGGCCCCAACTCGCCGGTGAAGGTGTCGCTGACAGGCATGGAACAGAGAGCCCAGACCCGCCCCGTGGGGCCGCTCGACCTCGAAATCTACATTCCCTATTCGATGAGCCTCAGCGCGGGCAATTGACGCCGCTTGCGCCTGCGGCGGGCACGGCGTAAGCGCAGGGCCTGCTGGAAGGAATAGCCATGACGGAGCGTCGTGAGACGGACCAGTCGTTCGCCGGGGGCGAGCGCATCGCAAAATACCTCGCGAGCGCGGGCGTCGCCTCGCGCCGCGATGTCGAGCGGATGATCGCCGAGGGCCGCGTCAGCGTAGACGGGCGCGTCCTGGACACGCCCGCCTTCAAGGTCACGGGCCGGGAGAAGATACGCGTTGACGGCCATGCCATCGCCAGGCCGGATGCAACGCGGCTCTGGCGCTATCACAAGCCGGCCGGCCTGATGACCACCAACAAGGACCCGGACGGACGGCCCACCATCTTCGATGCGCTGCCGAAGGACATGCCGCGCGTGGTGACGGTCGGCCGGCTCGACCTCAACACCGAGGGCCTGCTGCTGCTGACCAATGACGGCGAACTGGCGCGCGCGCTGGAGCTTCCTGCGACGGGGCTCAGGCGTAGCTATCGCGCCCGCGCCTATGGCCGCATCAGGCAGGAGGAGCTGGACCGCCTGCGCGACGGCATCGTGTACGACGGCGTCGAATACCGTTCCATCATCGCGAAGCTCGACCGGGTGACAGGCTCCAACTGCTGGATCCACGTCTCGCTGGCCGAGGGCAAGAACCGCGAGGTGCGCCGCGCGCTCGAAAGCCTCGGTCTCAGGGCGAGCCGCCCGACCCGGGTGTCCCACGGACCGTTCCAGCTGGATGATCTCGGCCCCGGCGCGCTGGAAGAGGTTCCGCCGGAGGAATTGCTGGCCGAACTTGGCGCATATATTCCGGAGAAGCGGCGACCCGTTCCGTTCACGCGACGCGAGGTCCAGCGCGGCAAGCCGCAGCATCCCAAACAGACAGCCAGCACGCGCCCGCCGGCGCATGGCCCGCAGCGTCGCAAGGGACTCGAGTCCTTCATCGACACGCCTTCCCCGAAACATCGCTCCGGCAAACGGATCGAGGCGAAACCCGGCGCCGATCGTCCGGGACGGGGCAGGCAACCGGGCGGGAAACCTGCTGGCGGGCCGCGCGGAGCGCGCTAGGCTGTCTTCAGACAGGGAGAACAGGATGAAGCTTTACCATGCGCGGATGGCGCCCAACCCGGATCGCGTGCGATACTTCCTGCAGGAAAAGGGCGTGTGGGACCGGGTCGAAAAGGTCGAGATCAACATCATGAAGGGCGAGCACCAGACGCCCGACTATCGCAGGCTGAGTCCGCTGGGCCATGTGCCGGTGCTGGAGCTGCCGGATGGAACGGGCATCAGCGAAAGCCGCGCGATCTGCACCTATTTCGAGGGGTTGTATCCCGAACCCAACCTGATGGGCGGCGAGCCGCTGGAAAAGGCGCGCATCGAGATGTGGGACCGGCGCGTCGAGCTGGGCTATTTCATGCTGATCGCCGGCTGGTTCCGCAACTCGCACCCCGCGATGGCGGAACTCGAAAAGCCGCAGAGCGCGGAATGGGCGTCAATCGCGGAAGGACGCGCCCGCAAGGCGGCTGCCTTCCTTGACCGTCGCCTCGGCGAAGCGCCCTATGTCGCCGGCGACCGCTTCACCATCGCCGACATCACGCTCCATGTCGCCCTGGGTTTCGGCAAGCTGGTGAAGTTCAGGCCATGGGAAGAGCACGGGAATATCGCGGCGTGGCGAGAGAAGGTCTCCGCCCGGCCGGGACTGGCGATGTAAGGCTGGAGGATCGACTGGCAGGGGCGGAGGGACTCGAACCCACGACACCCGGTTTTGGAGACCGGTACTCTACCAGCTGAGCTACACCCCTGTCGTCGCGCGTGAGGGCAATACGCGATCCCGGGGGCGGATTCAAGGCGGGACATGACAAGGCGCAAAACCCTCGCTAGGGACAGGCGAAACATCCTCCCGGGAAGCGTTAATGTCTGCCTCCGTCCTGATCGAAACCGGCCCCTGGGCGGGCTGGCGCACCTGGCCGCATGACGCCTTCGAAACCGGCGTGGGACCCTTCTACTACCGGAGGGACGAGGCGGGCCGCGCCATCTGCCGCTTCGTGGCGGAGAAACGCCACATGAATGGCGGCGGCTTCATGCATGGCGGCTGTTTCCTGACCTTTGCGGACTATGCCTGCTTCGCCATCTGTGAGGAGCATACGCAGGGACAGCCGGCGGTCACGGTGAACCTGTCCGGCGACTTCCTGTCATCGGCGCGGGTGGGCGAGGTGATCGAGGCGACCGGCGAGGTGACGCGCGCTGGCGGGCGGCTGATCTATGTCCGCGGTCTCGTCACGGCGGATGGACGGCCGGCGCTGAGCTTCACCTCGGTCATCTCGAAGGTGAAGCGATCCTAGGGCGTCCAGCGGGCGAAGAGGCCCGTGGGCAGCACGACATCGCGGCCCGAAGCCTCGCGGATCGCCATCTCGCCCGACGCCACCTTGCCGCCGCCCATGACGCCGGCCAGCGACTGGCCCACGGCGATGTAACTCAGTCGCACGGCGTAGACGGTTGCTATCACGAACAGCGGCCTTCCGCTCATCAGGGCGCGGACATGATGGAGCAGTTTCGGGAAGTCCGTTTCGAATCGCCAGGTCTCGTTCTTCGGTCCACGCCCGAATTTGGGCGGGTCGAGGACGACAGCGTCATACTTCGATCCCCGCCGCAGTTCGCGCTCCACGAATTTCATGGCGTCGTCCGTGATCCACCGGATCGGCGCGCCATCGAGGCCGGACAGCGCCGCGTTCTCCTTGCCCTGCGCGATGGACTTCGGGCTGGCGTCGAGATGCACCACCTCCGCCCCCGCCTTCGCCAGGGCGCAGGTCATCACGCCAGTATAACCGAACAGGTTGAGCGCCCTGATGGGCCGTTTCGCCGCCTGCACCTGCTCCATCGCCCAGCGCCAGTGGACCGAGTGTTCGGGAAAGACGCCCATGTGCCGGAAGGCCGCCAGCCGCGCCTTGAGCTTCAGCCCGCTCCAGCCGATCGGCCAATCCTCCGGCGGCGGCGGGCCGGTGAAGGTCCAGGCGCCGCGATCATCGTCATCTGTCCTGGCTGCGAACACGGCGTCCGCCTTCCAGCTTTCGACCGGACGCGCCGGCGTCCAGAGCGCCTGCGGATCCGGGCGGTTCACGCGCACCTTGCCGAAGCGCTCAAGCTTGCGCATGTCGCCCGAGTCCAGAAGCTGGTAGTCGCTCCAGTCATCGCTGACGAGCATCAGGAAATCTGACGCGCTCATCGGTTCGCGCCCCTGTAACCGTCCGCGCGCCAGGCCTCGTAGATCATCATGCTGGCGGCGATGGCGAGGTTGAGGCTGTCGGCCCGGCCCATCATGGGAATGCGCGCCAGCTCGTCGCAGCGGCTCTCGACATCGACGGGCAAGCCCGCCTGCTCATTCCCCATCAGGATTACCGAGCGTTCGCCATACCTGGCCTTGTCGTGCGCATGGTCGCCCCGCATCGAGGCCGCGATCAGGCGCAGGCCCGCCTTGCGGCGCCAGGCGTCGAATGCCGTGAAACCAGCGGCGGCCATCCGCACCGCGAACAGGGACCCCATGCTCGCCCGCACGGCTTCCACGCTGAACGGATCGCAGGTGTTGCCGAGCAGGATTACGCCATCGCACCCGGCTGCGTCGGTCGTGCGGATCACCGCGCCGAGATTTCCCGGATCCCGCACCTCGTAGAGCGCCACATAGCGGCGCGGTCCGCCGACCGGCATATCTTCCAGCACGCCCATGCGCTGCCGGAAGGCCGAGATGACGGCCTGCGGATTGTCCTTGCGCGACAGTGCGGCAAGGATCTTCTCCGTTCCTGTCAGCACGCGCGCGCCGGCGCCTTTCATGCGCAGCAGCAGGTCGCGTGTCTGCGGCCTCTCCAGCGCCGCCTGGCTCGCGAAGGCATAGGCCGGCGCCCAGCCATTGGCGAGCGCCTCCTCGGCATGGCGTGCGCCTTCGGCGAGAAACAGACCCGTCTCCACGCGCTCCTTCTTGCGATCGAGCGACCGCAGCAACTTTACCGTCTCGTTGGCGGTGGACGAGATGTGCTCGAAATCCGGTCGGTCGACCATCGCATCAGACCTTCGACTTGCCGGCGATGGCTTGCGCCTGATTGTTCCAATCGTCACGTCCATCGAAGTTGACGATGCGGACTTCGGCGAAGGCCTTCGGATCATCGAGGCAACGCAGATTGACGCTATAGCCGTCGGGATTGGAGCGCGGGACGTAGAAGGACTTCACGCCGCAGACATTGCAGAACAGGTGTTTCGCGGTTCCGGTGTTGAAAGTGTAGGAGGTGAGGCGATCCTCGCCCCTGAGCAGGCGGAAGCGGGCTGCGGGCACAATGATGTGCAGGAAACCGGTCCGTGCGCAGATCGTGCAGTTGCAGTCCTCCACCTCCAGCGTATCCGGCAGCAGCGCCTCGAAGCGGATAGCGCCGCAATGGCAGCCGCCCGCGCGCCAGGACATAGGTTCGTTCATCGTCGGGTTCCGGCTGTTGGCTAGCGGCAGGAGCGCACAATACCTGACAGCTTGTCGCGGTCGAGATTCATGGTGATGAGACTGAAACCCTGTCCGGAAGCCCCGTCCGGCTGCGTTGTCAGGATCTGGAACCGGTTGGCGCCGGACAGCACATCGAGAAAGCGCGGCGTCAAGTCGATCGTCAGCGCGATATGCCCGCGTTCGGTCACCTTCGGCGGCTCGATGATCTCATAGGGCTGGAGCGTCACGCTCCGGACGTCGGCGAAGCCATCGGGCGTCTGGGCGTCCATCTGCCAGGTGGCCGAAAGCCCCTTGGACGCGAGATCGACCACGCGCTGGCCGTCGATCGGTCCGTTGGCGCGATTGGTGTCATGCACCACCCAGAGATAGAGCCGGGGCGCATTGGTCCGGTTGCAGTAGATTTCCGCCTTGTCGCGGCGCCACTGGTCGCCATGGAGGTACTGCAGGAAGAACTGGCCGGCGCTGTCGGTCTGGAATTCCCAGGATTCCGTGCGGAACTCGTAGGTGATCCTGTATTCCTTCAGCTTGTCTTCCGGCAGCGCGTTGATGGTCTCGGGCCCCGCACGCGACATCTCCGTGATGAAGATCGGGTCGACGCCCATCGAGCGCACATACTCGACCACCACGCCGTTCGCGACCTGCAGCATGGTCAGGGCCTCGTCGAGGTCCGGGCAGTAGTTCACATTCGGCATCGGCACCCATGGGAACTGCGACAACGCCTTGCGCTTGTCGACGCAGTTCATGCTCACCTGGTGCACAGCGTAGATCGAACCCGGCCGCACCTCGCGCTTCACTCCGCCGAGAAAGGCGAGCGAACAGGCCGAGACACAGTGGCCGGGATAGACCCGGCTGTTGAAATCGAGGTCGATCAGGTTCGCCTGGGTCGGGTCACGGGAATTGCGGGCCACGCCCGTATTCAACTCCATCCGCCGCACGATACGGCCGACTTCCATGCCCGCGCTGAGATCGCCGCCGAGCGAGTTGAAATAAACCGTCCGGTCCCGTGTCGGCTGGCCAGAACGGGCGAGGAAAGCCCGGAAGGCAGCCGGCGTTTCGGCTGTGAAATCACCGTCGGCAAAGATGGCGGGCTGGTCGCCGTAGACCACCCCCCATTCGAACGTCATCGGACGGCCGGTTTCCTGCGCATGCGCGGGCGGGCCGGGCGTCAGCCAGACCGCCAGGGCCGCCACAACTCCTGCAAGATACCCGTTCGCACGGCCGGCCATGGCCGCAGCCTCCCGAATCCAACGCGTCCACATCTACCCGAGCCGCTGGGGCGGGCAATAAGCGGACCGCGTCAGTTGCAGCGCAGGTTCGAGCGGAAAGCGAAATCGAGCAGATCGTCGGCGGCAAGCGAGGCCGGCATCCGCCCGTCCGCGACATCCTGCCGGACCCCGGCAAGACGGGCGGCAATATCGGGACGGCCAAGAACACGCTCCGACAGGCCTTCCCGTATCAGGGCGTCCAGCCATCGCACCTGTTGCCCCGCCCGCCGGGCGGCCCGGCTCCCCGATGCCTCGGTTTTCTTCCGGTGAAGCTCGATTGCCGCCCAGAGGTCCGGCAGGCCCATTCCCGAGAATCCCGAAACAATGTGAACCGGCGGAGACCAATCCGGGCTTGCCGCCTCCATGATGCGCAGCGCGGCCGCAGCGGCCCGGGCGGCGCGCCTGGCCGCCGCCTCGTCGATGTCGGCCTTGTTGACGGCGATCAGGTCGGCGACCTCCAGCACGCCCTTCTTGATGCCCTGGAGTTCGTCGCCTGCGTTGGGCAGCATCAGCACCAGAAAGAAATCCACCATGTCGGCCACGACCGTCTCGGACTGACCCACGCCGACTGTCTCGACAAGGATCACGTCAAACCCGGCGGCCTCGCAGACCAGCATGGTTTCCCGCGTCTTGCGGGAGACCCCGCCCAAGGTCTCGCCGGCCGGGGAGGGGCGAATGAAGGCCCGGTCATCCGTCGCCAGCTTCGCCATGCGCGTCTTGTCGCCCAGGATCGAGCCGCCCGAGCGCCGCGAGGTGGGGTCGACCGCCAGCACCGCCACCCTGTGCCCCATGCCCGTCAGCATTGCGCCGAAGCTTTCGATGAAGGTCGACTTGCCCACGCCGGGCACGCCCGTGATGCCGATGCGCTGCGCCTGTCCGGTTCGCGGCATCAGTTCCGCCAGCAGCGCCCGGGCCTCCGCCTGATGATCCGCACGGCGCGACTCGATCAGCGTTATGGCGCGGCCGAGCCCGGCGCGGGTGGAGAGGTCAAGGGTCACAGGCGTCCGGATCGCAAGAACTGGCGGCGTCAGAGGTCCTGCATCGGCCTGGCGAGCACCTGCCGTGCATCATAAGCATTTGGATCGGCCGGCTTGGGGCCGTTCCCCATCAGGATCTCCAGTGTCGACTGGTATTGCCGGCTGTCGCCGCCGAGGTTGAAGCCGAGACCGATCCCCAGGCTGGAGCCGTAGGACCCCGTCGAACCGCCAAGCCCGATGGTGGGGCCGCCCTGGCTGTAGCTGCCGCCGACAAGATCGGTATGGCGCGACACCACATGGAACCAGCCATAGCCCGCCTGCAATGTCAGCTCCGCCGCGCGGCGCATGGCCATGTCCTCGACCTGTGGCCCCTTGAGATCCGGATTGGCCCGGAAGGAGACGCGATAGCGTTCCGTCTCCAGCCGCTGCTCGCGATAGCCCATGTCGTCCGAATCGAGCGCCGGGATATAGCGGGTCGGCCCGCTGGTGCAGGCGGCGAGGGCGATGAAGGCGAGCGATCCAAGAAAGCGTTTCATGGCAGGTCTCCCTGATCCCTAACCTAGGCTGAATCCTGTCCGGCGCCAGCCGGGCCGAGCATCAGCCCGCCGCCGCATTCCTTGAATTGTGTCCCAGCTTGCCGGCCAGCTTCTCCAGCAGCTCGGTCGCGGCTTCCGCGATGACCGTGCCCGGCGGAAAAATGGCTGTCGCCCCGGCGGCGTACAGCGCGTCATAGTCCTGCGGCGGCACCACGCCCCCGACGACGATCTGGATATCGTCCCGGCCTTCCCTGTTCAGCGCCTCGCGCAGCTCGGGGACCAGAGTGAGGTGACCGGCGGCCAGCGAGGACGCGGCCACAATGTGAACGTCATTCTCCACGGCCTGGCGTGCGGCCTCCGCCGGCGTCTGGAACAGGGGTCCGATGTCGACGTCCCAGCCCAGGTCCGCAAAGCCCGACGCCACGACCTTCTGTCCCCGGTCATGTCCATCCTGTCCCATCTTGGCGATCAGGATGCGCGGACGGCGGCCTTCGGATTTCTCGAAGGCGTCGGCGAGGGCGCGGGCGGCGGCAACCTTGTCGGACTTCGCGGTCATGCCTTGCGCATAGACTCCCTGGATTGATTTGATGACGGCCTGATGGCGGCCGACGACCCTCTCCACCGCATAGCTGATCTCGCCCACCGTCGCTTTTGCGCGCGCGGCGGCGACGCCCAGCTCAAGCAGGTTGCCTGTTCCGGTTTCAGTCGCCTTGGTGATCGCGTCCAGCGCCTGCGCAACCGCCGTTTCGTCGCGTTCGCTGCGCAGCCGCTTCAGCTTGTCGATCTGCAGGCTGCGCACTTTGGCGTTGTCCACCTTCAGCACGGGCACATCTTCCGGCTCGTTGAGGCGGAACTTGTTGACGCCCACGATGGTCTGCACGCCGCTGTCGATCCGCGCCTGCGTCCTGGCCGCCGCTTCCTCGATACGCAGCTTGGGCAGGCCTTCCTCGATCGCCTTGGCCATCCCGCCCATGGCTTCCACTTCCTGGATGTGGCCCCAGGCGCGCTTGGCGAGGTCCGCGGTCAGCCGCTCGACATAGTAGGAGCCGCCCCACAGGTCGATCGAGCGGCGCGTCCCGGCTTCCTGCTGCAGGAATATCTGCGTGTTGCGCGCAA
>CAZTMG010000054.1:2787-15390 GCA_964614815.1 uncultured Rhizobium sp. | reverse complement strand
GTCCGCCGCCGCGGCCCACGCCTCGTCCGTGCGGTCGATCGCGCCATAGGCCAGTCGCGTCAGCAGCATGGAATGCAAGTCGATCCGCTCCGCCTGCGCCCGCCACTCCGCCGCGATCGCCTCGGCCAGCGCCAGCGTCGGCAGGGCCAGCGGCTTGCCCGACGGCGTCTTCAGCGCGCGGCCGTCCAGCGTCACGCGCCAGCCGCCGCCATCATCCGCGACCGCAACCTCACTGTAGAAGCGCTTCGGCCGCTGGTCGGTCTCGCCCTTCACGCCTTTCGCATGATCCATTGCAATTCCTCAGGCGCTCACCACATCGAACGGCGCGGTCAGGCGCTCGCCGGACGGGAACGGAATCGTTCCGTGCCACATGTAGGAGGGGAAGAGCACCAGCCTCCCTTCCTTCGGCTGCACCATCCGCTCCACCCCGCACCCGGGGATCGGCCAGCGCGGCTCGCCGAACTTGATCCAGCCTTCATGGCTCTGCGCATTCACGCTGGCGGGCAGGGAGACGTAATAGGACGAACTCAGCCATCCGTTCGGATGCGTGTGGTTCACATGAAACCCGTTGGGACGCAGCAGCACCGACCAGCACCCCGACAGGGTTGGCCGTCCTGCGGGGTCCCGCCACAGCGGGTGCCCCGGCTCCACGCCGATCGCGGCGATGAAGGCGCGAATGGGCTCCTCAAGCGCCGCGAAATACGCGCGCAGCAGCGGATGGTCGCTGTGGATCAGATTGTCACTCGTCTGCGATCCGCCGCGCAGCGACTGCTCCAGCGGATGATGGAACGCGTCCATCATTCCCCGCAGCGCCGCAGCCAGCTCCTCGTTGAAGGCGGCGACGCTGGAGAATCCTGCCGGCGCGGCCAGGTCACAGGCCTGCACGTGCCGCTCATAGTCGCACAGCCAGCCATGCCGCGCATCGCCCAGCTGTTTCAGCGCCATCGCCTCATAGGTGATGGCCAGCTGCAGGCCGGGTTCGCGCGCCCTCAACGTTGTCAGGATCTTCAGCGCATCCTCCGCCTGTTCCTTGCGCATCAGCGTATGCGCCAGATTCAGCTGCAGGACGGCGACGTCAGGAAAGGCTTGCGCCACGCTCCTGTTCGCCTGAAGGGCCTCATCAAGCCGGCCGGTCTCATCCAGCAGGACGCCCAGCGTCGCCAGGAGGTTCGGATGCCCCGGATGCCGCGCCAGCCCGTCGCGAAGCAGGGCCTCGCAACGCGGCGCATCTCCCGCCAGCCGCAGCACCTCGGCGCACTTGAACCGCAGCGGCAGGTCGCCCGGCCGTCCCTCGACCGCAGCAATGAAGCTGTCGGCAAACGCGACTCCCGCGCCATCCATCCACTGGATGCGCGCGAAAGCCTCCTGCACGCCAGGGTCGTAGGGGAACCGCTCCACGCCGTTCGCCAGGACGGACCGCGCCTCGGCGATGTGGCCGCCGTGGTAGAGCGCATATCCGAGCATTGCGTGCAGCGCAGGCCCGCCTCCCTGCGCCAGGGCCTGCCTGAGCAGCAGAACCGCCTCGCCGCTCTTGCCGCGCGCCAGCAGCGACCGGCTGCGTTCGAGCGCCTCATGGCTCATCGCGGCCGCCTCGGCTTGCGCAGGTCGAAGAAGGTTTCGGCCGCATCCTCATCGAAGCCCAGCACATCGAATGTCCGCTTCATGTGGGGCGGCGGCTCCGCCACGATCTCGACGGAGCGTCCGCCGGCTGCGGGGAGGCGCAGGGCGCGCGCATGAAGATGCAGCCCATCCGCCAGCCCCTGCGGCGTCTCGCGATCGCAGGTGTATTTGCGATCGCCGACGATCGCACAGCCGATCTCCGCCATGTGGAAACGCAGCTGGTGCGTGCGCCCCGTCTCCGGCTTCAGCGCCACCCAAGCCGCCTTTCGTCCCGCATTCTGCATGACCGCGTAAAGCGTCACGGCATGCACGGCGCCGTCCTCGTTCTGCTGGGCCTGGCGCATTTTTTCCCTGTCGCCGCCCGGCCCGCCCGACTTTACCATCCAGCCGCGGATCTCGCCGCTCGATGGATGCGGCACGCCCAGCGTGACAGCCCAGTAGATTTTTTCCAGCTCGCGCGACCGGAACAGTTTCGAGAGCTGGTTGGCGACGCCCGCTGTCTTCGCCAGCACCAGCACGCCGCTTGTTTCGCGATCGAGCCTGTGCACCAGGCGCGGTTTCTCCGCCGTGTCGGCCACCAGCGCGCGGGAGAGGCCGTCGATATGGCGCGTGGTTCCGGTTCCGCCCTGTGTCGCTATGCCCGCCGGCTTGTTGAGCGCGATGATCCGTTCGTCCTCATAGATCACCAGAGACCGCATCATGTCGGCGTCTGATGTCTTGACCCGCGCGCGTGGCTTCTCGCCGGTCTCGTCCTCCTGCGCCTTGGCGGCCTGGATGGGCGGAATGCGCACCGTCTGGCCAGCCCTGACGCGTGTGCTGGCCTTGGCGCGCGCGCCATCAACGCGGATCTCACCTGTCCGACACGCCTTCTCGATCTGCCCCTGCGTCAGGCCGTGGAACTTCCGTTTCAGCCAGCGGTCGAGACGCGTCTCGTCCTCGTCCGCATCGACGCGGAGATTTACGACCTGCCCGACATTCCAGCTCACCCGAACACCCGCTTCGCAACCAGCAGGCCAAGAGCCACTGCGGCCAACCCGGCAATCACGGACCCGATCGCATATGTCGATGCGCCGACCCAGTCGCCACGCTCCATCATGCGCATGGTTTCCAGCGAGTATGCCGAGAAGGTCGTGAAGCCGCCGAGCACGCCGACGCCCATGAACAGCCGCCAAGGCTCGCCCGCGTCTCCGCGCGTCGCCAGCCAGCCGGCAAGGAGACCGATCAGCAGGCTCCCCGCGACATTGACCAAGAATGTCGCCCACGGCCATTCGCCGGCCCGCAGCGGCAGGGCGAGCGAGACGCCGAATCTGCCGGCGGCGCCGAGGCCGCCTCCGAGGGTTACGAGCAGCAGGTTGACCATCCGCCCGTCCATAAGGCTAACCGGCGGCGGAGGCCAGATGCGCGGGCATGTCCAGCTCTGCGGCCGAAAGAACGGCCCGAAAATCCTCCGGCAGGGGCGCCCGGATCTGCACCCGCCCGCCCGCCAGGGGGTGCGGCAGGTCGAGGCTCGCCGCATGCAGCATGAGCCTTGGCGCCGCCTTGCCTTTCAGCAGGCTCGTCCCGCCATAGTAGGGATCGCCAATGATTGGCCGTCCGATGTGAGAAAGATGCGCCCGCAGCTGGTGCATCCGCCCCGTCTGCGGCGCCAGTTCGACCAGATGGACCTCCCCGTTCGAGGCGAGCACGCGCCACAGCGTGAGCGCCTCCTGGGGATTCTCGTCCCCCGGCCGCGCCACGCGCGACAGTTCGAGCTCCGGTCTCGCCCGGTAGCGGGCAAGCGGCGCGTCCACCTGTCCGGACTGGGCCCCGAAAGCCGCCCCGGCGACGATCGCGAGATAGACCTTTCTGGCGTCCCGGCCGGCGAAGGCCGCGCTGAGGATGGCTGCGGCAGGCTGCGTTTTCGCCGCAACGAGGACGCCCGAGGTTTGCGCATCGAGCCGATGGACCAGCCGCGGCCGCTTCCCGTTGGATCTGGCAAACGCCGCCAGCAGGGCGTCCAGCGTGCGATCATCCGGATTGCGGGTCTGTACGGGCAGGCCCGAAGGCTTGTTGAAGGCGAGAAGGGCCGCGTCCTCATGGATCACGAGCCCGCGCACATAGGCGCGATCCGCATCGCTGATCTGCCGACCCTCATAGTTCCGGCGCGG
The DNA here is from genome assembly GCA_964614815.1 of uncultured Rhizobium sp. Lineage (GTDB taxonomy): Bacteria > Pseudomonadota > Alphaproteobacteria > Caulobacterales > Hyphomonadaceae > UBA7672. The sequence goes on along the minus strand of CAZTMG010000054.1, from coordinate 11,623 downwards.
CATGGCCAGCCTCCCTGCCTAGTCGCCAGACCGTTCGCGCCGGAGCTTCGCCCACTCCATCAGCCTTTCGCGGATCGGTCCTTCGCGGCCGGCGCCCTTGGGCTGGTAGAAGCTCTGCCGCTCCATGCCTTCCGGGAAATAGTCCTGACCGGAGAACTGGCCTTCTGCATCGTGGTCGTATTCATAGCCGGCGCCATAGCCGAGCTGCTTCATCATCCTGGTCGGCGCATTGAGGATATGGGCAGGCGGGGCGAGCGAACCCGTCTCGCGCGCGGCGGCGCGGGCGGCCTTGTAGGCCGTATAGGCGGCATTGGATTTCGGCGCAGTGGCGAGGTGGATCACGGCCTGCGCCAAGGCCAGCTCGCCCTCCGGAGATCCGAGGCGCTCATAGGCTGCGACGGCCTCGTTGCAGATCATCAGCGCCGTAGGATCGGCAAGACCGACATCCTCGCTCGCCGCGCGGATCATGCGGCGGCCAATGAACAGCGGGTCCTCGCCGCCCTCAAGCATGCGGCAGAACCAGTAGAGCGCCGCATCGGGATCGGACCCGCGCGTGGATTTGTGCCAGGCGGAAATGAGATTGTAGTGCTCCTCGCGATCCTTGTCGTAGGCGGGCGCGCGCTTCTGCAGCGACGCCATCAGCCCGTTGGCGTCGATGGGGTTTGCGACGCCCCAAGCGAAGATTTCCTCCACAAGGTTGAGAAAATAGCGTCCATCCCCATCCGCCATCGCCATGAGCGCGGCGCGGCCATCGGCGGTGAGCGGCGCCGCCCTGCCCATATGCGCCTCGGCGCGGGCAAGCAGAAGGCCGAGCGCCGCCTCATCGAGCCGCCTCAGCACCATCACCTGCGTACGCGACAGCAGCGCGCCATTCAGTTCGAAGGAAGGGTTTTCCGTGGTGGCGCCGACCAGCGTGACGACGCCGCGCTCGACAAACGGCAGGAAGCTATCCTGCTGCGCGCGGTTGAAGCGGTGGATTTCGTCGACGAACAGCAGCGTGCCGCGCCCGACGGCGCGCAGGCCTTCGGCTTTCTCGAACGCCGCGCGCAAGTCCTTCACGCCAGAGAATATCGCGGAGAGCTGTTCGAACTCCAGCCGGGCCCGCCTTGCCAGAAGGCGGGCGATGGTGGTCTTGCCGGTGCCCGGCGGGCCCCAGAGGATCAGGCTGGCCAGCCGGCCCTGCGCCAGCATGCGGCCAATGGGCCCCTCCGGCCCAAGCAGGTGGTCCTGCCCCACGACATCCTCGAGCGATTCCGGGCGCAGCCGGTCCGCCAGCGGACGGGGCGCTTGATCGGTCAGGCCGGCGGCTTGGAACAGGTCTGTCACCCGCCCTATCTAGGCCCTGCGACCGCCCCGGACCAGAGCTGTCTAACGGCCCCGCAACTCGGACTCGATCCGCTGTCCGTTGCGTTCCGTCGCCAGGCGCCATGTGGCCGGCGGGTTCGCTTCGGCGCGGTTGAGCGCGCTTTCGAAGTCGCGCCGGGTGCGGATCGCCATCCCGTTGATCTCACGGATGATGTCGCCCGGCTGGAAGCCGACGCTGCCGGCAATGGTGCGCGCGGGCACGCGATAGACCAGCATGCCGCCGCTGAAGGCGTCCAGTCCGACCTCCTCCGCGAGCGCGGGCGTCAGCTCCACGACGACGGCCCCGGCGAAGGGGTTCGAGCCGCGCACCTGCATCAGCTCAGCCTCCGACGTTCCCGGCGGCCGGGCGAGGCGCACGGCGATCTGTCGCGGCTGGCCGTTGCGGAGTATGGAAAGGCTGACGGATTCGCCTTCGGCTTTCGTGGCCGCGATGAACTTCATGCCGCGGTCATCGAACACTTCGCGGCCATCCACCGTGAGCACCACGTCGCCTTCCCGGAGACCGGCCTTGTCGGCTGGCCCTCCGGCGTAGACATCGGCGATGAGCACGCCGCGCGGACGATCGAGCCCGAGCGCCCTGGCCTTCGCGCTGTCGATCACTTCGCCCTTGGCGCCCAACCAGGGGCGAACCAGCGTGCCCCCGCGCACGGCGGCATCGACCACGCGCTTCACCATCTCTGCCGGAATGGCGAAGCCGATGCCGTTGGATCCGCCGCCGCGCGAGAAGATCATGGAATTCACGCCGACCAGCCGCCCCTGCATGTCGACCAGCGCCCCGCCGGAATTCCCCGGATTGATCGAGGCGTCGGTCTGGATGAAGGAGGAATAGTCCGATACGCCGACGTCCGTGCGCGCCAGCGCGGAGACGATGCCGCTGGTGACTGTCTGGCCCACGCCGAACGGGTTGCCGATGGCGAGCACGAGATCGCCCACCTGCAGCTCGCGCGTATCCGCGAAGGGCAGCGTCGGCAAGGGCTGCCCGCCCGCATCGATACGGAGCACGGCGAGATCGGTGCGCGCATCCTTCATCACGACTTCGGCAGGAAACTCACGCCGGTCGTTCAGGACGACGCGGAACTCCTCGCCGTCTTCGACGACGTGATTGTTGGTGACGATGACGCCATCGGCGCCGACGATGACGCCGGAGCCAAGCGAGTTGTCCACCTTCTCGTTGCGCGTCTGCGCATTGCGGCCGCAATAGAAGCGCGCCCAGAATGGATCGTTGGCGTAGGGACAGGTGGAGCGCGTGATGTTGACTGACGAGTACACATTCACGACGGCCGGCGCCGTCCGGCGGACGACCGGGGCAAAGGACTGCTGGACCGCCGCCTGCGACTCGGGGACGGAACGCGCAAGCTCCTGCGGGCGTCCGCCCGAATTGACGTCGGCCTCCACCGGGGGCGGCGGGGCCTGTTGACTGACAAGCTGGCCAACGGCCGGCACAGCCAGCATCGCAAGCGCCGTGGCGATGGCTGCAGAGGCAACAAGGAGAATGTTCTGCCGGTTCATGCCTTGTCTCCACACGCTCCGGCGCAGGGCGCAGGAGAGTTGCGACCGTGAAAATAGGAACCGGATTCCGGCGCAAACAAGGCTTTGGCGCAAGCTCAGGACAGATCGGGACAAGAAAAAGGCCGCCCGGACGGGGCGGCCTTACCAGATTTCCGGTTCCGTTCCGACTATTCGCCGGCAGCCTCTGCGGCGGCCTCGGCGCGGGCGCGATCGCCAGCGCCCTTGGCGGTTTCGTCGCGGTCAACCAGCTCGATGATCGCCAGCGGGGCGTTGTCGCCATGACGGAAGCCGGCCTTGAGCACGCGCGTGTAGCCGCCATTGCGGGTCTTGTAGCGCTCGGCGAGGGGGCCGAAGAGCTTCACCACGACATCGTCTTCCTTGAGCTGGGCCGCAGCCCGGCGACGGTTGGCAAGGCCGCCCTTCTTGCCGAGCGTGATGAGCTTGTCGACGACCGACTTGAGCTCCTTCGCTTTCGGGAGCGTGGTGGTGATCTGCTCGTGCCGGATCAGGGCGCCCGACAGGTTGGCGAACATCGCCTTGCGATGCGAGGCGGTGCGATTGAGCTTACGGAGCGCAAAACCGTGGCGCATGGTACTCTCCAGCCTTCAGCAGGCCGGCTCCTGTATCAGGTGTGGTCTTCGTATTTCTTGGCGAGCTCTTCGATATTCTCCGGCGGCCAGGACGGAACGTCCATGCCAAGGTGGAGACCCATCGAGGCGAGCACTTCCTTGATCTCGTTGAGCGACTTGCGACCAAAGTTCGGGGTGCGCAGCATCTCGGCTTCCGACTTCTGGATGAGGTCGCCGATATAGACGATGTTGTCGTTCTTCAGGCAGTTGGCCGAGCGCACCGAAAGCTCCAGCTCGTCGACCTTCTTGAGCAGGACGGGGTTGAAGCCGAGGTCCGGCTCGTCGTCCGACGACGAGGCGGCGACCGGCTCGTCGAAGGTGATGAGCAGTTGCAGCTGGTCCTGCAGGATGCGCGCGGCGTAGGCCACGGCGTTTTCCGGCGAGACCGAGCCATCCGTCTGCACTTCGAGTGTCAGCTTGTCATAGTCCAGCACCTGGCCGGCGCGCGTGTCCTCCACGAACACGCCAACGCGCTCGACCGGGGAGAAGATGGCGTCGATCGGGATGTAGCCCAGCGGGGCGTCATCCGGGCGGTTGCGGTCGGCCGGGACATAGCCCTTGCCGGTGGCGACCGTGAATTCCATGCGGATATCCGCGCCCTCGTCGAGATGGCAGATGATGTGGTCGGGGTTCAGGATCTCGATGTCGCCCGAAACCTCGATCTGACCGGCGCGAACCGGCCCGGCGCCCGAGGCTTTCAGAGTCATGCGCTTCGGCGTGTCGGAAACCATGCGGATCGCGACGCGCTTCAGGTTCAGCACGATGTCGGTCACGTCCTCACGGACGCCCGGGATCGACGAGAATTCGTGCACGACGCCGTCGATCTGAACGCCGGTGATCGCGGCGCCCTGCAGGGACGAAAGAAGCACGCGACGCAGGGCGTTGCCGAGGGTGGTGCCGAAGCCGCGCTCCAGCGGCTCGATCACGAGCCTGGCTTTGCGGGCAGCGTCACGATCATGCTCCACAACCGGACGGTTGGGGCGGATCAGGTCTTTCCAGTTCTTGTCGTTCACCGAACCGGCGGGGAGCGCCATGGCTTGAACCTCTTCAGTTTTGCCAGACCGATGCGAGCGAGCGTCAGACGCGGCGGCGCTTCGGCGGGCGGCAGCCGTTGTGGGGGACGGCCGTGGTGTCGTGGATGGTGGTGACAGTGAAGCCGACGGCCTGGAGCGCGCGCAGGGCCGACTCGCGACCCGAACCCGGGCCATGCACGAGCACTTCCAGCGTCTTCACGCCATGCTCCTGGGCCTTCCGGCCGGCGTCTTCTGCAGCGACCTGAGCGGCGTAAGGCGTGGACTTCCGGGAGCCCTTGAACCCCATCGACCCCGCCGAAGACCAGGAGATCGTGTTGCCCTGGGCGTCCGTGATCGTGATGATCGTGTTGTTGAAGGACGCATTCACGTGGGCGACGCCCGACGCGATGTTCTTGCGTTCCCGACGCTTGACCCGACCTTTGTCGCCAGCTGCTTCGCGAGCCATTGTCCAATCCTATTTCTTCTTGCCAGCGATGGCCTTCGCCGGGCCTTTGCGCGTGCGGGCGTTGGTGTGTGTGCGCTGGCCGCGCACCGGCAGGCCCTTGCGGTGGCGCAGGCCGCGATAGCAGCCCAGATCCATCAGGCGCTTGATATTCATCGCGACCTCGCGGCGGAGATCGCCCTCGACCAGATAGTCGGCGTCGATCGTCTCGCGGATCCTGAGAACCTCGGCGTCCGTCAGCTGGTTCACGCGACGGGCGGGCTCGATGCCCAGCTTGACCATGATTTCCTTGGCCTTGGCCGGGCCAATGCCATGAATGTAGGTGAGCGCGACTTCAACGCGCTTCGCCGTCGGAAGGTTTACGCCTGCGATACGGGCCAAGTGCCTCTCCTGAACGTCCGCCGGAAATCCCATGCCGCGGGATTCCAGCCCGAAAAACTCTCTCGAAATGCCTTGCGCAACGCTTATGCTCGCCCGACGCCATGCCGGCGCGGCGAAACATGGGCCCGTCGCGAAGGCCGCTACTTATATGGGGCGAACTCGCCCCGTCAACCGCTTATTTCCCTTTTGTCGTCACCTGTTCCCGCCCTTGACCGGCAAGGAACGACCTTCAGATTCAATTCGCTTTTTTACGGAGCCCGGCGTCCAGAACGGACGCAATGGACGCGGCGACCGCCTCAACGCTCGCCATGCCGTCGATTTCGGTCAGCTTGCCCTGCCCCCTGTAGACCTCCACCAGGGGGGCGGTCTGGCTATTGTAGGCCAGAAGGCGCTTCTTGAAAGCCTCGGGATTGTCGTCGGCGCGGCCTTCGGCCTCGAATCGCCGGGTCACCCGGTCTATCAGGGCCGCCTCGTCCACCTTGAGCCGGATCACCGCATCCACCTTTCGCCCCCGGCCGGCGAGCGAGGCGTCCAGCGCCTGGGCCTGCGGGATGGTCCGGGGAAATCCGTCGAAGATGAAGCCGGCTGCCGTGGGATTCTTGTCGAGCTGGTCCTCGATCAGGGCGATCACGATGTCGTCCGAGACCAGCGAACCGGAATCCATGATGGCCGCGACCTTCCTGCCAAGCTCGGAACCGGATGTGCGCGCCGCACGCAGCATGTCGCCGGTGGACAGCTGTATGTAACCGCGTTCGGCCACCAGCTTCTTGGCCTGCGTTCCCTTGCCGGCGGCCGGGGGGCCGAACAGGATCAGGTTCACTTCTTCTTACCCCCGAGCCGCGCGCGCTTGATCATGCCTTCATACTGATGGCCGATCAGGTGCGACTGGATCTGCGCAACCGTATCCATCGTGACCGAGACCACGATGAGAAGCGAGGTGCCGCCGATATAGAACCTGCCGTTGAACTCGTTTCGCAGCAGTTCCGGCAGGACGCAGACCGCCGCGATATAGATCGAACCGATCACCGTGAGGCGCGTCAGGACATAGTCCAGATGCTCCGCCGTGCGCTTGCCGGGACGGTAACCCGGAATGAAACCGCCATACTTGCGCAGGTTCTCCGCCGTTTCTTCCGGGTTGAACACGATCGACGTGTAGAAGAAGCAGAAGAAGATGATCAGGGCCGCGAAGACCACGATGTAGAGCGGCTGGCCGGGACCCAGATAGGCCTGAATGAATCCCAGCACCTCGCCCCACCACCCGGTCTGGGCGACCGCATCCGCGTTGGGCGAGGCGGCTGCAGCCTGCGGATTGTTGAAGCTGGCGAGGGTCTGCGGCAGCATCAGCAGCGAGGACGCGAAGATCGGCGGGATCACGCCGGCGGAATTCACCTTCAGCGGCAGGAAGGACGACTCGCCCCCCACCATCCGGTTGCCCTGCTGACGCTTGGGATACTGGATCAGCAGACGGCGCTGGGACCGCTCGATGAACACGATGAACAGCACCATCGCCGCGGCGAGACCGATGATCGCCAGAATCACGATGAAATCGAGCTGGCCGGCATAGAGCTGCGACCAGGTCTGGACGATGTAGTTGGGCAGCTCGGCCACGATGCCGGCGAAGATGATGAGCGAGATGCCGTTGCCGACGCCGCGGGCGGTGATCTGCTCACCAAGCCACATCAGGAACACGGTGCCGCCGACCAGCGTGATCACGGTCGAGGCCATGAAATACGGGCCGGGCTCGTAGGCCATCACATCATTGTTGAGCGCGACGGACACGCCCCACGCCTGCGCAATCGCCAGGGCGACCGTGAGATAGCGGGTGTACTGGTTCAGCTGTTTCCGGCCGCCCTCGCCTTCCTTCTTCAGGCGCTCAAGGGCCGGAACGGCGGTGGAGAGGATCTGGATGATGATGGAGGCCGAAATGTACGGCATCACATTGAGGGCGGAGATGGCCATGCGCTCCACGGCGCCGCCCGAGAATGTGTTCCACATTCCCAGAATGCCCTCCTTCATGCCCTGGAAGGCGCGGGCGTATTCGGCCATGTCGAGGCCGGGAATCGGGATCTGGGCGCCGATGCGGTAGACGATCAACGCCAGCAGCGTGAACCAGATACGGGCCTGGAGTTCCTTCGCCTTGCTGAAGGTGGAAAAGGAAATGTTGCGAGCCAGCTGCTCGGCCGCGGATACCATTAAGCCCGCCTCCCAGATCGCGTCCCCGACACGCTGCCGGAAAGGCAGGAGTCAGTCACGCGCGCACCCGTCCTGACAGACCAGGACAGGCCTACTCGGCAGCCTCAGCGGCGGCCGGCTTCGTCACAGTAACCTTGCCCCCGGCTTTTTCCACCGCTTCCACGGCGGCTCTGGAGGCTCCGGACACGACCAGCTCAACTTTGGACTTGAGGTCGCCCTTTGCAAGCAGGCGGACGCCGTCCTTGCTGCGACGCAGCACGCCGGCTTCGACCAAAGCGGCGGCATCGATCGGCTTCCGCGCATCGAGCTTGCCAGCCTTCACGGCCTCCTCGATGCGACCGATGTTGACCTCGGCGTACTCGGCCGCCTTGTGCGGCGTGAAACCGCGCTTCGGGAGGCGCATGTAGATCGGCATCTGCCCGCCTTCGAAGCCGTTGATGGCGACGCCTCGACGCGATTTCTGGCCCTTCACGCCGCGACCGGCCGTCTTGCCCTTGCCGGAGCCCACGCCCAGACCGACGCGCATGCGCTTCTTGCGGGCGCCTTCTTTGTCGGAGATCTGATTCAGTTTCATCTTGCACTCCAGACCGGATCGCTTCCCTCGGGAAGCAGCCGGCGAAACAGTCCTAGGCCTTCACGACCTCGACGAGGTGTTTGACCTTCTCGATCATGCCCCGCACGGCCGGCGTGTCTTCAAGTTCGCGTTCGCGCGCGATCTTGTTGAGGCCCAGGCCGACGAGGGTCGCGCGCTGGGAGGCTTCACGGCGCTGCGGGCTCTTCACCTGCCTGACGCGAATGGTTTTCTTGGCGGCCATCTTGCGCTCCTGCCCTACGCCACTTCAGCATTGCCCGAGCCGTCGGTGCGGCGGGCGATGATGTCCTGCACCTTCAGGCCGCGCTTGGACGCGATCTGACGGGGCGAAGCCTGACGCTTGAGCGCATCAACCGTGGCCCGAACCATGTTGTACGGGTTGGACGACCCCGTCGACTTGGCGACGACGTCGCGGATGCCGAGAACGTCGAACACGGCGCGCATCGGACCGCCGGCGATGATGCCGGTACCGGCCGGAGCCGAGCGCATGATGACCTTGCCGGCGCCCCAGCGGCCATGGGTGTCGTGGTGCAGCGTGCGGCCTTCGCGCAGCGGCACGCGGATCATCGATTTCTTGGCCTCCTCGGTCGCCTTGCGGATCGCCTCGGGCACCTCGCGAGCCTTGCCGTGTCCATACCCGATACGGCCCTTCTGGTCGCCCACCACCACGAGCGCCGCAAACGCGAAGTTC
>CAZTMG010000054.1:0-2766 GCA_964614815.1 uncultured Rhizobium sp. | reverse complement strand
CCTTCGCGACACGGTTGATTGCAACCAGCTTGTCGACGATTTCGGATTGTTCCCGCTCTTCGCCGCCGCCTTCACGACGACGGCCGCGGCCGCGCTCGCCACGCTCTCCGCCGCGCTCGCCACGTTCGCTACGTTCGCCTTCACGCGCCATTCGCGACTCCCTAGAATTTCAGACCGCCCTCACGGGCGGCATCGGCAAGCGCCTTGACGCGGCCGTGGAAAATGTACCCGCCCCGGTCGAACACCACCTCGGTGACGCCGGCCTTGGAGGCCCGCGGCGCGATGAGCTTGCCCACAGCAGCCGCGTCCTCGGACTTGGTGCCGCCCTTGAAGCCCTTTTCGAGCGAGGAGGCTGCAGCGACGGTGACGCCCCTGGCGTCGTCGATGACCTGAACCGAGATGTGCTTGGTCGAACGGTGGACCGACAGGCGCGCCTTGCCTGCGGCGACCTTGCGGAGTTTCGTACGGACGCGCTGGGCGCGGCGATCGAAGTTTCTGTGCTGAAGCGAGGCCATGGCTTACTTCTTCTTGCCTTCCTTGCGGCGGACGTACTCGCCCACCTTGCGGACGCCCTTGCCCTTGTAAGGCTCGGGCGGACGGAACGAGCGGAGCTCGGCGGCGACCTGGCCGACCGCCTGCTTGTCGGCCCCTGTGATCTTGATCTCCGTCGGCTTGGCCGAAGCGAAGGTTATGCCGGCAGGCGCCTTGTAGATGACCGGGTGCGAGTAGCCGAGCGACAACTCGAGATCCTTGCCCTTCATCGCGGCGCGGTAGCCGACGCCGACAAGTTCGAGATTCTTTTCGAAGCCGGTCGTGACGCCCGTGACCATGTTCTGGATGTTGGCGCGCGTCGTACCCCACATGGCCTTCGACTTGCGCTCATTCGGATTGCGCGCCTCGACATTGACTTCGCCGTTCCCGATCTTGACGGCGACCTCGTCGGACAGAGCCATCTTCAGCTCGCCCTTGGGTCCCTTCACGGTGATCTGGCCGCCGCCGACCTTGATATCGACGCCCTTGGCGACAGGGATTGCCTTCTTTCCAACGCGAGACATGTCAGCTCACCCGGCACAGGATTTCGCCGCCGACGTTCTGCGTGCGCGCCTCGGCGTCCGACATCACGCCCTTCGGCGTGGAGAGAACCGAGATGCCCAGGCCGTTACGCACGAGCGGCAGGTCGCGAACAGCCGAGTAAACCCGACGGCCCGGCTTCGACACGCGGCGGATCTCGGAGATCACGGGCGCGCCATCATAGTATTTAAGCTCGATATCGAGCTCCTTGCGGCCATCCTTCTCCACTTCCGTGAAGCCGCGGATGTAGCCTTCACGCTGGAGGACCTCCAGCACGTTGATGCGAAGCTTGGATGACGGCGATTGCACCGACGAGCGGCCGCGACGCTGCGCGTTGCGGATGCGCGTGAGCAGGTCGCCAACGGGATCGTTCATTTGCATTGGTCTGACCTCCCCTACCAGCTCGACTTGACCAGGCCCGGGATCATCCCCGAGGCGCCATAGTCGCGCAGGGCAATGCGGGACATCTTGAGCTTGCGATAATACGCGCGCGGGCGACCGGAGATCTCGCAACGGTTGCGCACGCGGTTCGGCGCGGAGTTCCGCGGCAGCTTGGCGAGCTTCATGCGCGCCTCGAAACGCTCTTCCAGCGGCAGGCTCTCGTTGAGAGCCGTCGCCTTCAGTTCAGCGCGCTTCCGGGCGTACTTCTCAACCAGCCGGCGGCGGCGGTTGTTTTTTTCGATCGAGCTTTTCTTAGCCATCGTTTCTCTCCAGCGCGCCTAGTTGCGGAAGGGAAAGCCGAACTCCGTCAGGAGCGCCTTCGCTTCTTCGTTGGTGCGCGCCGTCGTGCACACAATGATGTCCATGCCCCAGACGGTGTCGATATTGTCGTAGGAGATCTCCGGGAACACGGTGTGCTCCTTGAGGCCCATCGCGAAGTTGCCGCGTCCATCGAAGCTCTTCTTCGGCAGGCCGCGGAAGTCGCGGACACGCGGCAGCGCGATGGTGACCAGCCGGTCGAGGAACTCGTACATCCGTTCCCGGCGGAGCGTGACCTTCGCGCCGATCGTCATGCCGTCCCGCAGCTTGAAGGAGGCGATCGACTTGCGCGACTTTGTCTCCACGGGCTTCTGGCCGGAGATGGCCGCCAGATCGGCGATGGCCGAGCGGATCTTCTTGGAGTCGGCGACAGCTTCGCCGACGCCCATGTTGATAACGACCTTGTCCAGCGCCGGGACCTGCATCCGGTTCGTGTAACCGAACTGCTTCGTCAGCTTCTCGCGGATGGACTGGTCGTACAGCATCCGCAGGCGGGGGATATATTTGTCAGCCATCGATGGTCTCTCCGGAGCGCTTGGCGAAGCGCACCTTGCGGCCCTTGTCGTCGATCCTGAAACCGACGCGCGTGGGTTTGCCCGACGTCGGGTCGACGTGGGCGACATTGGAAACATGGATCGGCGCCTCGTTGCGCTTGATCCCGCCTTGCGGATCGGCCTGGCTCGGCTTGGTGTGACGCGCCTTGATGTTGACGCCCGCAACCAGGACCCGGTTCTCGGCCGGATAGGCCTTGATGACTTCGCCTTTCCGGCCCTTGTCCTTGCCGGTCAGCACGATCACCGTGTCGCCTTTTTTAATCTTGGCGGCCATTACAGGACCTCCGGCGCAAGGGAGATGATCTTCATGTGGTTCTTGGCGCGAAGCTCGCGCGGAACCGGCCCGAAGATACGCGTGCCGATCGGCTCGTTCTGGTTGTTG
>CAZTMG010000053.1:13768-15442 GCA_964614815.1 uncultured Rhizobium sp. | reverse complement strand
ACGCGGCCGGTGGCGGAGCAGGCGGAGGGGCTGGCGCAGCCGGGTGGGGCGACGCCGCGCCCGGCGGAGGTCTTGGCGCTGGCTGCGGCGAGGGAGCAGGGCGGATGGTCTCGCGCGCCATGGAGGGAGGCTTCACGACGGGGCGCTCGCCCTTCCCGCCGGTCAGGGCGGCGGCGAGGATAAGCAGGAGGCCGAATCCGGCCACGCCGGCGCCCGCATAAAGAGCCATCTGCGATTCGAGGAAGTCCCGTGCGCCGGGAACCTGATCCAGCTGCGGAAAGGTCGCGAGATTTACCGGCGCGTACTGCACGCCAGCCACTGCGCCCCCGCCCAGCATGAGCAGGAGGCCCAGGAAGACGACAAAACCACGCACGCCACGGACTCCCTGCCCCCGCAAGCCGAGATTAGCGTCTTGTTCCCGCCCTCTCAATCGCGTGGCGCCGGACAGGCGAGAAGGATGCGACCCCAGATGACTTTCCGGGAAAACTGGTCCAAACCCGCCCCATGCCAGACCATGCGCACATAGAGACGGCCCGCCGGGTTCTTGGCCTCGAGGCCGAGGCGCTTGGCCTGCTCGCCCGCAGTCTGGATGACCGCTTCGTCATGGCGGTCGAGACGATCCTGAAGGCCAGGGGCCGGGTGATCTGTACCGGTATCGGCAAGTCCGGCCATGTCGCCCGCAAGATCGCGGCGACCATGGCCTCCACGGGGACACAGGCCTATTTCGTCCATGCAACGGAAGCGAGCCATGGCGATCTTGGCATGATCGGACCCGAGGATGTGGTCCTCGCCCTCTCCAAGTCAGGCGAGACGAAGGAACTCGCGGACATGCTGTCCTACGCCAAGCGGTATTCGATCCCGCTGCTGGGCATGACGGCGAGGGCCGAGTCCACGCTGGGCCGCGCGGCGGACATCCTGCTGCTCGTGCCCGACGCGGCCGAGGCGTGCGCCGAGACGAACGCGCCGACGACCTCCACCACGCTGATGATCGCACTCGGCGATGCGCTGGCCGTCGCCCTGCTGGAGAGCAGAGGCTTCAAGGCCGATCATTTCAAGGTCTTCCATCCCGGCGGCAAGCTGGGCGCCATGTTGCGCACGGCCGCCGATGTGATGCACGGACCGGCGGACCTGCCGCTGGTCGCGTCCGGCACGCCCTTCATCGATGCTGTGAAGGCGATGTCGGCCAAGGGCTTTGGCGTGCTGGGCGTCACCCGCGCAGATGGGGCGCTGGCGGGCCTCGTCACAGATGGCGACCTGCGCCGCTATCTCACCTCGGGCAAGGCGGCGACCGTCATCGACGACGTGATGACAAGATCGCCGCGCACGGCGGAACCCGACTCTCTGGCTGCGGACGTGTTGCGCACGATGAACGAGCGCAAGATCACGCAGGTCTTCGTGGTCGAAGGCGGCAAGCCGGTGGGGTTGATCCACATGCATGACCTGCTGAGGGCCGGGCTGGCGTGAAGTCCGTCATCGTCATTCCCGCGCGGTTCGCCTCGACGCGCTTTCCGGGCAAGCCGCTGCATCTCATCAACGGCGTCTCGATGCTGGAGCGCACGGTGGGGGCCGCGCGGCGGGCGGGGCAGGCGACGGGCGCACGCGTGCTGGTGGCGACGGACGATGAGCGCATCGCGACGCATGCGCGCGAGATCGGCGCCGAGCCGGTGATGACCG
>CAZTMG010000053.1:0-13742 GCA_964614815.1 uncultured Rhizobium sp. | reverse complement strand
CGGACCGCTGCCGCGCCGCGATGGAGATTGCCGCGCCCGATGCGGATTTCGTCGTCAACCTGCAGGGCGATGCGCCGTTCACGCCGCCGGACCATGTCTCCGCCCTGATCGACAACGCCGCCCGCGCCGACGTGGTGACGCCGGTGATCCCGCTGACCTGGGAGGCGCTGGATGCGTTGCGCGAGCACAAGAAGACGACGCCGTTTTCGGGCACCACCTGCATCCGCAGCGAGGACGGGCGGGCGATCTGGTTCTCGAAGAACATCCTGCCGGCGATTCGCAACGAGGCGAAGCTGCGCGCGGCGGGCGATCTTTCACCCGTGCTGCAGCATGTGGGTCTCTATGGCTATACGCGCCCTGCGCTGGACCGCATCGCGGCTTTGGCGCCCTCGCGCTATGAGGAGCTGGAAGGGCTGGAGCAGCTGCGGTTCATCGAGAACGGGCTGAGTGTTTATGCCGTGCCGGTTGTCGGGCAGGAGCTGCCGTCAGCGGGGATCGACACGCCGCAGGACGTGGCGAAAGCCGAGGCGGCGCTGCAGCGGCTGGGCGATCCGTATCGCCGTTAGGCGAGGCTTGCATGCGGGGCTCCGGCCTGTTGCCGCCTAGCCCCGGCCCAACTCGTCCAGACAGCGCAGCACCTCAACGGATGCGCGTTCGACTTCCTCGATCTCTCGAAGCGCGGCGTCGATCTGGCCCGCGTTGTAAAGGCGAACGGCTTCGAGTCCATGTTCATGGACACGACGATGCGGTTCCGCCAAGGCCGCGAAGGCGGGGTGATGACGCTCATCTGAGGTCTGAGCGGAAGCGTACCACTTGCCCAGCCTGCAACTGGTATGGTTCGCGAGTTCCTCGACCCTGAGTCCCTCGCGCCCAACCATCATGTTGGCCAGGCGCTTCTTCCAGAGCACGTGATCCGACTTGGCCAGCTGGACAACCTTTCCGGGAATGTTCAGGTTCGCAAGACGCCCGAGTTCCGAACCGATGAGCCGCTCGACGGACTCCATCGCAGCGACAACGCGGCCGACATCCTGAACGCTCGCATTGCTGGCCTGGGCGATTTGCAGGACTCCGCTCGCGACTTCCTGGGAAGCAGCGGCCTGCTCGGAAAGTGTTCCGGCGATTTCCGATGTGTTTCGACTGACCTCCGCCATTCGGGAGCTGACGTTCAGATTATGGCTGGCCACGTCCGAGATGGCGGCGCGCCCGGCGTTCACGGCAAGCGTGCTCTCCTCCATCGATGCGCGAACTGCCTCCATCTCCTGCTGGAGCTGTTTCGTGATGCCGTAGATTTCTTCGGTCGACTGACGCGTCTGATGCGACAGCGCCTTGACCTCCGCCGCCACGACAGAAAAGCCTCGACCTGCATCCCCGGCTCGCGCCGCCTCGATCGTTGCATTCAGGGCCAGGAGATTCGTCTGATCGGAAATCTCCTTGATCGCGTCTGCGATCCGGGCGATCCGGCTGGAGAATTCGCCCAGCAGAGCAACCTTGGCGACGGTGTCTGCAACCGCGCCCGTAACCCTTGCCATCTGGGCGGTCGCCGCTTCCGTTGCGGCCAGGCCAGCGGCGACGGCCTGTTCGGCTTCCTGCGCCTGACGCGATATGTTCTCGCCGAACTGTCCAATCGTGTGGACAGATGCGACCATTTCTTCTGCGGCTGCTGCGATCCCCGTGGCGCGGCTTTCGACATTTCGCAGGCTGGCAAGCATGCGCGCGGCGTGAATCGCGGTTTCGCTTGCCTGCACCGAGAGGCCCACGACACGCGACAGGTCCGATTGGGTGCCGCGCTGAAGGGTTTCGGCGAGCTTGGAGATGCCGCGCGCAAGCGGCGACTGGCCGATCGGGCGAACACTGTAGTCACCGGCGGACAAGGCCTCGATGCAG
This sequence comes from uncultured Rhizobium sp., assembly GCA_964614815.1. GTDB lineage: Bacteria > Pseudomonadota > Alphaproteobacteria > Caulobacterales > Hyphomonadaceae > UBA7672. The sequence goes on along the minus strand of CAZTMG010000053.1, from coordinate 11,858 downwards.
GCCAGCAGATCGTCGCGTTCCTCGCTCGACCCGTCAGGGGCGCGCGCGGGCAGATCTGTTCGCGTGGCTTCGACGCCATTGCGGGGCATGGCGGGGCGTGTTCCGAGCTGCAGCATGTTCGCTACTCCTGCTGTGCCGCAATACAAGGCAGAGTTCGCAAACGTTTTGCTAACGGATTGGCGACGCATCGCCCAAATTGGGGGGAACCTGCCGCCTGCTACTCGAACACCACCGTGCGGGCGCCGTTGAGGAAGATTCGGCCTTCGATGTGGAGCTTGACGGCGCGTGCGAGGACGCGGGCTTCCGTGTCCCGGCCCTTTGCGGCCATGACGTCGGGCGTGTCGACATGGGAGGTCGGTTCGACGGCCTGGGCGATGATCGGGCCTTCGTCGAGATCCTGCGTGACGTAGTGCGCGGTCGCGCCGATCAGCTTCACGCCCCTGTTGAAGGCCTGCGTGTAGGGCTTCGCCCCCTTGAAGCCGGGCAGGAAGGAATGATGGATGTTGATGCAGCGGCCGGACAGCCTCTCGCTCATGTCGGCGGAGAGGATCTGCATGTAGCGGGCGAGGACCACGAGGTCGACCTTCAGCGTATCGACCAGTTCGAGGATGCGGGCTTCGGTGGCTTCCTTGCCGCCCCGGTCGATGGGCAGGTGATAGTAGGGAATGCCATGGCGCTCGGCGAGCCAGGCGCAGGTGAGATGATTCGAGATGATGGCGGGAACGGTCATGTACAGCGCGCCGATGCGCTGGCGATAGAGCAGGTCGTTGAGGCAGTGGTCCGACTGCGAGACAAGGATCAGCACGTTGGGTCGCGCCCGGGCGTCGCGCACTTCCCACGTCATGTTCCACTTCTCGGCGATGGGCGTGAACTCGGCGGCGAACTTCGCGATCGTGAAGCCCGACTCCTCGGGTGCGAACACCAGCCGCATGAAGAAGGCGCCTGAGCTGGCGTCGCCGAAATTGGCGGTCTCGACGATGAAGAGGCGGCGGCGGGCAAGGAAGGTCGCGACATCGGCGATGATGCCGACCTCGTCGCGGCAGGATGCGCGGAGGATGAATCTTTCCTGGGTATCGAGCGACATATCCTGTTCCTGCCGGGACTTCTTGCCGGGAGCCTGTGATGTGGCAAGAAGCTGCCGCATACTCGTACGGTCGCATGAACGCCATGGAAACGCGTCTTTACATCGTTCGCCACGGGAACACCTTTGACACGGGTGATGTCGTGACCCGTGTGGGGGGGCGGACGGACCTGCCGCTGTCGGCGTCGGGGCGGGCGCAGGCGGAGGCGCTGGGTCGCCATTTTGCGGCGATTCCGCTGGCGACGGCGCGCTCGGGGCCGCTCAGGCGAACGCGGGAAACGGCCGCGGCGATCCTCAGGGCCCAGGCCAACCCGCCGGAGCTGACCACCGACCTGTTCCTGCGCGAGATCGACTATGGCCCGGATGAGAACCGCCCGGAGGAGGCCGTCGTCGCCCGGATCGGCCGGGCGGCGCTGGAGGCGTGGGAACGGGAGGGTGTCGCGCCGCCGGGCTGGCGCGTGGATACGGCGGCGCTGGTGGGAAACTGGCAGGAGACATTCGCCGAACTGCGGGGGCGGCCGGGCAACCACCTCATCGTTACGTCCAACGGCATCGCGCGGTTTGCGCTGCAGGCGGCGGGCGCAGCGCTGGCGGATGCGAAGCTGTCGACAGCGGCATGGGGCGTGCTGGCGCTGTCGGGCGAGGATGTGCGGGTGGAGGGCTGGAACCTGCGACCGGCCGCCGCGGCCTGAGGCTGTCTACGTTACAGTTTGCAGCGCAAGGTGATTTGCCGGAGACTCGGGGCTCCGGCATTGCTGCCGCCCGCAAGTTCCAGCGTGAGTGCGCATTCCATGAACTTCATCGACCTCGCCGCCCAGCGCGACCGCATCCGCCCGCAGATCGACGCCGCCATTGCGCGCGTGCTTTCCACCTGCGGCTTCATCATGGGGCCGGAGGTCGCCAGTTTCGAGAAGGCTCTGGGCGCGTTTGCAGGCGCGAAACATGCGCTGGCCTGCGCCAACGGCACGGATGCGCTGTTGCTGCCGCTGCGGGCGTGGAACATCGGGCCGGGCGATGCGGTGTTCGCGCCGAGCTTCACCTTTGTGGCGAGCGCCGAAGTTGCGCCGCTGGTGGGGGCGAGTCCGGTGTTCGTCGACGTGCTGCCCGACACCTACAACATGGACCCGGCGAGCCTGGAGGCCGCGATCCTGGACGTGAAGAAGAAGGGCGAGCTGAAACCGCGCGCCATCGTGGCGGTCGATCTTTTCGGCCAGCCGGCGGATTATCCGGCGATTTCCGCCATCGCGAAGATGCACGGGCTAAAACTGATCGCGGATCAGGCGCAGGGCTTCGGTTGCACGCTCGATGGCAAGCAGCCGCTGGAATGGGCGGATGCGGCGACGGCGTCCTTCTTCCCGGCCAAGCCGCTGGGTTGCTATGGCGATGGCGGGGCGGTGCTGACAAACGATGACTCGCTGGCCGGGCTGGTTGATTCAATCCGCATCCATGGCAAGGCCTCCGCCGAGGACATGGCGGCGAGGAAGTATGACAACGATCCGCGCTATCTGAACATGCGCATCGGCGTGAACTCGCGGCTCGATGCGCTGCAGGCGGCGATTCTGTCCGAGAAGCTCAAAATCTATCCGGATGAACTCCGGAAGCGCGATGCGGTTGCGGCGCGCTACAATGAAGGGCTCGCCGGATATGTGCGCCGCGTGCCGACGGTCATCAAGGGCGGATTTTCGAACTGGGCGCAGTACACGATCGAGAGCGACAATCGCGACGGGCTGATCGCCCACCTGAAGGCGGCTGGCGTGCCGACGGCGATCTACTACCCGATCCCGATCCATATGCAGGACGTCTATGCGGGCTATCCAAGGGCGCCGGGCGGCTTGCCGGTGACGGAGGATATCCGCACCCGGGTGATGTCGCTGCCGATGCACCCCTATCTGAGCCAGACGGACCAGGACAGGGTGATCGACGCGGTGCGCAGCTTCAAAGGTTAGCTTCTACATCGGGGCGCGCGATCGGGAGAGGGGAGGCGCGCCCTTGTCGCCCGCGGCGCGGATGCGGACGGAGCGCACATCCATCACGCGGTGCTTGTCGGGCGCGACCGGGCGGACGCCGATGAAGTCATACCCTTCCTCGCGGCCGCGACGGGGCGTGAAGTAGGACAGCGTATAGGGCTGGAAGTCGCGCGTCAGCGTGAACGTCTGCCAGCCGCTTTCATCCTCGGCCTTCGCGAAGTAGTTCGCCTCGAACTGGCTGGCGGGAAAATCACCGGCGGCGCGGGCTTCGATGATGACCTCGACCGGGCGCGACTCGAGGGCGAACTCCAGATCTTCAGCCAGCACGAGGTGGGGGCCGAGGCGCGGGTCCTCATAGGTCGCCGTGGCCTGGCGGTCGATGCGCAGATGGGGCGCGCCGCCCTCGGGAGAGATCAGCTCAATCCCGATGCCGGCCAGGTCGCCGATGATGAAGCGATTGAGCTCCCTGCCTTCGACCGTGAGATCGAGCGCGTTGCGGCCGCCGCCGCTGACCGGGCCGCTAGGCAGGCGTTCGGCATAGGGATCCAGCGCCACGAAGACGAAGGCGCCAGCCAGGGCGGCGGCAAGCGGAAAGAACAGGAAGTCGCGCATGATCCTGCCTACCCCGGCGCTTAAGCGCCCGTAAATCCTCCCGCCGCAGGGTCGGCGCGAAGCACCCTCTCCGAGCCTTGCGCGATGCAACCGGCAGCCATCCTGAGTCCCGAGCGGTTGCGCGCCGCGAATATCAATCCCGTCACCGGGCTGGCGACCGACTATCTCAATCATTACAACGAGGTAGCGATGCTGATCGCGGCCATGGCGGATGCGCCCGAGATGCGTGACGCCGTGCTGGAGTGGCGTCCGCTGGGGTATCCCACCCACTTTCGCCGGTCGGGGTTTTCCGAACGCGGCCTGGCAATTGCCGCCTATGTGCTGGCTTCGGCGCAGGTCAAGCGCGACTTCCTGGCCGCGCAGGCTGATCTCGACGCACGCATTGCTATGCTCCAGCAGCGTCTGCTCGACGGGTCCGGGCGGCCGGCGGACCTCGCGGCGGAGGCGGCCGGCATCTTCGCGGACATTGCCCGGCTTGGCAGCGTCATCAATGGCGGAAAGGCGGCTCCGCTTCTCCAGCAGTCGGCGGAACAGGATCTTGTGGACTCGCTCTTTGCCTAAGCCCAGACTGGGGTCGGCAGAGGCCGGAGTCCCCATGGGCGATCTTCCGAAGACCGAAATCGCGATCACGCGGGAGGACACTGCAACTGGCGGCCGCTATGTCGCCCGCGCCCCCGGAAAACCGGAGGCTGAAATGACATTCTCGAAAGCGGGGACCGGCCTCCAGATCATCGATCATACCGGCGTCCCTGCCGAGCTTGGCGGCATGGGCGTAGGCAAGGCTCTGGTCGCGTACATGGTGCAAGATGTGCGGGCGCGCGGCGTGAAGATCGTGCCGCTGTGCCCTTTCACCAAGGCCACGCTCGAGAAGCATCCCGAGTGGCAGGATGTCCTGAAGACGCCGTTCTAAGCGTATCAGGGCCGCATGCCGTTGGCGCGCGGGCCGGTTTTCAGGACGCGATAGGCGTGACGGACGAAATCGACCACAAGCGGGCGCGTGTCGCGTGGATCGATGATCTCCTCGGCGATGAAGGCCTCTGCTGTGCGGAAGGGCGAGCGCATCGCCTCGAACTTGCGGTAAAGGGCCTTCAGCTCTGCCTCGGGATCGTCGGAGGCTTCGAGCTGGCGCTTGTAGGCGGCCTCGATCCCGCCGGCCATCGGCAGCGACCCCCAGTCGCCCGAGGGCCAGCAATAACGCCAGCGCGTCCGCGTCGGATTGAACATGGCCGAGCCTGCAAGGCCATAGGCCTTGCGGATGACGACCGGCAGGATCGGCGTCTGCGCCTGATAGACCGCCGCCATCGCGCGCACGCCCCGTCGCGTGACGCCCGCCCGCTCATGCTTCACGCCGACGGCAAAGCCGGGGCAGTCCACGAAGTGCACGACGGGCAGGTGAAAGGTGTCGGCAAGGTCGACATGGCGCACGACCTTGTCGCACGCATCTGCGGTCCATGCGCCGTCGAGGAAGAAGGGATCGCCCGCGATGATCGCGACAGGGCGGCCGTCGACGCGCGCGAGACCTGTCACGACCTGGCGGCCCCAGAGCGCGCCGATCTCGAAAAAACTTCCCTTGTCGCACACCGCCTCGATGATCCTGCGCGGCATGTAGGGCGTCTTGCCGTCCTTCGGCACGATGTCGATCAGGAACTCTTCACGCCGGTTGGGATCGTCATTCGACGGCGCGACAGGCGGCGCCTCCTCGACATTGCACGGCAGGTAGGACAGGAATCGCCGCGCCTGCTCGAACGCCTCGTGTTCCGTACTGACGACATTGTCCACCACGCCGTTGCGGCCGTTGATCTCCCATCCGCCCAGGCCCTCCTTGTCGATGTCCTCGCCGATGGCCTTGGCCACGGGCGGGCCGGCGACGAAAACCTGTGAAAGGCCCTTCACCATCACGGAGAAATGGCTCGCGGCGACACGGCCCGCGCCAAGGCCGGCACAGGGACCAAGCGCCAGCGACACCACCGGCGCGCGCGCCATGTTGGCGACCAGCCACTCCCACGCCGGCGTTGTCGGAATGTAGGTGCGCGGGTTCTGTTCCAGCGATTTGACCGAGCCGCCGCCGCCCGTGCCGTCGATCATGCGCACGATCGGCATGCCGTATTCGTTGGCCATCTGCTCGGCCATCAGCATCTTGCCGGCGATGGAGGCGTCCGACGCGCCGCCGCGCACGGTGAAATCGTCGCCGAGAATGACGACGGGCCGGCCTTCCAGCGTTGCACGCCCGAACACCATGGTGGCTGGCAGGAAGTCCGCGATCGCATCGTCAGGCCCATAGCTGGCTTTGCCCGCGATCTTGCCAATCTCGTGAAAACTGCCCGGGTCGGCAAGAAAGGCGATACGCTCCCGCACCGTCAGCTTGCCCTGACCACGCTGGCGGGCGACGCGCTCTTCCCCGCCCATCTGTTCGGCCAGGCGCTCCCGCGCCCGCAACTCGTCTATATGGCTTTTCCAGCTCATGGGTCCTCCCTGCCCAAAGCCTAGCGATGCAGCGGCCGGGGCGCGAGTGGGGGCCGCCACATTCTGCGTTGCGCTTGGACGCGCGCTGCGCGACAAACGGGCGGGTAAATCGACACAGGAGCTGTCAAAATGGATCTCGCCTCCCTCACCTCGAAGGTTCAGGAAGCACTCGGCGCGGGCACGGGCTTCGACAAGAAGGTGAAGTTCGACTTCGGCTCTGTCGGCAAGCTGCTGATCGACGGCGCCGCCGGCAAGGCCTCGAATGAGGATGCGGCGGCGGATGCGACGATCTCCGTCGCCTTCGATGACTTCCTCAAGCTGGCGCAGGGCCAGCTCGATCCGACCATGGCCTTCATGCAGGGCAAGCTGAAAGTGGCCGGCGACATGGGCGTCGCCATGAAGCTGCAATCGCTGTTCTCCAAGCTGAAATAGACCGATGGGGGATGGCGCTCAGGCGGATTCGGGCCGGGCGGGGGACATGGTCCTTGTCCCCGGAAACCCGCCGCCGGAAGGGGCCGAGATCATCTGGTATTCCGGCGAGGGCGGCATTCGCCTTCGCATGCTTTTCGCGCCGGCGACGACGGCCAGCCCCCGGGGGCTGGCTGTCGTGTGTCCGGGACGGACCGAATCGGTCGAGAAGTATTTCGAGGTCCAGCGCGACCTGCAGGCGCGCGGCTTCGCCATCGCCTGTTTCGACTGGCCGGGGCAGGGGCTGTCAGACCGGCCGCTGAAGAATCCGATCCGCGGGCACGTCACGCATTTCGGCGCCTATGTCGACGGGCTGGCGCGCGGGCTTGAGACGATCAGGGATCGCGCGCCCCGCCCCCTGATCGTCGTGGCGCACTCGATGGGATCGGCGATCTCGCTGGAAGCGATGCGGACGGGCCGGCTCGATGCAAGGCTCGCCGCGTTCTCTGCGCCGATGTGGGGCATTCCGGCTCCGCCCGCGTTGTGCGCCTTTGCGCGCGTCGCGAATGCGTTCGGCTTTGGCGTGTTTCCCGCCCAGCCGGAAACGAAGGAGGAGGCGTTCGAGGGCAACCCGTTCACGCACGATTTCAATCGCTGGGGCCTCTATCGGCGTCTTGTCGCGGCCGAGCCGCGCCTGGCGCTGGGCCAGCCGACCATCGGGTGGGTCGTGGCGGCGCTCGACGTCTGCGACGGCTTCCTCAAGCCCGGCGCGCTCGACCGCGTGAAGGCCCTGCCCATGATGGTGGCGATCGCGACCGAGGAGGCGATTGTCGATCCGGCGGCCGCCCAGCGCGTCGCCGCATTGCTGCCGGCCGCGCGGATCGTCCCCATCGCGGGCGCCAGTCATGAGATCTTCATGGAGACGGACGAACGCCGGGCGATGTGGTTCGCCGCATTCGATGCGCTGTGCGCGCAGGCCGGCGTTTAGTTCCCGCTCAGAACGACTCGGGGTCAAGGCCGAGTGCGTCGGCCAGCATGGCGATGGCCTTGTTCTCCTGTGCTTCGAGCTTTCCATCGGCGACGATGGCGGCCTGTGCAAGGCGGATGATCGCGGCCTTGTCCGTCGCCTCGGTGATCTCGCTGCGGATGGCGACAAGCGCGCTGCCGAAGCTGTTCGCCTCGCGCACCTCGCGCACGGCTGCAGCCCATGCATCGGCGATCTCGGCATGGCCGACGTTGTGGAAGCTTGGATCTCTGGAGACGATCTGGGCGAAGCGCTGGGCCTCGGATGGGGCGAGCCTGCCGTCGGCAAAGGACACCATGGCGAAGGCGCGGGCAGCGTTGAGAACGAGGGGCGTCATGTGATCAGTCCTGCAGGGTTACAGCGCGGAGCGTCTGAGCGAGATCAAGGCTTCGTCGAGAATGCGGCGGTTGGCGGCGGCCACGATCTGGCCGCCGAGCCGGGGCCTGTCTCCCCGCCAGTCGGTGACGAGGCCGCCGGCGCCCTCGATAACCGGAATGAGGGCGACGACGTCATGCGCCTTGAGACCGGTCTCCGTCACCATGTCGATCGTCCCGGCCGCGAGGCGCGCGTAGGCGTCGAGCCCGTAGCGCGTGAGCCGCGCGGCGGCGCGAACATGTTCGAAGGCGCCGCGCTCGGGCGCGGTGAGGATGAAGGGATCGGTGGTCGAGAGGATCGCGTCGGTGAGCTTCTGGCAGTCGCGCGTGCGCAGGGCGGTTTTGTCGCCGCGGCCTTCGAGCCAGGCTGTTTGCTCGCCGGCGGTGAGGCCGACATAGCGCTCGTCCAGCCAGGGCTGGTCGATCATGCCGAGGATGGGCTGGTCGCCATGGGTCGCGCCGATCAGCGTCGTCCACGAGGGAAGGCCGGCCACGAAGGCCCGGGTGCCGTCGATGGGGTCGAGATACCAGGTGATGCCTGAAACGCCAGCCGATGAGCCGTACTCCTCGCCCTCGATCGCATCGTCGGGGCGTTCGCGCGAAAGGACGTCGCGCATCGCCCGTTCGGCGGCGCGGTCGGCCTCGGTCACGGGGTCGTAGCCGGTCGCAGCCTTGTTCTCGGCGCGGGAGGCGGCTGAACGGAAGTGGGGCAGGGCGGCGGCGCGGGCCGCATCCGCCATGCGCCGGGCCGTCGGCAGGAGAGACTGGGCAAGGTCCATGGCCGACCTTTGCCCGCGCCCTGCGTCTCCGGCAAGCAGACAAGCCGTGCGCAAGACAGGCCCGGCCGGACGGGTCCGGCCGGGCGCCGTCAGCGCAGTGGCGTCAGCCGCTCTCAGGAAGCGACGGCGTCAGCCGAGTCGCCTTCCAGGGCTTTCGCAAGGTCGAGCAGGCGGCGGCGCGGACGCTCGCCCAGGCGGTAGTAGGCGCGAACGAGTTCCAGCGTCTCCTTCTGCGAAAGGATGTCGCCGGACAGGCGATCTGTCGCCTGGTCGTTGGCGGGGGCCTGCTTGCCGTCGGCCGCCAGCCCCTCGAAGAAATAGTTGATGTTGACGTTCAGCGCGGTCGCCAGGCTGAACAGCCGGCTCGCCGTGATGCGGTTGGCGCCGCATTCGTATTTCTGGATCTGCTGAAAACGCACGCCGACCTGGCCAGCCAGGTCCTGTTGGGTCAGGCCCAAGAGCCGGCGGCGGCGGCGCAACCGCTTGCCGACATAGATATCCACATCTGTGGCCATACTCGCACTCCCACTACGCACGGCCCGTACCAATCAGGGACCGTCGAGCGGTTGATCAGCAAGGCGCGCGCCACACGCCGTTGGTGAACTTTGTGCAACGCAGCACAAAAGGGAATGCCCAATTCGCAGTCATATCAGCCTGGGAACCCGGCAAAACAGCGATTTCTCATTCAAACTGCGGAAATTCGCCGCATCTGCGAGAAAGCGGGTTGAGTTTTTTGCGGTGCAGCGTAGAACCGGGATGTGGCTCTTCGGAGCCGCTGCCCTTATGGGCGTTTCCTCCCTATACCTTTGGCCGCGCTGGCATCCAGCGCGGCCTTTTTCTTCAGAATCCCCTCGCTCAACCCCACTTCGCGGCGTGTGAAGGCACAAATTGCCTGTGCGATCTCTCCGAAATGTTGACGCAACGTCAGGAAGCCGTCGTGCGGCTCGACGCTGGCCTCGTCGAGATAGAGCCGCCGCCTCACCTCGATCTGTAGGGCGTGGCGGCCATGTGATGGCTGGCCGTGCGCCAGGGTGGCGAAGCCGCCTGCATAGGGGGAGTTGCGTGCGGTGGTGTAGCCTCTGTCCCGGAACAGGCCTTCGACGAGATCGGCCAGGCCCGGGGAGCAGGATGCCCCGAAACGGTCGCCGATGACGATGTCGGGCGACCTGGCATTGGCCTCCGTCTCCGCCGGCATCGAATGACAGTCGATGAGCCAGGCTTGGCCGAACATGGCCTGGGCGCGCCGCAGGAGCGCCTCGAGCGCCCGATGGTAAGGCCGGTAAACGTCCTCCAGGCGCCGTTCGGCCTCCTCCCGGAGCAGCTTGCGTCCATAGATGGGGGCGCCGTTGAATGCGACCCGGGGGATGCACCCCAGCCCGGCGTCCACCCGGGGAGAACGCTGGGCGAACCAGGATGGCGCCGGATTCTCGAACATGTGGGGATCCATTTCGGAATCCGAACGGTTGAGATCGACATAGGCCCGGGCGACCAGACCGCAGATGACCGGCGAACCGGACAGGTGCACATCCGCCAGGAGGCGGTCCACATAAGCGTCCTCGATGCGCCTGAGGTCAATCATCCGGGCCACGGTGGCGTCCAGAAAACCCTTGGGATACAAGCGCCCGGAGTGCGGCGAGGCGAAGACGGCCGGAGAGACGACCGACACCGGTTCGTCGATCGAGAAGGCGAAACCCGCCCGTTCCGCCTCGGACGCGCCGTCGGCGAAGCGGGGATCGGCGCCGGCGGAGGCCGGATCCGTGAAGATCGGGAGACCGGGAAACATCCCGCTCATATTTTCGGAGCCCCGCGCGCGGTCAAGCGTGTCTGTTTATCCCTGCTTTACCACGGCGCTTCACAAATCGTACCCTGTCAGACGGGTCGGAAGTCCAGGACGCCATGGCCAAGATTCTTCTCGCCGAGGACGACGACAGCCTGCGCGGCTTCCTCGTCAACGCGCTCAAGCGCGCGGGTCATGTCGTCAAGGATTTCGATGAAGGCCGTTCGGCGCTGAAGGCCCTGGAGCGCGAGGTGTTCGACCTGCTGCTCACCGACATTGTCATGCCGGGGCTCGACGGCATCGAGCTGGCCCGGCGCGGGGCCGAGCTCGACCCCGCCATGAAGATCGTGTTCATCACCGGCTTTGCGGGCGTCGCGCTGTCGGCGGGCGGGCCGCAGCCCCAGGGAGCCAAGGTCCTGTCCAAGCCCTTCCACCTGCGCGAGCTGGTGGATGAGGTCGAACGGGTCATGGCGGCCTGACAGTCGCACTCCATTGACGCCCGCCCCGACACGGGGCATTAGACGCGCCTTCGAAGTCTGGCCTTCCGGATGGAAGGGGCGGTTAGCTCAGCGGTAGAGCACTACCTTGACATGGTAGGGGTCACAGGTTCGATCCCTGTACCACCCACCATTCCGATCAACGCGTGGCTCCGCCACCCGCTTCCGGGTCAGGACGCTCCGGTGGGGCAGGTCGAAGCCTCGCCTGGCGGTGTGCCTCCTGTTTGTCGACGAGATTTCTGGCGCCTGACCAAAGGGCTTGGCAGCAGCAACCGGTCGGGGCGTGCGCTCCTCCCGGATGCCACCCCCGAACCCCTGAGCCGGGGGTCGGGGAGCAGGGAGTCGACCACGTTGGTCGTGTCTCATGGTCGTCCTCGATTGGCCGTCCTCGATCTCCCTCACGGTCTGACGGTCGTAAAGGCGCGATCGGTGAGGCGGAGGCCGGCGGCCCGGGTAAGGCGGAAGGTGGGACCGGTGCGCGTGCGCTCGCCGGTTGAGGAGCGGTCCTCGCCTTCGGCGCTGGTCATAGCGACATCTTTCAGGCGATCGAAAGGAAGCGTGCCGGCCGCGGCGTCCCGGAGGCCAAGCAAGGGCCGGGTGGCCGGGAAGCCATGCGGCGCCGGCGCGACCTTCGCCGCCGCCGCGTCGAGGCAGACACTGTTCTTCGGCGTGCAGGTTTTCACACGCTGCCGCAGGCGGGGCAGGCAGCGCATCGGGAGGGCGGCGCCCGTCATGCACACTGTCCCCGGAGATCAAGGCCTTCAGCGCCCGGGACTGGATGCGGGGCGGGCCAGATGCCGGGTTCCCGCTCCTGCGGTTCTCCTGCCATGCAGTGGTCGGTGAGTCCGCACGGACCTTGGCCCTGCAGTGTGGCCC
>CAZTMG010000052.1:10314-15480 GCA_964614815.1 uncultured Rhizobium sp. | reverse complement strand
AGGTCGCACACGAGACCGGCGCAATCGCCCCCGCCCGCACGATCGACATCAGCGTGGACTATCTCCGCCCCGCCCGCCGCGAGACCACTTTCGCGCGTGCGAGGATCCGCCGCCTCGGCCGCCGCGTCGCGACCATCCATGCCGAAGCCTGGCAGCAGGACGAGGACAAGCCCGTCTGCCTCCTGCAGAGCCATCTGCGCCTGCCGGGCGGCGTAACCGCCCCGGACTGAGGTTCAGTTTTCCCGGTCGATCCGCGCGCGTGGCCGCGTCACAGCCGCCTTGAGCCCGAGCCGCTCCATCTCGCGGGCGCCCGCAAGGATGTTTCGCACCGAGTAGTTTCCCTCGTGGCACGCGTATTCATGGATCTGGTCGGGCGATCGGCGGAAGGTGAGTTCGCCTTTCCATGGCTGCGTGTAGGCTGCCGGATCGCTCACCGTGAACTCGTAGAGAATCTCGTCCGGGTTCACCAGCGTGAAACGTTCCGTGACTTTCGAGTCCGGCGAAATATAGGCGAAGAAACCAAAATCGACGCGCACCGCCTCCTTCGGCTTGAAGCCGATTGTCTCGGTCACCAGCGTATCGCCCTCCCAGCGTCCAACCGTGGTTCCGAGATACTGTCGCACGGCAGGCGGATTATGCTCGCCGCCGATCCGGATGATGCGCGTGTCGTGCACCATCTCTATGTTGATCGCGATGGCGTCTGGCGTCTGGATGATCTGGTGATGGTTGTTGTAGAGCGCATTCAGCATCGGAGGGCCGCCGGTCGAGGCAAAGCCGATCAGGCATCGTTCGATCGGTATGCGCTCTTCGGGATTGTCGTACGAATTGTACGTCGAGACTTCCTTCATCATCGCGGCGCGGCCGGCGGGCGTGTAGGGAATCTTCCCATCCGGCGGATCGATCAGCCAGGACGACCGGAACTCTCCCCTCACCCTGCCGACGCCAGTGCCCGGATCGATCCAGAAATAGTTGTAGCCCTCGGGGTCCTTGCCCGCATCCGGCGCGCCCAGCGTCTGGTCCGTGGGCGCATTGTCTGCCGCCGCAATCCGCGCCGCCTCGGCTTCCCATTCCCGGGCCTGCGTCTCCGTAAGGACGAGGGTGGAGAATTCCGGCGGACGCTCGAGGCGGGTCAGCGACGAGTTTGTCCACACGCCCTGGAAGTCCGGCTTTCCATCCGGCGTCCGCGGAATGCTTTCGCCGGTCTGGGCGTGGGCAACCGCGGAGAGAAGGAACGTTCCGCCGGCAAGCACGTGAAGCAGCGACCGCATGATGCGCTCCTTTCAAGTTCGATCTGAAACGCAGCGTGACACAGCCTCGTCCCTGCCGCGAGCGTCAAACGCCGGAGATGACCTTCAGCTTTTCGTTAGCTGCCGCAAGGTCCATGCGGATTGACGCAAAGCTGGCCGAAGGCGCCGTTACGTCGCCTGTCCTCAGGCCGCTGCGCGCGCCGGCCGCGCCTCCAGCACATGCGCGATCGCGTTGAGAAGGCCCTGCTGTCCGATCGGCTTGGCGACATAGCCGTCCATGCCCGCCATCAGATAGCGCTGCTGGTCGCCGGGCATGGCATCCCCCGTCAGCGCAATCACCGGTACGCATGCCCACGGCTCGCCGCTTTCCCGGATGCGCTTCACGGCCTCGCATCCGCCCATGTTCGGCATGTGGACATCCATGAGCACCAGATCGAAGGCCTGCTCCGCCAGGCGCCTGAGCGCCTGGGCTCCATCGTGCGCCTCGGTGATCGCAAATCCGAAAGGACGCAGGAACAGTTGAACAACCTTCCGGTTGATCGCATGGTCGTCGACCAGCAGGATACGCGCGGCGCTCACGGCTGCATCTGCCGGCAGAGTCTCCCGGGCATCTGACCGGGCCTGCAGCTGCGTCACGGTGGCGGGCAGGTTAGCCGCCGCGCCATCGCCAGAGATCGTGACAGACGCGCACTCCTCTGCACTGGCCATGCTTCGCTCCGTCAGGGCAGCCGTGCGACCAGTCTGGAAGCGAATCGGTTAATTCTTTGTCGGTCCCCGCCAGCATTCGGGAGACTTGCCGCCTTCCGGCGTCCTTCTCGCCTCTCGCGTGTGCGAGATTTGACGCGCCTCAACCCGTGTGCAGAGTTTGCCCCGCAAACGACAATCGGGGCGCTGGATGCGTATCTGGAAACTGATCCCACTGATGGCTCTGGCGGCGAGCGCGTGCGCCACCACGCCGGACAGCGAATTACGGACCGAAGGGCGAACCATGGCGAGCGAGCCGGCCCAGCCGCCGCCCCCGCGTGTCGCCTATCCGAAGGACCCCTACCCCTCGACCTACAAGCCCCTCCCGTCCGATGACGTGCTGATCCGCAACGCCACCGTGTTCGACGGGCTGGGCGGGGAGATCAAGGCAGGGGCCGTGCTGATCCAGGGCGGCAGGATCGCCGCTGTCGGCTCGGAAGCGTCCATGACCATCCCCGCCGGAATCCGGACGATCGACGGCACAGGAAAGTACGTGACTCCCGGCATCATCGACATCCACTCGCACCTCGGCGTCTATCCATCGCCGGGCATCTCCGCCCACCAGGACGGCAACGAGGTCTCGGGCCCGGTCACGGCGGAAGTCTGGGCCGAGCACGCGATCTGGCCACAGGATCCCGGCTTCACGCGCGCCATGGCCGGCGGCGTCACGGCCATGCAGGTTCTGCCCGGTTCCGCAAACCTGTTCGGCGGCCGCGGCGTCATCCTCAAGAATGTGCCTGCACGTACGGCGCAGGGAATGAAATTTCCCGGCGCCCCCTACACATTGAAGATGGCCTGTGGCGAGAACCCGAAGCGGGTCTATGGCTATGGCGGCGGCCGCTTTCCGGGCAGCGCGCCCTTCTCGCGCATGGGAAACATCGCCGGTTATCGCGAGGCCTGGCAACGTGCTGTCGAGTACAAGCGCAAGTGGGACAAATACAACGCGGACTACGACGCATGGGAGAGGAAGGTCAGCACCTCCGCCGAGCAGAAGGATGACAAGGGTGCGGGCGATCCCCCCACGCCTCCGGATCGCAACCTCGAACTCGATACGCTGATGGGCGTGCTGAACGGGGAGATCCTCGTGCAACATCACTGCTATCGCGCAGACGAGATGGCGCAGGTGATCGATCTGTCGAAGGAGTTCGGCTACAAGGTCTCGGCCTTCCATCATGGCGTCGAGGCCTACAAGATCGCGGATCTTCTCGCGGCGAACGGCATATGCGGCGCGCTCTGGGCCGACTGGTGGGGCTTCAAGGCCGAGGCCTATGACGGCATCCGTGAAAACATCCCGATGGTGCATGACGTGAAGGGCGGCTGTGCGATCGTGCATTCGGACGACCCCTACGGCATCCAGCGCCTCAACCAGGAAGCCGCGAAAGCGCTGGCCGATGGCCGCAAGGCAGGCATCGAGATTTCCAGGGCCGAAGCCTGGACCTGGCTGTCGCGCAATCCGGCCAGGGCGCTCGGCATCCTTGATAAGACGGGCACGCTGGAGCCAGGCAAGGCTGCGGACGTGGTGATCTGGTCCGGCGATCCCTTCAGCGTCTACACCCGCGCCGATCTCGTTTTCGTGGACGGCGCCATCACATGGGATCGTTCGGACGAAAGCAGACGTCCCGTCGTTGATTTTGAACTGGGTCAGCCCGGCGAAGGAGACCGCAAGTGATCGGCAGACTTCTCCTCGCAGCAGCACTCATCGCAACAGCCCCGAACGCGCTGGCGCAGACCATCGCCATCACCGGCGGTCGTGTCGTCACCAACACGAACCAGGGCGTCATCGAGAACGGCACGGTGGTAATCCGCGATGGCCGTGTCATCTCCGTTGGAACCGGCGGCGCTCCCGCCGGCGCAACCACCGTCGACGCAACCGGCAAATGGGTGACGCCAGGCCTGTTCGCCGCCTTCTCCCGCATCGGCCTCGCCGAACTGGACTCGGAAGACACGACCAACAATGTTTCGGCAAGCGGCAGCAAGTTCCAGGTATCCCTGCACGCGGCCGACTCCTTCAACCCCGCTGAAACCTCGATCCCCGTGACGCGGATCGAGGGCTTCACCCGCGCCGCAATCGTCGGCGCGCCGGGCGAAGGCCTGTTTGGCGGCTACGCCGCGCTCATCGATACGTCGGGCGCATCCGATAGCGTGAGCGCCCGCGAGATCTTCATGCTCGCGCGGCTTGGCGAGAGCGGCGCGAGCGCTGCTGGCGGCTCCCGCGCCGCCGCCTGGACATGGTTGCTGACGGCGATCGATGACGCCAAGGCCTATCCGCGCGGTTTCGAGGACGACAATGAAGGCGACCTCCTTACCCGCAAGGAGGCCATGGCGCTGAAACCCGTGGTCGAGGGCCGCATCCCGCTGATGGTGGAGGTGCATCGCGCCTCCGATATCCTCCAGCTGCTGACGCTCCGCCAGCGCGAACCACGCATCAGGCTGATCATCCTGGGCGCCGCAGAAGGCTGGCGCGTCGCCGACCGGATCGCGGACGCAAATGTGCCCGTGATCGTGAACCCGCTCGCCAATCTGCCTGAACGCTTCGAGATTCTGGGCGCCACGATGGAGAACGCCAGCCGTCTTGCCGCAGCTGGCGTCACTGTCGCGATCGCGGACCCTAACGAGGCGACGCACAATACTCGCTTCATTCTCCAGCTCGCCGGCAATGCTGTCGCCAACGGCATGACATGGGATGCGGCGTTCAAGGCGATCTCAAGCGTTCCCGCCGCCCTCTACGGGCGCGCCGATCTGGGCGTGCTCCGCGCCGGGGCGACAGCCGACGTCGTGATCTGGGACGGCGATCCGCTGGAGCTGATGTCCAGCCCGGATGCGGTCTATATCGCCGGCGTCGAGACCCCGATGGAGTCGCGTCAGACAAAGCTGCGCGACCGCTATCTGAAGCTGGACGAGCCCCTGCCGCAGGCCTACGAACGACCATAGCTCGATCCGGTCGCGGGACCGCTCACGATTCCTGCATGCGCCGGCGCCTATCCGGGGGTATGTCACCTTGCGGGATTGACTTGGGAACCGGGGGGCCTATTGGTCCGCCTGTCCCCGAAAAGCGTGCGTGTTCGCTCGTGGCCCGGCCGTTTGAGCCCATTCGAGCCCAAAAAAGACCGACCTGATGACGTTTGACGAGCTTGGTCTCGACCCGAGAATTCTGGAGGCGGGCAGGGCCGCCGGC
>CAZTMG010000052.1:0-10291 GCA_964614815.1 uncultured Rhizobium sp. | reverse complement strand
CGACCCCGACCCCCATCCAGGAACAGGGCATTCCCGCCGTGCTTGGCGGACGGGATGTAACGGGAATCGCCCAGACCGGCACCGGCAAGACAGCCGCTTTCGTCCTGCCGATGATCCACAAGCTGGGCCAGGGCCGCGCCAAGGCGCGCATGCCCCGCTCGCTGATCCTCGAGCCAACCCGCGAGCTCGCCGCCCAGGTGGCCGAGCAGTTCGAAAAGTACGGGTCGGGCTACAAGCTGAACATGGCGCTGCTGATCGGAGGCGTGTCCTTCGGCGACCAGGACAGGAAGCTGACCGCCGGCGTCGACGTGCTGATTGCCACGCCCGGCCGCCTGCTCGACCATTTCGAACGCGGGCGCCTGCTGATGACCGGCGTGCAGATGCTGGTGATCGACGAAGCCGATCGCATGCTGGACATGGGCTTCATCCCCGATATCGAACGCATCTGCACCCTGCTGCCCAAGACACGCCAGACGCTTCTGTTCTCGGCCACCATGCCGCCCGAGATCACCAGGCTCGCGAAGCAGTTCCAGACTGATCCCAAGCGCATCGAAGTCGCCAGACCGGCGACAACCGCCTCAACCATCACGCAGTATGTCACCCACTGCCCCTCCAACGAGGACACGGTGAAGCGCGCCGTGCTGCGCTCGATCATCCGGGCAAGACTGACGGATCAGGGCATCGTCTTCTGCAATCGCAAGACCGAAGTCGACATAGTGGCCAAATCGCTCGTAAGCCACGGGTTCGACGCCGCCGCGATCCATGGCGACCTGCCGCAAAGCCAGCGCATGGCCACACTCGACCGCTTCCGCGACAAGTCGCTCAAGCTGCTGGTTGCGTCCGATGTCGCCGCCCGCGGCCTGGACATTCCGGATGTCAGCCAGGTCTTCAACTACGCGCCGCCGCCGAACTCCGACGATTACGTCCACCGCATCGGCCGCACGGGCCGCGCTGGCCGATCGGGCGAGAGCTTCACCATCGTCTCACCAGGCGACGCCCGGCTGTGGGATGCGGTGCTCAAGCGGATCGGCAAGGACGTCGAGCCATTTTCTCCGGATGGACTAGAACAGGCTGTTGAGGAAGCTCGATCCCGGGGACCTGCGCCCCGTCGCGACCGCTTCGACCGCAGGCACAGCCGTAGCGGCGGTCGTTCCGGGCGGCGCGCCGACACGGCCCCGGCCATCCCCGCGGAATCGGCTGAAACCATCGCTTCGACATCCGCCCCGCTTGCCGCTGGC
Organism: uncultured Rhizobium sp.; assembly: GCA_964614815.1. GTDB lineage: Bacteria > Pseudomonadota > Alphaproteobacteria > Caulobacterales > Hyphomonadaceae > UBA7672. The sequence continues at coordinate 9,053 of CAZTMG010000052.1, read as the reverse complement.
CCGTCCCCAGCGCCGGCGCCGGCGGACGCCGAATCGGCCCCGCCGCCCGCAGGCGGCAATCGCCGGGAACGGGGAGGACGCAATCGTGGCCGCAACCGCGACCGCGACGACCGCAATCGCCATGGCGAAAAGCGCCCCGGCGAAGGCCAGGGCGGGGACGAGAACTTCAGGGGAATGGGAGATCACGTTCCAGCATTTCTCCTGAGGACGCTGGGAAAACGCGAGGACGCCTGACGATCCGGCGCCTGTTGGTAAACATTTCCCGAAGACATCCGCTCGATCTTAGCCAATCGGTAACAGCTTCCGTTCAGAAGTTTGGTCGGATCCTGCGCAAAACGCGCACGTTCCCGAGGGGCGTGACCTTCCATGCTGAATACCCAACTGACCGGTCCAGAAGGGCTGCAACTCGGCCACAGGACGATTGACGAGATCGGCCGTCAGGACCTCGCCGTGAGCCCGCAGAATTACGAAGTCTGGCTCACCTACCTCACGCATTCTTCGCCCGATCTCCGCCAGGCGCTGGACAAGTTGCTGGCGTCGGGCCAGCCGATCTCCGCGGACGACATGGAGCAGCTCTACGAGCGCTTCTTCTCGACGACCCACCTGTCAACACAGGTGATGGAGACTGGCTCCCGCATCGCTCACGAGATCGCGGACGCCCTGGACGCCCTCAAGAAGGCGGGCGCCACGACCGAGCGCTATGGCGCCACTCTCAACGTCGCGGCGGACTCCCTCCGCAACACGGTCATTGACGGCGAAGCCTTGCAGCGCCTGATCTCCGTCCTTGCCTCCGCGACGACGGAAATGTCGAAACAGAATTCCTCCCTCTCCCAGAAACTCGCCCAGTCCTCCGCCGAGATCGAGAAGCTGAGATCCTCGCTCCGTCAGGCCCGCGCAGAAGCCCTGACCGACGCCCTCACCGGCGTCGCCAACCGCAAGCTGTTCGACGAGACGCTCCGTCTGCGCAAGGACGAAGCCGACACGGAGAAGACCGAACTCTGCCTGCTGCTTTGCGACATCGACCACTTCAAGTCGTTCAACGACACCTGGGGCCACCAGACGGGCGACCAGGTCATTCGCTTCGTCGCCTCAACCCTCACCAAGTTCGCCCTGCCAGACCATCTTGTCGCACGCTATGGCGGCGAAGAGTTCGCCGTCATCATGCCGCGCACGCCCCTGAAGCAGGCAGGCCGGATCGCGGACCAGATCCGCACCGCCATCGAGGCCAAACGCCTTGTCCGTCGCTCGACCAACGAAACGATTGGCGCGGTCACCATCTCTTTTGGCGCCGCCGCCTACGCGCCCGGCGAGTCGGTGGGCAACCTCATCACGCGCGCCGATGAATGTCTCTACCTGTCGAAGCGCAATGGCCGCAATCGCGTGACGCTGGAAACGCAATTGCCGCCGCTGTCTGCGAACAACGCGGCCTGACGCAGGCTACGTCCTTTCGCCTGACTTCCTGATGGCCGCCTTTCCGGACCGCGCCCTCCTTGGCGCCTTCGCCGCCCGCAACGTCTTGCGCTCCGCCGCTGCAGTAAACGCTCTCCGGGCAATCGCCACGGCCTCGTCGGGATCATCTGCCGCTGTCTCCGGCATGCGCCAGTAGCCCATCTCGCGGGACGCTCCCTTGCGTGTGTAGACCCACGGCGCGGACCCCTGCGCTTTCAGATCAGCCTGCAACGCATCGTCGACACGGAAATAGACGGCATCGTCAAGCAGGACGCCAAACATGACGCCGTCGCGAAACAGCCCCGCCCCGCCGAACATCCGCTTGGCCTGGACCCGACCCAGCCCCTGCAGAAGCTCCACCACGTAGTCTGCAAAGCCCGGCGACAGCGGCATGACGACATCCATGAAAGGGTGCGTTCCAACGCTACAGCTTTCTGGCGCCGGGCCAAGAGTCTGCTAAAAGACGCCGATGCAGCACTTCCGCATCAATTCCCGCCTCGATCCGCACGCGCTTTCGCAGCGTTTCGCCAAGGCCGGTCGCTTGCAGATCGAGGACTTCCTCGAACTGCCCGACGCCCGGAAGCTGGCCGAAAGTCTTGAGACGCTCGACTGGCGCCTCGTGCTGAACAGCGGATCGCGCCATGTCGACCTGCATCCCAGTCAGCTCGCCGCCCTCCAGCCGGCGCAACAAGCCGCCATCCTGGCCGAGGTGAAGAAGAACGCGGTCCATCACTTCCAATATCTCTACGAGAACCTGCCAGTCCACGACATGATCGAAGCTGGACAGCTCGAGCATCGCCTTCTCAGGACAGCCTACGAGACCATGAACTCGGCCGCCGTGCGCGACTTCCTTGCAAAGGTCACCGGCGAGATGACAGATTTCTGCGACATGCAAGCGACGCGTTTCTCCCCCGGGCACTTCCTCACGATCCATTCCGACAATGCAGTCGGCAAGACGCGCCGGCTCGCCTACGTGTTGAGCCCGACCGGCGGCTGGTCGCCGACCTGGGGCGGTCAGCTGCAATTCCTCGACGACCACAACCACATCACGGCCAGCTTCATGCCCCGGTTCAATGCGCTGTCGGTCTTCAAGGTGCCAACGCCCCATCACGTCACCCAGGTCACGAATTTCGCGCCCAAGGGCCGCGTGTCGCTCACCGGCTGGTACAGGATGCGCGAGGAGGCCTGATCCGGAGCGATGAATCAGGCCTCCCCGGTCCGTCCCTACATCCTGAATCGCAGACCAGTGTAGAGACCGACTGAATCGCCGCTCAGCGTGTCGTCTGCATCCGTGAAGCCGAGTCCGTCGCCGATCTCGCGCGACATCGCCTCGTAACGGCCCTCGACGAACAGCGATGAGGCGTCCCCCATCGGCAAGCTGGCGCCCGCCATCGCCCGCCAGGTCCATCCGAAGGAAGCGTCGGCAATGACGCGGTCATTGACGTCGATCGTACCAAGGCCAAGTCCTGCGCCGACATAGGGACGGAAAGGTCCGATGTCGGTGAAATCCCAATAGACGTTGGCATTGACCATGTAGCTGACGATGTCGCCTGGCTCCTCATAGATGAGGACAACCGGCCCGCCGAACCGTCGCACGACATCAATGTCTGTCTTGCTCCAGCTCAGCCCCAGCTCGCCGCGCAGATTGTCCGAAAAATGGACGCCATACATGGCGGAAAGGCTGACGCCGCCCTTCGTGTCGGCGTCCACATTTCCTCCCGGAAAGTCGTAGTCGTATTCGCTGTCGCCGGTTATCCCGGCGGTGACGGAGACATAAGTATTCCCCGGTCCCGATTGCGCATGGGCGCAGGGGACGGCGGCGGCCGCTATCGCCGCACAGATCATCCTTTTCATGAGAGGTCGTACCCTGATCTATCGTTGTTCTTGTCCGTCGGTGCACTGACGGATCAGAAAAACAGGATGCGGGCTGAATGTTGCCTGAATGAGTCCTTCATCCGCGTCGGCGGACGGATGAACGAGCTGAGCAGAATGAAGGGCCCTACTCCGCCGCCTGCGCGGGAACGATGGTCACGCTCTCGCCGCAGCCGCAGGCGTCGGTCTGGTTCGGATTGCGGAATGTGAACTTCGAATGCATCGGCGTGATTTCGTAGTCGATCACCGAACCCAGCAGGAACAGTACGGCCTTCCCGTCGACAACAATCGACACGCCATTGTCGTCGACGCGTTCATCGGTGGGCGAAACGTCCGCAACATAGTCCATGGTGTATTCCATGCCCGCGCAGCCGGCGTTCTTCACGCCCACGCGCAGGAATCCGGCGCCCTTCCCGGCCAGCAGCTCGCGCACCCGCGCGGCGGCGGCGTCGGTCAGGGTTACAACCTTGGGGCGGGGACGTCTGGCCATGGCGACAAGATGGATACTTCGGAACCCGCTTACAACATGTTGAGCTGGAGGCGAGCCTCGTCGCTCATCCGCGAGGGGTCCCATGGCGGATCGAAGACGATGGTCGCCTTTGCCGAACGCACGCCCTCCACCCGTCGGGCCGCATCCTCCACCCAGCCCGGCATTTCCCCCGCCACCGGGCAGGCCGGGGCCGTCAGGGTCATTTCGATGTCGACATGCCGGTCGTCATTGATGTCGACCTTGTAGATCAGGCCCAGCTCGTAAATATCGACAGGAATTTCAGGGTCATAGACCTTCTTGAACTCCTGAATGAGGTCGTCCGTGATCCGGTCCAGCTCGTCCTGGGGGATGGCGGACGGCTTTTCCTCGCCCTCCGTTGGCGGAGGGGCGTCGGCTATCGGGGATTTCAGGTCGTCTGCCATTCTGCCACCTATGACAGCATCGCCCGGGCCTTGGAAAGCGCCTCCACGAACACGTCCACGTCCTCAAGCGTGTTGTAGAGGGCGAAGCTCGCCCTGGCCGTTGCACTAACCCCTAGATGGGTCATCAGGGGCTGAGCGCAATGATGTCCGGCCCGAATCGCCACGCCATGGCGATCCATGATCTGCGCCAGATCATGCGGATGGGCGCCCCTCAGCGAAAACGCCAGCACAGGACCCTTGCCTGCCGCCGTTCCGTGCAGGGTGAGCCCGTTTATCCCCCGCAACGCTTCCGTCGCCCGGCCCAGCAGCGCCTGCTTGTGCTCATGGATCGCCTGCCGGTCCTGCGTCTCCAGCCAGGCGATGGCCGCCCCCAGCCCTATGGCCTCCACGATCGGCGGCGTCCCCGCCTCGAAACGATGGGGCGGGGCGTTGTACGTCACCCGGTCGCGGCTCACCGTCTCGATCATCTCGCCGCCGCCCTCGAACGGCGGCAGGGCCTCCAGTTTCCCGTGTCTGCCATACAGGAAACCGACACCCGAGGGTCCGTAGACCTTGTGCCCTGTGCCGACATAGTAGTCGACATCGAGCGCTCGCACGTCGACGATCAGGTTGGCCGTGGCCTGGCATCCATCCAGCAGCACATCCGCGCCAACGTCATGGGCCATGCCAATGGCCGTTTTGACGTCCGGCACGGTCCCCAGCACGTTCGACATGTGCGTCAGCGCAAGCAGTCTGGTCCGGGGTGTCAACTGTCTTGCCAGGCTGTCCATGTCGAGCGAGCCATCAGGCAGGAGCTCCACCCACCTCAGCACCGCGCCCTTGCGCTCGCGAAGGAAATGCCAGGGCACGATGTTCGAATGGTGCTCCATGATCGAGAGCACGATCTCGTCGCCGGGCCGTATGCTGGCGCCGATCCCGGCCGCCACGATGTTGATTGCCTCGGTGCCGCCCTTGGTGAAGACGATCTCGTCCGACGACCCCGCATTTATGAAACGCCTTACGGCTTCGCGCGCAGCCTCGTAAGCCTGTGTCGCCTCGTTCGCCAGCGCGTGCAGCCCGCGATGCACATTGGCGTAGCCGCCGCGCATCACATTGGCCATGGCCTCGATCACGGCGTTCGGCTTCTGCGCCGACGCCGCATTGTCCAGATAGACAAGCGGCTTGCCATGCACCGTACGCGACAGGATCGGAAACTCGGCGCGGATAACGTTCACGTCGAAGGTCATGAGCACACCGTCAGCCAGCCGTCGATCCGCGCCTCGATCTCGCCGCGCAGCTCATCCGCGATCCAGTCGGGAATGGCTTCTGCCAGGAAAGCCCTGGTTATCAGCGCCCGCGCCTCCGCATCCGGCAGGCCGCGCTGGCGCAGGTAGAACACCGCATCCTCGTCCAGCTGGCCCGCCGTGTTGCCGTGCGCGCACGCCACGTCGTCGGCGTAGATCTCCAGCTCCGGCTTTGCGAAAACCTCCGCGCCTTCCTCCAGCAGCAGTGCATTGTGCGCCATGGCGGCGTCCGTCTTCTGCCCTGCGCGTTCGACCAGGAACTTCCCCTGGAACACGGCCCGCCCGCCCCTGCGCGCCGCGCCGCGCACGAGCTGACGCGTGCTGATCCCTGGCGCAGCATGCGTCACGCGGGATGTCAGGTCCACATGGCGCATGGCCGACGCAAGATAGACGCCGTTGATCTCGACGTGCGCGCTTTCGCCCGCCACGACGCTTGTCTCGATCCGCGTCAGGCGCGATCCTTCGCCGAGCACGAATTGCCGGAACGTGGCCCCCGCGCCGAGCTTCACCACCGCCTCGTCCAGCACGATCGCCGCATCCGCCTGGCTTGCCGGAACAGCGTTGTCCTGAACCACCACACGCTGCAGCGTCGCGCCCGGTTCGACCTCGATCCTTGCGAATGACGTCAGAAACGGCCGCAGCCGCGACCCCGAAACGCTGAGCCGCTCCACCAGCGTCGCTGATGCGCCCGCCCTGACGACGACCCCGCCATACTGGCCTGCATCCCCTTCGGCGATCCGCGTTTCGTAGATCTCGCCCGGTGTTGCGATCTCCAGGGCGCTCGGCCCGTAGGCGTCGCCCATTGCCTGGGCCAGCGCGGCAATCGGTCCCTCGGCTGGCATGGGGCCCGTGCCGATAAGCACCTCGTCCTGCCCCGCCATTGCTGCGCGAAGGTCGGACCATTTCCAGGCCTCGGAACGGCGCGAAGGCAGGTCGCTCAACTGCATCATGCGCCTTTCAGAACCGTGTCGTAGCCGGACTTCTCCAGCGTCTCCGCCAGATCCGGCCCGCCCGATCTCACGATCCGCCCCGCCGAAAGGATATGGACCCGATCCGGCTTGATGTGATCCAGGAGGCGTTGATAGTGCGTGATGACGAGCATTCCGCGAGACGGTCCGCGCAGGGCGTTGACGCCATCCGCAACCACCTTCAACGCATCGATGTCGAGCCCGGAATCCGTCTCGTCGAGGATCATGAAGCGCGGTTCGATCATCAGCATCTGATAGATTTCAAGTCGCTTCTTCTCTCCTCCGGAGAAGCCGACATTCAGCGGCCGCTTCAGCATGTCCGGATCGATACGCAGTTTCGCCGCCGCCGCCTTCGACAGTTTCAGGAACTCTGGCGCCGATATTTCCGGCTCGCCCCGCGTCTTGCGCTGCGCGTTCATCGCCGCCCGCACGAAGGTCATCACCGGCACGCCGGCGATCTCCACCGGATACTGGAAGGACAGGAACAGGCCCTTTGCCGCCCGCGCCTCGGGAGCCAGGGCCAGCAGATCCTCGCCGTCCAGCGTCGCCGTCCCGGCCGTCACCTCATAGCCGTCCTTGCCGGTCAGCACATAGGACAGCGTCGATTTGCCAGCCCCGTTCGGTCCCATGATGGCATGAACCTCGCCCGCGGGAACGGTCAGGGAGAGCCCTTTCAGGATCTCGCGCCCAATGTTCCCGGAAGATGGGCCGTCCTCGGGGACGACTCGGGCGTGGAGGTTGGTGAGTTCCAGCATGAAGCGCCTGCAAACACGGGGCTTTTTGCGACCCCGGAGCCCTTAGATAGGCCTTCCGCCGCGCGCATGCGAGGCCGTCCGCCCGGTTAGGCGTGGTGTTTCGTGCCGCAGCCCGGAAAAGTCCAGTAGGCGGCGCTAAGGGGTGGGCTGCATATCCTTAACGAGGCCCTGAACGGCCGGCTCGGCGCAGAACTGCTTCTTGGCTGCTTCCAAGGTGAGCCCGGCCGTCGCCAGCCCGCCATCGTCCGCCACCGAGCAGTCCACGCCGGTGATCCTGTCCGGCTCGCCCTGCGCCGTCACCGTCGCTGTCGCCACCGGGGAGAGCGCGTCGGCCTCCAGCTTCAGGAACTGCACGTAATACTCGGCGGCGCTGGAACGGCCCTGCACGGCGATGTAGCCGCTGTCCGTCTTCACGAGGGAAATGCCGTTCGGCTCACCCACGCGCACGAATCTCGGCCCGTCCACCTGCCGCCAGACAGCCCAGGTCGTGTTCACATTGCCGGTTTCCAGCGGCAGCAGGATATCCGCCTTCCCGTCCTTGTCGAAATCCTCGACGCTCGGTCCGTTGAAGGTGTTGCCCATCCGCTCGACGATCTCCTGGATCGTCGCATCGCCCGGCTGGACCACCTGCACATTCACCTGCGTCGAGTCGTCTTCCGCCGGCGTGTAGCGCGCCTCGATGGCGAGACCCGACGCGTCCGGCAGCATCAGGCGGCAATCCGGATGCTTCCACCCGTCTGCGCCCAGGTCTTCCGCCTTGCTTGTCGCGCAATCCGGCAGCGGCAGGCGCTTGGCGGTCGCGCCGCCGCCCGCCTCCCCGCCGGCCTCAACGTCAGACGCCGGCGCAGGCGAACAGGCCGCCAGAGCCAGCGCAGCCAAGCCAAGACCAAGACGCCGTTTCATTGCCCGAGCCCCTCGCAATGCGACAGGCAATAGACCAGTTGCCGCCCACACGCCAGTTTACAGGCAGGTAATCGACAGATCGCCGCGTCAGATTCCGACGGCGAGATAAAGGTGCAGATCCGTCCGCACCTTGGCCGGATCGTCGCTTCAGTCGCCATAGAGCTCCAGCGACAGCGGCGCGAGCTTCAGCCCCCTCGCCCGCACCTCCACATGCAGGGCCTCGTACGTCACATGCATCTGGCCATAATCGTCCCAGTGCGCCGCCGTGATGACGCGCCCGCCCGGCACATGCACCGCCTTCACATCCGCATCCGCACCGCCCGGAGCGCGATCGAGTACGCCGACCGTCAGGCGCAGGCCGCTCGCCGTCCCGCCATGATAGAGAATGAAGTTGCGCCCATGCCCCGGCAGCAACGCCCCCGGCGCATACAGCCTGTCGAAACAGGCCCGGATCACCGCCGTAAGCCCCGCCCGCGCTGCCATCATCTCGATACCAGCTCCGGCCATTGGCGCGAGATCAGTGATGCCGACGTTGGCCATCTCGCTAACCCTTGGGTCGAACTTTTGTCAGATCCTGTCGGACATCGTAGAAGGCGACGATAAGAATGCGATCATCTTCCTCGCGATAGACAATGATCTTGCGCCAGCGGGTCAAACTCAATTCGCGAAGGCCGCTCTATCTGGACGGCCGCCCTTTACCCGGGCGCTGGCCTAGCTTGTCTGTGCGGCGGCGAATGTCCTGACGAGCGGCTTTTGCGATTGTCGGGTCGTGTTCATGCAGATAGTCGGAATAGCTTGCTAGCGCCGCCTCAGTTGGTTCCGACCAGACAACCTTCATGTCCGATAGCGGGCTTCAAGCTTTGCAAAGACGTCCTCTTGCGAGACTACCTCGCCGCGCGCGATGGCCGCGA
>CAZTMG010000051.1:8726-15483 GCA_964614815.1 uncultured Rhizobium sp. | reverse complement strand
TTCAAAGCCCACAGCTATGTTGCAGAATAATCGCCCGATGCTCTAGCCCACCTTTTCCGCCAGCCAGTCGCTGGCCTTCACCAGCTCGCTGATGATGCCGGGCTCCAGCGAGGAGTGGCCGGCGTCGGGGACGATCTTCAGCTGGGATTTCGGCCAGGCCTTGTGAAGGGCCCATGCGGATGACAGGGGCGTCACCACGTCGTAGCGACCGTGGACAATGACGCCGGGCAGGTCGCCGAACTTCTGGGCCTGCTCGAGCAGCCAGCCATCCTTCTCGAAGAATCCCTTGTTGACGAAGTAGTGGCATTCGATGCGCGCGAAGGCGTCGAGGAAATCGGCCTCGTCGAAACGCGGCGGGCGCTGCTTCGGTCCGAGAATCGACAGCGTGTCGCCTTCCCAGCGCGCCCACGCGGCGGCGGCCTCGGCGCGCTGGGCGGCGTTCTTTCCGGTGAGGCGTTTGTGGAACGCCTTCAGCAGGTCGCCGCGTTCGGCTTCCGGAATCGGGGCCAGATAACGGTCGAAGGCGTCGGGGAAGATGTTGCTGGCGCCTTCCTGGTAGAACCAGCGGATCTCGTGTTCGGTCAGCAGGAAGATGCCGCGCAGCAGGAGACCGAGAACCTGCTTGCGATGGGTCGCCGCGTAGGCGAGGGCGAGCGTCGAGCCCCACGAGCCTCCGAACACCACCCACTTCTTGACGCCAAGGTGCGCCCGCAGCGTCTCGATGTCGCGGACGAGGTCCCATGTGGTGTTTTCGCGCAGTTCCGAGTGCGGCGTCGACCGTCCGCAGCCGCGCTGGTCGAACATGATGATGCGATAGCGGCGCGGGTCAAAAAAGCGTCGCATTTCGGGACTCGACCCGCCGCCGGGCCCGCCATGCAGCGCGACGACCGGCAATCCGTCCGGGTTCCCGCTCTCCTCCCAGTAGATTTCGTGAAGGGGAGAGACGGGGAGGCGGCCCGTGCGGCGAGGGTCCAGGGAAGGATAAAGGGTGCGGCGGGAACGGTCGTCATTCATGCTTGTTTCATCTACAGGCAAGCATGCTTGCGTCAAACCAATTCGGCCATGTTTGTTTTCAGGATGCGTCGCATCTATAACAGTATGACATGCAACGAACTTTCGGGGTTCGGCGTCGTGCCCTTGCTGCGGTCTGTGCTGATTGGTCTTGGCGTGTGCGTCCCTGTCGCGGGGTGCGCGACTGTGTCGGTGTACGAGCCCGCCACAGCGGTGGTGTCCCTGACGGAGGGCCAGTCGCGGCTGCAGGAAGCTTCCCTGGCCTATTCGAGGGATGTCCGTCTCAAGGGTCTCGCATCGGGCGAGGCCAGCCTCGCCTCGCTGGCCGACATGCTCGCGGGCAAGCAGTCTGACGCCAACGCCTACTGGCGCCGGATCGGGGCGGACCGGTTCGCGCCAGCCGCCGTTGTGACCCGCGTGCGGGATGACATGAGCGAGGCGGCGCTGGGACTCACACGGCTCAACGAGATGGCGCGCGCCCTGATCGACAAGGGAGATCTCCGGCGCGACGATGTTGCATCCTTTGAAAGCGCCCTGATCCATGCGCGGCAGTCTCGCGACAGCTTTTCGGATGCGCTGGCGCAGGTGAACCGCCGGTCCGAGAGCGAATACCAGATCGCGCTGGAGCTTGCCCCGCTTGACGCCGCGCTGGCGCGCGCGCGCCTGACGGCCGACGATCTTGCGGCGGCGCGCGCCGAGGCTGAAACGCCGATGGCGTCCGGAAGCTAGAATCCGCTGCGGACCGTGAAGGCTATACGCCATCCCGGCGCGGGGACATGACCGCGGCAAGCCCCATCAGCAACCAGCCGACGATGAAGAACACGCCGCCGACCGGCACCAGGAAGGTCGCCCCGTCGAGCGGCGTCGGCGTCATCGGGATGCCGCCCAGCATGATCTTCGCGATCTGGACGCCGGAGAACAGGGGCACGCTGGCTATGAAGGCCCAGCCGCCGGCGAGGTGAATCCAGCCCCGGAAGGGGAGGGTTGCGGCGAGGAATGCGCCCAGCGCGTGAACATAGCCGTACATGAACGCCGTCTGCCAGCGGGACGCCGCCTCGACGGGTACGGAGTGTCCGCCTGACGCCCCCGCCGCCACAAGCAGCAGGCCTGTCAGCGCAGCCGCGATCATCAGTGGACGCATCTTTTCTAACTCCTGCGCGAAACCGGGCTTTACAGTGGGTAAACACGCGCGCCCGTCATTGGCGAAGACGCCACACGCCCGGGCATTCCGCAACCTTGGGGCGAACCGGATCGCAGGTCCGGACGTTTGGTGTTTCCTATACATTTCTAATGTAAGACTTTGAAATGGCGATCAACTCGACACGGTTCCAGGTGGAAGCCGCCCTTGATGGAAGGCAGGTCCTTCGCATCGCGGGGGACTGGACCGTCTGGACTGTCGCCGGGGTCGAGGAGCAGCTGCGCAACACGCGCATCTCCTATGACGCGATCCTCGATGTCAGCGAGCTGGAGCGCATCGACACGTCGGGCGCCTACCTGATCGACCGCGCGTTTGGCGCGCTGGAAGGCATTGACGATCCGATCACGATTCGCGGCGACCACCCGACCATCGGTCGCCTGATGGGGAAGGTGCGCAAGGCAAGCCCCGCCGCCCCGCCCGATCCCATGCGCCATCCCGGCCTCGTCGCGATGCTCGACCGTGCAGGCAGGGGCGCGGTGAACGCCTGGCGCGAATTCCTCGGCCTCCTGTCCTTCATCGGCGAGACGATGGCGACGCTGGCCAGGCTGATTGCCAATCCGCGTCGCATCCGCTGGCGCTCGGTGGTTGCGATCATGGAAGATGTCGGCCTCGACGCCCTGCCGATCGTCTGCTTCCTGTCCTTCTTCATTGGCCTGGTGATCGCCTTCATCGGGGCCAACCTTCTGGCGATGTTCAATGCATCCGTCTTCACCGTCGAACTTGTCGGCATCGGCATGCTGCGCGAGTTTGGCGCCGTGCTGACGGCGATCCTGCTGGCGGGGCGGACGGACAGCGCCTTCACGGCGCAGATAGGCGCCATGAAGATGCGGCAGGAGATCGATGCGATGCGCACCATCGGACTCGATCCGATGGAGGCGCTGGTCGCCCCGCGTCTGATCGCGCTCCTCCTCATGGCGCCCCTGCTTACCTTCGCGGCGACCATCGCCGGCATTGGCGGAGGTCTGATCGCGGCGTGGGGCGCCATGGATATCTCGCCGCAGATGTTCATCTCGCGGTTCGAGGAAGTGGTTCCGCAGCAGCATTTCTGGGTCGGCCTCGTCAAGTCGCCCGTCTTCGCCCTCGTGGTCGCGATGGTTGGATGCCGGCAGGGCATGCTGGTGGAAGGCGATGTCGTCTCGCTCGGACGCCGCACCACGGCCTCGGTCGTGCAGGCCATCTTCCTCGTCATCGCGCTCGATGCGGTGTTCGCCATCTTCTACTATCAGCTGGACATCTGAGCGTGAGCGCGAGCAATCACAGCCACGACATTGCGCCGCCGTCCGAAGGCGATGTGGCGGTTCGCGTGCGCGGGCTCGTCAACCGCTTCGGTTCGAAGACCGTGCATGAAGGGCTCGACCTCGACCTGATGCGCGGCGAGGTGATGGGCGTTATCGGCGGCTCGGGAACGGGCAAGTCCGTGCTGCTGCGCTCGATCGTCGGACTGCATACGCCGACGGCGGGCGAGATCGAGGTTTTCGGTCAGAAGCTGGCGACGCTTTCGCCTGAGGCGCGAGTGAAGGTCGAACGTCGCTGGGGAGTCATGTTCCAGGACGGCGCGCTGTTCTCCACCATGACCGTACGGGAAAATGTGATGGCCCCGATGCGGGAGCATACGAAAATTCCGCTCGCGCTGATGCGGGAGCTGGCGGACCTCAAGATTCGCCTGGCCGGCCTCGAGCTGGACGCGGCGCCCAAGCGGCCGGCCGACCTGTCCGGCGGCATGCGCAAGCGCGCCGCCCTGGCGCGGGCGCTTGCCCTTGATCCCGAGCTGCTCTTCCTGGACGAACCGACGGCGGGGCTCGACCCGATCGGCGCCGCGCGTTTCGACGAGCTGGTGCGTTCACTGAGCCAGGCGCTGGGATTAACCGTATTCCTTGTGACCCACGATCTCGACACGCTGGCGGCGACCTGTGACCGCATTGCAGTGTTGAGTGACGGCAAGGTGCTTGCAGTCGGTCCGCTTGATGAGGTTCGGCAGAACCCCCATCCGTGGATTCAGGAGTATTTCTCCGGTCCTCGCGGCCGGGCGGCGATGAGATAGGTTCCATGGAAACGAAAGCCAATTACGTGCTGATCGGCGCCTTCGTCTTCCTGGCGGCAGGCGCGCTCGCCCTGTTCACGCTGTGGATCGCGGGAAATCCCTTCAGCCGCAGCTTCAAGGACTACGACGTCATCTTCAACGGGCCGGTGAACGGCCTGTCGGAAGGCGGCGAGGTGCGCTTCAACGGCATCAAGGTCGGCGAGGTGAAGACGCTGCGTCTTGACCGGCAGGACCCCAATCGCGTGATTGCGCACATCCGCGTCGAGGGGCAGACCCCAGTGCGCACCGACAGTGTGGCGCAGCTCAATTTCCAGGGCATCACGGGCGTCACCTTCATCCAGATCCTGGCGGGGGATCCGTCTGCGCCGCTGCTGGAATCCGTAGGCGGCGAGACTCCTCAGATCCCGACCAGCCGCACGCTGGTGGACGAGTTGTTCCAGGGCGGGCAGGATCTTCTGGGCGTTTCGGGCGATACGATCCGCAAGATCAACGAGATGCTGTCGGACGAAAACCTGGTCCATCTGCGCTCGACGCTCGCCGGCATCGACAAGGCGGTGAACAAGATTGCGGCCGACGACGGCGTCATCGATGAAGCCGCCCGGGCGATGGCGAACATCAGCACCGCTGTCGTGGCGCTGGAATCCGCGGCGCGGACATTCGATACCGCCGCCAGCAGCCTCAGCACCGATTTCCATGCGTTGTCGACCGATGCGTCGGCGAGCCTCAGGAAGCTCGACCCCGTCCTCGACGACGCAAGGATAGCGATGGCGCAACTGAGCGAGACCGTTGCCGTCGTCAACCGCGACGTGACGCCGGCCGCGACCCGGGCGATCCGCCAGGTCGGGCATTCGGCATCGGACTTGCGCGTGATCCTGCAGAAGCTCGAGGACGTTCTCTCGCAGATCGAGCGCGATCCCAGCCAGTTCATCTACCAGCAGCAGCTGCCCGTGGAGCGCTAGACCATGAAAGCCGTGTTCGTCGCCGCGATGCTTGCTTCGGCCGCCGCGCTTTCGGCATGCGTCTCCGTCCTGCCGGAGCCATTCATCCCCTCCGCGCTCATCGCGCTGCCCGCCGATCGCGCCACGGCGCCGGCGGCGCCGCTGCAGGCGGACATCGCCGTCTACTCCCCCGAGAGCCAGCGGGCCTATGCCGGGGTCGATATTGCTGTCCGCAACGCGCAGGAAGTGATCTTCCTGAACGATGTGCGTTGGTCAGACACCGCGCCGAAGCTGTTGCAGGGCGCAGTGGTCGATGCGCTGACCAAGGCGGGCGGGCCGGGCCGCGCGACCCCGGCGCAAGTGGGCGCGGATGTCGACTACGAGGTCCGCTGGCGGATCATCGATCTGTCGGCAGGGCCCGAGACGGCGCCCGTACGGGCCGAGGTGCAGGTCAGCCTGCTGGATGCGGTGACGCGGCGCACCATGGCGCAGCGCTCCTTCTCGGCTGAAGCTTCGCCCGCGGATCGCACCCCCCGGTCACGGGCGGCGGCGCTGGCGCTGGCGGCGCAGAATGTCGCCGACCAGGCGGCGGCGTTCGTGGCCGAAACCGCGATTGCGAAGTAGGGGCCTTCGATTTCAGACTTGGGCGCCGAGGGCGGCGTCCAGAAGAAGATAAGCCGACAGGCGCGGGGCAGCGTCTTCCTTGGCCCGATCGGCCATGGAGAGGACCCGCAGCGCATCCGGCTCCTCGGCGGCCACGAAGCTGCGCGCCGCATTCTGCAGCTCGCGGTCAGCCTCGAGCATGCGCGTCACGCGCTGGATCTCGCCGGGGGCCGTATCGCGGATCGCGCGACGTCGCTGGCGTTCGCCCTGATGCGCCGCAGAGGCGATCCGGCGGAGGTCCGACGCCTTCACGACATGGAGCCGCACGCCGCCGCGATCAAGCTTTTCGATGATAGCGCCTGCGGATTGCTGACCGTTGACCTGGGGCGCCAGATCCTCCACGCCGCTGAGCAGGCTTCGCCACGTGGTGATTGGGGAATCGGGAGCGTCGAAGATCGGGTCCCGGCGCGGCGGGGGAGGCGCGTCCCTGGCGGCAGGAGGAGCCGCTTTCGCGGGCGCGGGATCGAACAGTGGATCGTGGCGCGGATCAGGGCGTGAGTCCCCACGCGCTTCGGTGCGCGTGTCCATGCGCGAAGCGGAACGCAGCGACAAGGCGACAGGCTTGTCCAGCACGAGTTCGTCCTCGACCGGGGCCGGGCGCGCGGTCTGGACGGACGGAGCCGGCGCAACGACCGGCGCGGCGGTGGCGACAGGGCGCAGGATGGGCGTCGGCTGGGGCTGGGAGGGCGGCGGCGCATGGCGCTCCGCCGGGCCCGGGCGCGCCGTCTGCGGATGGGCGGGCTTCTGCACAGGTTCTGACGGCGTCTCGGGCTCGAGGATGAGGTCGTCGATCGAGGTTGTCTCGGCATCCTCCTTCATCCGGCCAAGCAGCGCCGTGGCTTTCTCGATGCGCGCACGGGCGCGCTCCAGCCCGCTCTCGGCGGCATTGGTGGCGCGGGTCGCCGC
>CAZTMG010000051.1:2138-8708 GCA_964614815.1 uncultured Rhizobium sp. | reverse complement strand
TTGAACAGCGTATCAGACAGCTGGTTGATCTGTCGTTCCGTGTCTTCTGCATGGGCGCGCGCCGCGTGAGCAGCGGCGCGGGTGGTGGCTTCGGCCTGCAGGCCGGCCTCCTTGAGAAGGATCATCGCCTGGCGCGCGTCCTCGGCTGCCTGCGCCGACCGCGCATTGATCGTCTCGGTCGCCTGCATGGCGGAGCCGAGCGCGTCGGAGACGGTGTCGCGCAGGCTCTCGGCCGTCGACTTGGTGGCTGCGGCGGCAAGCTCCCCGGCCTTTGTTGCAGCTTCGACCATGCGGGTGGACTGTACGAGCTGTTCGTCGAGTCGCATCAGCACGCTGGCGAGGTTCTGCGCGCGCTTGCGGCTCTCGGCGCCCATGGTGTCCAGCTGGGCGATGCGCTGGGCGAGGTGGTTGGACGTCTCGTGCATGTCGCGCAGGCGCTGGTCGAGCGTCGCATCAGCCTGACGGACCTGCTCCTGCGCCGCGCGCGTCGCCTCGGCCATGAGCTGCGCGTGGCGCGGGATCGCCTTGGCGAGCGCGTCCGACTGGCTGCGGAGATTCTCCGCAAGCTGCGTCATGCCGTGCCGCTCGGAGTTCATCTTGTGAACGAGCACCTCGCTGTCGGCGCGGACGATCTCGGCGGCCTTGAGGGCCGATGTGACGCTGGTGTCGATGTCCTGTTTCAACGCATCAAGGCGCTGCCGTGTCTCGACCAGGGCGCGGTTCATCGCCTGTGTCTGCTGCTGGACGGCTTCGGCGAGGGTGAGAATCTCATCGCGCGAGGTTTCGGCCGGTTCGAGAAGCAGCCGGGCCGAGGTCAGCACCACGGCGTTGGCGCGGGCTGAGCGGGCTCCCTCGCGCGCCATGATGCCGGCGCAGATCAGGGCAAGCCCTGGCGTGATGACGGCCGCTGCACCGCCGGCGAGAAGCAGCGGGGGCGTCTTCAGAAGGGCGTCGAGGCCGAGGGCTGCGACCAGCCAGATCCCGATTCCCCCCCAAAGCAGGATGGCGAGCGCGGCGCCCGCCCACGGCATCCAGGCGCCAGCCGTGCGTGCGGCTTCGAGCTGCGCGCGGAGGCGCTGGTTCGAGCGGCGGTCGTGCAAATCGATCATGGGGTCGAACATGGCCCGGTCACTATGGCGAACTCACGCCGGCAAGCAGGCGCGTCGTGGGCTCCGGCGAGAATCGTCGGAACTCGAACCGGCCGGCCCACACAGCCTGCATACTGTGCAGGGGCGGCGCCAGATTGAAAAGGGGGCGGGGGCAGCGGGGGGGATCCGGCGCACGCATCCGGGCGTGCGGGGCTCAGAAGGCTCTGGGAGCCTGTTGCTGAACGGGTTTTTCGATGGCCGGGGGCTTCCCGAGGGATGCGTCGTCCTTGTTCGGCCTTGCCGGCTCCCCATCGCCGACGCCCGTCCAGGCCACCAGCGCGGCGAAAACCGCATCCCTCACGTTCACAATGACATCAATCATCGGGCGAACCCCTTACCCGGACCGTTCAGGGGCCAGACTGTCGCCGCATCAAGGCGAAAGTTCGGCATCCGGGCCGGAACGCCATGAATTGGGGCCCGGCTGGGATGCATCCACGGCGATGCGCTTTCGCCCTTAACGGGATGTTTCCCCGGACGGCGGATCGTGCCGCGAGCGCTGCGGGGCCGCATGGCGGTGATCGATCTGGAACAATTGAAACTGATGACTGGCGGCGATGCCGGCCTCGCCATCGAGGCGCTGGGCATTTTTCGCCAGTCCGCCGACATGTGGTCGCGCCTGCTGGAGCCTCAGGCGGATCCCGGCCAGTGGGCGGACGCCGCACATGGCATAAAGGGCGCGGCGCGCTCGATCGGCGCCATGGCGCTGGGCGAGGCCTGCGAGACGGCCGAGCGGCTGGGTCGTTCCGGGACGGCGACGCCGGTCGCCGCAGGGGTCGCAATCGCAGCGGTGAAGGACCGGATGGGCGAGGCGCTGGAGGCAATCGCCCATGTCGAACACCAGCTGATGATGCGACATGGCTTTGAAGGCGTGAGGCTGGACTGAGGCCGCGCGCCGCATTCAGGCCGGGCTCGGCCGGCCAAGTCCCGCCAGCCGGAGAGCGGCTACGTCTCCCGGTCCACGCGCGTCCCCGGTCCACGCGCGCGCCCGGGCTTCGCCCGGACGGGACGGCGGGGGCGATCAGAACGACCAGGTCAGTTCCGTATAGCCATAGGCCGGATCGCCCAGACGCGTGGCGTTGGGGGCGGAGTCAAGGAAATCTCCCTGCACGACCAGGGCGGCGCCCAGGCTGAGACGCAGCGAATCCTTCACCAGCCAATGGCGGATGCGTCCCTCCGCCAGCAGGCCGACATCATCGCCGGAGGCGCCGGCGGCGTCCCGGACGCCGCTTGCGCCAAAGCTGTCGCGAGCGGAATCAAGCCTGACCTGCCGCAGCATGAGATAGGCGTCGCTGGCCTCGTCCGGCCTCGTCTCGATCCGGATGCCGGGCGAGGAAAGATTGGTCCGGGCGATGAATCCGAAGAGGCTTGTGGGGCCGAATTCGAAGGAGCGGTCGCCAAACAGCGGATCGAAGCGCTCGCTGGCGGCGTCCGTGGGCGAAGCGTCCCCCGTCGCATAATCGTAGTGCAGGGCGACCCGCGGCGACCACGGCGCATCGAAGCTGAAGCCGACTTCGACATGCGCCATCTGCGCATCGTGGTCGAGCGGGGTTACGTCGGCGGAGCTCGACGTGGCGTGCACGGACCCCGTCTGGCTTGCAAACTCCACGTCGAAATCGAAAGCGCCGGCGGCGGGCGGCTTGTGCAGGCGCACGCCGGCCGTCGAGAGGTTGCGGTTGCGCGTGGCGGCGTCTGCGCTGTCGCGTTCGCTCAGGTCGATGACATAGAGCTCGCCGTGGATCTGGTGGAACAGCGGCGCATCAAGATGAAGCGCGGTCAGGCGAACATTGTGTTGCGCTTCATTGAGAACGACTTCGTTGTCCATCGCCGAGGCGGCGTCCAGCGGCAGGCGCGCGACGGGATTGACCGTCGCCAGCGTGAGCCTGACCCCTCCGGGCGGCTGCCAGACCGCGCGAAGGCCGTCGAAGGATTGCAGCACGCTGCGAAAATTGGCGCGGGCGACAAGGCGGCGCGACCCGAGATCCATCGTGAAGCGGCCAAGGGTGATGTTCGTCGTTGCGCCGGCGGCAAGGAAAT
This sequence comes from uncultured Rhizobium sp., assembly GCA_964614815.1. GTDB lineage: Bacteria > Pseudomonadota > Alphaproteobacteria > Caulobacterales > Hyphomonadaceae > UBA7672. Next base: position 5,526 of record CAZTMG010000051.1, on the reverse strand, counting down.
CCTTCGGGCGCCAGGCGACGTAGGCCTGCGCGGGCTCCAGCGCATCGATCTCGCCGGGGCCGGCGCCGGCCGCGTCGCCGTGCACCACGCGATGATCGAGAAGTTCGCCGCCGACGGTGAAGCCTGGAGCGGCGTCGATTTCGGCGCGAAGCTGGGTCTGCAGACCAAGAAATTCATCGTCCCCGGCGCGGCCGGCCACGAACGGATTCGCCAGCGCCTCGTAACGGGCGCGGATCTGTCCGTCGACGCGGACCGTGTCCGGCAGGTTCAGCGCCGCATCCATCCGCCAGGGGACAGGCTCGCCGCCTTCCTGCGCCAGGGCTGCGGGAGCGACGAGGCTGGCGGCGACCAACAGAACTAGCCTCGGCATTGACGCTCCCTGCAGCAGACACGTGACGGTCATGTGCCTAGTCCGGCGTCAAAAAACTGTCACCAACCGGATCGCGGTCCGTGTGTCGCAGCCGGCAGGAGACCGCAGAAAGGGTGGCTGAAACGGGCCCAGATCGGTTTACTTACTCTACAGAGACAATATAGTTTGAGGCGAGTCGCGGACCTCGCGGGGTTTCCGGCGATGTTGTTCTGCCCTGGTGACCGCCATGATCTCACAGAAGGCGAAGTACGCATTGCGGGCCCTGGTGGCGCTGGCCAAGGCGACGCCGGGCAAGCCGATCTTCATTGGCGACATCGCCGAGCAGCAGAACATCCCGAAGAAGTTCCTGGAGCAGATCCTGCTTGACCTGAAGCATCACGGCCTGGTCGCCTCGCGACGTGGAAAAGCCGGTGGTTACGGGCTTTTGCGACCTGCCGACACGATTTCCTTCGGCGAGGTCCTGCGCATCGTGGACGGGCCGATCGCGCCATTGCCGTGCCTGTCGAAGATTGCCTACAGGCGCTGCGAGGACTGTTCGGAGGAGGCGAGCTGCGAGGTGCGCCGGGTGTTCGCACAGGTGGCGGATGCGACCCGCGCCGTGCTCGACCGGACCACGATTGCGGACGCGATCGGGGCCGAATTGCCCATCCGGCTGCGTGAGCTTGTGGCCTGACGCATCCATCCTGGCGGATTTGACAAACCCGACCATATCACTAGCGTAAATGGCTGGAGGATCTGCCATGCGCGGAGTCTGGATCGCCCTGGCCGCGTCGCTGGCGCTTGGCGCGTGCGGCGGGGAAAGCCCCAATGCGGTCACTCTGCTCAACGTGTCCTACGATCCGACTCGCGAACTCTATGAAGAGATCAATGCGGCGTTCTCGGCCGGCTACCGGACCCCGGACGGCAAGACGGTGACCATCAACATGTCCCATGGCGGCTCGGGCAAGCAGGCGCGGGCGGTCATCGACGGGCTGGATGCGGATGTCGTGACGCTGGCCCTGCAGAACGACATCGACATGATCGCAAGGGAAACCGGCAAGATGCCGGCGAACTGGCGCGACCTGCTGCCGGACAAGTCCTCGCCCTATACCTCGACCATCGTGCTGATGGTGCGCAAGGGCAATCCCAAGAACATCCGGGACTGGGACGACCTGGTGCGTCCGGGCGTTTCGGTGGTGACCCCGAACCCCAAGACGTCGGGCGGGGCGCGCTGGAACTATCTGGCGGCCTGGGCCTATGCGGCGAAACGGTTTGGCGGGGATGAGGCGAAGATCAAGGCGTTTGTCGGCGCGCTCTACAGGAATGTCGCCAAGCTGGATTCCGGCGCGCGGGGGGCCACCACGACCTTTACCCAGCAAGGCACGGGGGACGTCCTGATCACCTGGGAGAACGAGGCCTTCCATTCGCTCTCCGAACTCGAGCCGGGGGCCTATGAGCTGGTCTACCCCTCGCTGTCGATCAGGGCGGAGCCCCCGGTCGCGGTCGTGAGGGCGAATGCGGAAAAACACGGTTTGCTGAAAGTGGCGGAGGACTATCTGAGATTCCTCTACACCCCCGAAGGACAGCGCATCGTGGCCAAGCATTTCTATCGCCCGGTCAACCCGGACGCGGCGGATCCCGCCGACATCGCCCGCTTCCGGGAGATCGAGATGACGCGCATCGACGATCCGCTGTTCGGCGGATGGGCGGTCGCGCAGCCGAAGCATTTCGATGCCGGCGGGCTGTTCGACCAGATCTACCAACCGGCGAGATAGGCCATGGCTCCTGCTGCGCCGGACAGGGCGCGGACAACCAGATGGCGCCGCCGCAGCGTCCTGCCGGGCTTCGGCCTGAGCCTGGGGTATACGGTCGCCTACCTGTCCCTGATCGTGCTCATCCCGCTGGCGGGGCTAGCGCTGCGCTCCGCGAGCCTGGGGTGGAGCGAGTTCTGGTCTCTGGCGACGGATCCCCGCGTCGTGGCGGCGCTGCAATTGTCGTTCGGCGCGGCGCTGGTCGCGGCCAGCGTGAACACGGTGTTCGGCGTCCTCGTGGCGTGGGTGCTGGTGCGTTATCGCTTCACGGGGCGGCGCTGGCTGGACGCCGCGGTCGACCTGCCGTTCGCGCTGCCGACGGCGGTGGCGGGGATCGCGCTGGCCACGCTCTATGCGCCCAACGGCGCGTTCGGCGCCGTGCTGGAAGGCCTGTTCGGGATCAGGGTCGGGTTCACGTCGCTGGGCGTGGCGATGGCGCTGATCTTCGTGGGGCTGCCCTTCGTCGTGCGCACGGTGCAGCCGGTGCTGGAGGAGATCGACCGCGAGACTGAGGAGGTCTCCGCGACGCTGGGGGCGGGACGGTGGCGGACGGTGACGCGCGTGATCTTTCCCGCGCTGCTGCCGGCCATCCTCACCGGGTTTGCGCTGTCGTTCGCGCGGGGCGTGGGCGAATACGGTTCGGTGATCTTCATCGCCAACAACCTGCCGTTCGAGAGCGAGATTGCGCCGCTGCTGATCGTGATCAAGCTGGAGGAGCACGACTACTCAGGCGCGACGGCGATCGCGGCGATCATGCTGGCGATCTCCTTCGCGATGCTGTTCGTGATCAACCTGCTGCAGGCCTGGAGCCGGAAATGGTTCGGCCATGAGTGAGGCGGCGAAAGTCAGGCCCCGCAAGCGGACAACCGTGATCGGCGAGGGGCCGCGCACGCGCATGGCGCTGACGGCCGTGGCGCTTCTGTTCCTGGCGCTGATGCTGGTTGCGCCGCTGATCGTGGTGTTCTTCGAGGCGTTCAGCCGGGGGCTTGGCGTCTATGTCGAGGCGCTGACGATGCCGGACACGGCTTCGGCGCTGCAGTTGACGCTGCTTGTCGCTGCGATCGCGGTTCCGGCCAACCTGGTGTTCGGCGTCGCGGCTGCATGGGCGATCGCCAAGTTCGACTTCAAGGGCAAATCCCTGCTGCTGACGCTGATCGACCTGCCGTTTGCCGTATCGCCCGTCGTGTCCGGCCTCATCTTCGTGCTGCTGTTCGGGGCGAACAGCGTT
>CAZTMG010000051.1:675-2049 GCA_964614815.1 uncultured Rhizobium sp. | reverse complement strand
CATCGCGCGCGAGCTCATCCCGCTGATGCAGCAGCAGGGATCATCGGAAGAAGAGGCGGCGGTGTCGCTCGGCGCCGGCGGCTGGAGGACCTTCTTCCTCGTGACGCTGCCCAATGTGAAATGGGGTCTGCTCTATGGCGTGCTGCTCTGCAATGCGCGCGCGATGGGCGAATTCGGGGCGGTTTCGGTCGTGTCCGGGCACATTCGCGGGCAGACCAACACGCTCCCGCTGCACATCGAAATCCTGTACAACGACAACAAGGCGGCCGCGGCCTTCGCGGTGGCGTCGCTGCTGGCGATGCTGGCTCTCGTCACGCTCGGGGCGAAGACGTTCCTGGAATCGCGTTTCGCCCAATCGCTTGCCGCGCAGCGGCGCCACTGAGTTACCCGCATGCAAGTTCGCGCCGTCAACATCTCCAAGCGCTACGAGGGTCTGGCCGCCCTGGACGACGTCTCTCTGACCGTCGAGTCGGGCGAGCTGGTCGCCCTGCTGGGCCCGTCGGGCTCGGGCAAGACGACGCTGCTCCGCACAATCGCCGGCCTCGAAACGCCCGATGCGGGCGTGGTCTATTTCAACGACCGGGACGCCGCCGAAAGCCGCATCCAGGACCGCGGCGTCGGCTTTGTCTTCCAGCACTATGCGCTGTTCAGGCACATGCGCGTGATGGACAACATCGCCTTCGGTCTGCGCGCCCGGCGCAAGAACAAGCCGAAGGAGGACGAGATCAGGCGGCGCGTGATGGAGCTGCTGGACCTCGTGCAGCTGTCGGGCCTCGAGAAGCGTTTTCCCTCGCAGCTGTCGGGTGGGCAGCGGCAACGCGTGGCGCTGGCGCGGGCGCTGGCCATCGAGCCGAGCGTGCTGCTGCTTGACGAACCCTTCGGCGCGCTGGATGCGCGCGTACGCAAGGATCTGCGCCGCTGGCTGCGCGAAATCCATGACCGTACCGGCCATACCACCCTGTTCGTGACGCACGACCAGGAAGAGGCGCTGGAGCTGGCCGACCGCGTCGTCGTCATGAACAAGGGCAAGATCGAACAATCGGCCACGCCGGACGAGATCTATGACACGCCCGCGACGCCCTTCGTGTTTTCCTTCATCGGGGAATCGAGCGTTATCCCCGTCGTTGTCGGCAACGGCCGCGCGACGCTGGACGAGCGGACCATCGACCTCGAGGTCGGCGCCATGCCGGACGGGCCGGCGCAGCTCTACCTGCGGCCGGAAGACGTCTCCATGGTGACGGACGGGGGGCCGGGCATACCGGGGCTTGTGGTCTCGACGCGGCGCATCGGCGGCAATCGACGCGTGACCATCGAGTGCGGCCTCGCGCGGCACCGCATCGAGTTCGATGCGCCGGCGGAAATCCAGATCAGCAA
>CAZTMG010000051.1:0-665 GCA_964614815.1 uncultured Rhizobium sp. | reverse complement strand
CGCCTGCTGGTCCGCATCATCGGCGGCCGCGTCTACGGCGTGGGCGAGGAAGGTTATGAGACCGAGAAGCTGGCTGCCTCGCCCACGTCGGATTTCAAGTGGGCCAAGGCGGAGGGGTGGCTGGACCGATAGGAGGTCTGGCACGGTCCGCCGTGCGCGCGGTCTCGTCATTTGCCCCCCGAACGCAATTTCGTCTAGGTTGGCCGTGTCACGGCGCAGACAGGAGGCCGGACCGGCGATTTCAGGGGAGAGACGAACCATGTGCGACGAGCATACCGAACACAGCAATGAGGAAGCCTTTGACGCCGGCGTGCTGTCGCGGCGCGGGTTTGGCGCGATGTCCCTTGCGGCGCTGGCGGCCTGCACGACCGCGCCGCCGAACCCCCAACAGGTGGCGGAGCGTGAAGTTGAGGTCGCCACGGCCGATGGCATGATGGACGCGCACTACATCGCGCCAACCGCGGGCAAGTGGCCGGCGGTGATCGTCTGGCCGGACATCATGGGCCTGCGCCCCGCCTTCCGCCAGATGGGCCGGCGGCTGGCGCAGTCGGGCTATGCGGTGCTGACCGTGAATCCGTTCTATCGCCTGCAGAAGGGGCAGGTGTTCGACGCGACCACCGAGAAGTTCTCCGACCCGCCGGTGCGGCAGCGTCTCGTCGCCCTGA
>CAZTMG010000050.1:0-15709 GCA_964614815.1 uncultured Rhizobium sp. | reverse complement strand
GGCGCCGGCGCCCGCGGCGTCCGCCGCAACCGGCGGCCTGCAGCTGATCAACTCGCCCAGCTGGATGCCCGCTGACTGGGACAGGAAGGTCTTCTGGGGCGCCGAGCGCGAGGGTCGGCAGCCGGCCGAGGATATCCTGAGATGGCGCCAGCAGATGATCTTCACCGTGCCCTTCACGCTGTGGGCCGTTTCCAACGACACGCTGGTCGACGAGGCGTTCGAACCGATCTGGGTGTGGTACACCGCGCTGCGTTCCTGCGAGAAGGGCATCCAGATGTCCGAGGACCTGGCCGGCGAATTTGGCGACCGCGCACGCGGCAAGGCGGCGCTGACGACGGCGCGCAACGAGTTGAAGGCGTGGGCGGCGACGCAGCCGCGCGACATCACCCTCTACTTTGCAGCCGAGCTCGGGAAGTGGGACGAGGCCACCGGCAATTTCATGATCACCGGCCTGCCGAGCAAGGCCACGACCCTGCGCACCCAGGATGCATTCAAGTTCGATGATTTCTTCGACGGCGCGACTGTCGAGGTCTGGTCGGACTTCAAGACCGGCCGTCAGGCGATCAATCACTTCCAGGCGTCCCTGGTTGCGCCGGAGTGCATCTCGGCGGATGGATCGATGGTCTACAAGTTCGAGAAGATGTCGCAGTGGTGGGTGGTGTTCGGCGACGTCGATCGCGGCATGGGGGGCTTGCCGCTCTACAAGTCGCACGAGCTGCTGCCGGCCATCACCATGACGCGCGAGGCCGCGGCCGCGTTCGCCCAGCGCAACCCGCAGCGCAAGGTCGAGTTTGCGGTCACCTTCGAGCCGCTTGGCAAGAGCTTCGTGAAGGGCACGGATCAGTCGGCGATCCGGGCGAAGTTCACCAAGGTGACGGTCGCCGACGCGCTCGACGGCTCGGTGCTGGCGACGCAGACGTATTAGCGGCGCCTATTTGGGCATTGCGCGGAGAGCGTCGATCAGGTCGGCCATGTCGGCTGGCGGGTCGCGCTCGAAGCGCATCTGCTTGCCGGTGACCGGGTGCGCGAAGCCCAGCACGGCGGCGTGCAGGGCCTGGCGCTGAAAGGCCTTCGCGGCGGCGGTCGCCCGCTCGAAGGCGGAGCCCTTGCCGTCGGCCTTCAGCCAGCGATGCCGGCCATAGGTCTGGTCGCCAAGCACCGGCGCGCCGATATGGGCCATGTGGACGCGGATCTGGTGGGTTCGTCCGGTTTCGAGACGGCACTCGACGAGCGCGGCGGCGGGCTGTCCGCCTGTGGCGTCGAGCCGCCCGAAGGTTTCCAGCGCGCGATAATTGGTGATGGCGGGCTTGCCGGCGAGCGTGTCGTCCTCGCCTGCCGTGAAATCGTTCGACCAGTGATCGGCGCGGAAATGCTTCTCCTTCACCACGGCCATCTTCTTCCGGTCGGACTGCGAGCGCGCGATATTGGTCTCGATACGGCCGACCAGGGGGCGCGGGGCGCCCCGCGTGACGGCGAGATAGACGCGCTCGATGTCGTGCGCCGCGAACATGGCGGTCAGCGTCGTGTGCGCCTCCTCCGTCTTGGCCGCGACCATGACGCCGGAGGTATCCTTGTCCAGGCGGTGGACGATGCCGGGACGCGAGACGCCGCCAATGCCCGTGAGCCCGGCGCCGCAGTGATGCAGCAGGGCGTTGACCAGCGTGCCGCTTTCCTGTCCGGCGGCAGGATGGACGACCATGCCGGCCGGCTTGTCGATCACGATGAGATGCCTGTCCTCGAACACGATATCGAGGGGGATGTCTTCCGGCTGGGGGTCGGCGGCGGCGGGGGGAGGGAGCTGGATGGCGTAGGCGGCGCCGGCGATCACCCTGGCGCTGGCGTCGGCGATCACCCTGCCGTCCGCCGTCACGCGGCCTGCCTCGATGAGGGCGCGCAGGCGCGAGCGGGACAGCAGGGGCTGGGCCTCGGCCAGCCACTTGTCGAGCCGGTTGCCCGCGGCGTCCGCCGGGGCCGTCAGGATCAGGGGAGGGGGCTCTGCCGTCATGCTTTCGTCGCGATGCGCTGCGAGGTAGGGAGTCGCGTGAGATGCGGGGCAACTAGCCCGGCGGGAGGGAGAAATCCATGACCAGGCTGACACGGCGCGGCGCGCTTGGCTTCGGGGCGGCAGGTCTGGGTGCGGCGGCCTGTACGACGGCGGGCGCGTCCGGCGCCTCGACCCATACGGGAAAAGTCGCATTCGCCCATGGGGTGGCCTCCGGGGATCCGACCCAGACAAGCGTCATAATCTGGACCCGTGTGACCCCGGAAACGCCGGGACCGGTTCCGGTGCAATGGGGCGTGGCGCGGGATCCGGCGTTCAAGGCCATCATCAGGCGCGGTACGTTCAACACCGGCCCCGAGCGCGACTACACCGTGAAGGTGGACGTCGACGGACTCGAGCCGGGACAGATCTACTACTACTGGTTTTCGGTCGGCCAGACGGCCTCGCCCGGCGGCGCGACACGCACGCTGCCCTCGGGCGCGGTGGGGCAATACCGCATGGCGGTGGTGTCGTGTTCGAACTATCCCTTCGGCTATTTCAACGCCTACCGCGAAATCGCCAGGCGCGGGGCGCGCGGCGAGATCGAGGCGGTGATCCACCTCGGCGACTACATCTACGAATACGGCGTGGCGGGCTATGGCGGCGTCATCGGCAAGGAGCTAGGCCGGAACCACGAGCCCTCGCACGAGACCGTCTCGCTCGACGACTATCGCAAGCGCTACGCGCAATACAGGTCCGATCCCGACCTGCAGGCGGCGCATGCGATCGCGCCATGGTTCTGCACCTGGGACGACCACGAATCCGCCAACAACTCCTACCGGACCGGCGCGCAGAACCATTCGCCGGAGTCCGAAGGCGAGTGGAGCGTGCGCAAGGCCGCCGGCGTGCAGGCCTATTTCGAATGGATGCCGGTGCGCGATCCGGCCGCCGGCCGCGCGCGCGAGGCGATCTGGCGCAGTTTCGAGATCGGCGATCTCGCGACGCTGTTCCTGCTGGAGAGCCGCCTGGTCGGCCGCGGCGAGGATCTGACGTTCGATGAGATTTTCATGGCGCCGGACGCCGAGCGGCCGGCCCTGGCGGAGGCGCTGAAGGCGAAGGTCAACGACCCGGAACGCACGATGCTGGGCTTCGAGCAGGAAGCCTGGCTGGCCGACGGGCTCAAGGCCTCGGTCGCCGCCGGCAAGACATGGCAGGTTCTGGGCAACCAGGTGACCATGGCCCGGGTGAAGTCGCCGGACCTGCAGGCGCGCCTTGCGCCGGAACAGTACGAGAAGGTGCCGCCCGCCTCCCGCCGGTTCTACGCGACGGCGCGTTATGGCTTCGAGTGGAATCTGGATTCCTGGTGCGGTTTCCCTGCGGCGCGCGAGCGCCTCTATGCCGCGGCGAAGGCGGCGAAGGCAAAGCTGGTGACGCTGACGGGCGACACGCACACGGCCTGGGCCAACGAACTCCATGACCTGTCCGGCCAGAAGCGCGGCGTGGAATTCGGCTGCACGTCGGTGACCTCGCCCGGCGCCGGCGACAGCGTGCCGTTCGAGGAACTGAACTGGCTGATGCCGGAGACCAATGACGAGGTGGTCTATTACAACGCGTTCTCGAAGGGGTTCACGATCGTCACGCTGACGCCCGAGCAGGTGGAGGCGGAGTTCGTGAAGGTTTCGACCGTCAAGTCCCGCGACTACTACGCAAGCACCGACGCCCGCTTCATCGCCCGACCCAACGAGATCGGCGGCATGGGGGGGCTGCAGCGGATCATGGGCGGCCAGGTCATGACGCGTGCGTAATCATGCCGCAGGGAAACCGGCGTAAAACGGCTGGTCTTGAAGGAACTCCTAACGCCGGAAAGGGCGCATTAACGCGCGGACGCTAGCGTTTTCGCCTCTTGTCACGCGTTCCAGGGGCTTTCCTTGCCGCACCCGTCCGGCCCGGACACGTCCGACATGCTCGAGCAGCTGGCCGCGCTCGGCATCGCCGGCGTGCGGCTGGACGTCGACGATGACGTGATTGCGGTCAATGAGGTCTTTCTCCAGCTGACGGGGCTGACGGCCGAGCGCGCCTGCGGCCGGAAGATTTCCGACCTGCTCGAGGAGAGCGCTTGCGACCGCAACGTCTACAGCGAGGCGCCGGTCTTCCGCTTCGCGACGCCGAAGGGAGACCGCTGGGTGCGCCTGCGCCTCGGGCGCGGCGTGGCGGAATCGCTCGCCACGCTGGACGATGTGACGAGCGAATGGATGCTGCTGGGCAAGCTGGTCTCGGCCATAGATGTGCGCGACCGGCTGATGCGCGACGCCGATATCGGCGTGTTCCGCTACAATCCCGACGATCAGACCTTCCAGTTCTCCGAGGCGCTTGTGCGGCGCGGCGGGGCCCTGCCGGTCTATCATCTCTCCGAGATCGTGAAGGACCTGCACCAGGACGACGTCGAGAAGGATGCAGCCGTCCGCGAACGGCTCACCACAGAAGGCGGAACCGCCACGCTCCACCTGCGCCGCCGCAAGGCCGGTGGCACATGGCGTCACACGCTGGCGCAATTCACGTCCGGCCGCCGCCTGCCGTCCGGCAAGTTCGAGATCTTCGGCCTGTCGCAGAACATCACCGAACTTGTCGATGCGCGCGACCAGGCGGCGATCATGCATGACCGGCTCGAGATCGCGATGAGCGCGGCCAGCGCCGGCGTCTACGAGATCGACCTGCGCTCCTCCGAGCGCTGGACATCGCCGCAATACCAGGCGCTGGCCGGCCAGGAGGCGCTGGCCCGCCACGCCATCATGCCGTTCGGCATGTACCATGACGACGACATTCCGGCGGTGCGCGAAAGCTGGGAGCGCTGCCTGCGCTCGCGCGGGGTGGAATCGAGCGCTGCGCGCCTCTATCGCCCCAATGGCGGCGAGCAGTGGGTGCGCCTGTTCATGCGCGTGCAGCGCAACGAGCATGGCGTGCCCGTGCGCGCGGTCGGCCTGATGCTGGATATCCAGCAGCAGAAGGCCCAGGAGCTCGCCCTGATCGAGGCCAAGAAACAGGCCGAGGCGGCGACCATCGCCAAGTCGAACTTCCTCGCCTCGATGAGCCACGAGATCCGGACGCCGCTCAATGGCGTGCTCGGCATGGCGCAATCGCTGGTGAATGACGGCCTGCTGGCCGACCAGCGCGAGAAGGTGGACATCATCCTCGAGTCCGGGCGCACGCTGACGGCCCTGCTGAACGACGTTCTCGACCTGTCCAAGATCGAGGCGGGCAAGATCGAGATCGCCTGCACGGACGGCGAACTGGCCGTGACGCTGGACCGGCTGCGGCAGCTGTTCCTGTCGAAGGCGGTCGAACGCGGGCTCAACATCGATCTCGACATCGCTCCGGGCATGCCGCGGCTGCTGCACTACGACCCGGTGCGCGTACGCCAGTGCGTGGGCAACCTCCTGTCCAACGCCATCAAGTTCACCGAGCGCGGCAAGGTGAGCGTCAAGGCCGGCTCCGAGGAAGTCGAGCCGGGCCGGTGGCGCATCACCATCGCGGTGAGCGACACCGGCATCGGCATGACGCCTGACGTGATGCAGCGCCTGTTCTCGACCTTCACGCAGGCGGACGCCACGATCACGCGGCGCTTCGGCGGTTCGGGGCTCGGCCTTGCGATCACGCGCCAGCTCGCGCGCCTGATGGGCGGCGACGTCACGGTCCAGAGCACGCCGGGCGAAGGCTCGACCTTCACGCTGACGTTCATGGCCGATGCTGTCTCGCAGGACGCAACGCCCCGCCCGGCGGAACCCGCGACGCCGGCGGCGAGCGAGGAGCAGCTGAGACGCCTGCGCGGCATCCGCATCCTTCTGGTGGACGACAATGCCGTGAACCGGCAGGTGGTGAAGCTGTTCACCGCCCAGCTCAACCCGCACTTCGTCGAGGCCGTGAACGGGCAGGAGGCGCTGGACCGCCTGCAGGAGAGCAGGTTCGACCTCGTCCTGCTCGACGTGCACATGCCGGTCATGGACGGCAAGGAGACGATCAAGCGCATGCGCGCCTCGCAGAGCGAGTGGCGCGACCTGCCCGTGATCGCGCTCACCGCCGACGCCATGAGCGGCGACCGCGAGCGCTACCTGGCGCTCGGCATGACGGATTATGTCTCCAAGCCGCTGGACCAGCGCGAGCTGACCTACAAGATCGCCGCCGCCATGGGCGAACGCCCGCTGATCGCCAGCGAGGCGGCGTGAACCGCCCGCCCTACGGCTTCAGCACAACCCGCCCGACGATCGCCCCCTCGCGCAGCTGGTCGAGCGTCCTGTTGGCGTCGCTGAGCGGGCGCTTCTCGATCGGAATCGGGGAGATCTTTCCGGCGCGGACCAGCTCCATCATCTCGATCGTCTCGCCGAGCGAGCCCGTGTAGGAGCCGGCGATGGAGAAGGGGCGTGAGGGGAACATCGGTATGGGCATGCCCATCTTGCCGCCGAACAGGCCGACAATGATGATGCCGCCGCCGCGGCGGATGGCGCCGTTGGCGAAGTTGAACGAGGGCGTCGACCCGACGAAGTCGACAGCATAGGCGGCGCCTCCGTCCGTATCCAGCTTCAGCTGCTTCAGGGCGGCCGCATCCTTCGAGTTGTAGACGGCGTGGGCGCCGGCGGCCTTCGCGGCCTCCAGCTTCTTCTCGTCGATGTCGGCGCCGAGGATCCTCGCCTGCGGGAACATGGCGCGCGCGAACTGCAGCCCCATCATCCCGACGCCGCCGAGACCGACGATGAGGATGGCGTCGCCCGGTCCCACATCGCGCGCCTTCTTCAGCGCCGAGAACGCCGTGATGCCCGAACACATGTAGGTGGCCGCCAGGCCTTCGGGAACGCCGGTTGCGTCGAGCAGGTATTTGGGGTGCGGGACGAGCACGTATTCCGAATAGCCGCCGGCGACCTGGATGCCGAGCTGGCGGGGCTTCGAACAGATGTGCTCCTGATCGCGCCTGCAGGTGGAGCATTCTCCGCAGCCGATCCAGGGGAAGACGACAAAGCGGTCGCCGATCTTGCGGCCGTCGAGCAGGGCCTGCGCCTCCGGGCCAACGGCCGACAGCGTGCCTTCGATCTCATGGCCCAGCGTGTGGGGGAGCGTGCGGCCGCGGCTCCAGTCGATCTTGTCTCCGTCGCCGAGATCGACATGGCCGTCCTGCAGGTGGACGTCGGAATGGCAGACGCCGGAGTGGGTGATCTTGACGACTACTTGCGTGCCGGTCGGGGCGGGGATGTCGGAGACGATTTCCTGGAGCGGCTGGCCGTAGGCGACAATGGCTTGGCTCTTCATGGTCTTCTCCTCCGCATAAGCGACCCTGCGTTAGCACGTCTGGGGCGGATGAGAAGAGCCGTTGCCGCCGAGGCTACCGCTTCAGCACCCAGGCGATCGGAGCGGGCTCCGCCCTGGCCGGCTTGTGCTTCGGCTCCGCGATTGTGGGCGAGGAGAGAAGGATCGACACAACAAGGGCGATCCCGGCCAAGGCAAGTTCGCGTTTCATGTTCAGTCCCGTCTGGCGATGGCCGAGGGTCGGATCAGCGCGTGGCGGATTGCGGGCGGGAAATATGGAAATGCGGAGGCGCGGGCTAACGGCGCGCGCCGGATCAATGTTGCGGCGCGGCCTTCATCAGCAGGCGCCACAGCCTGGTGTCGAAGTCGCGGTCGGGCGCGGCCTGACCCGTGCGCACGACGATGAGTTTCATCGAGGGAACGACGAACAGCTTGCGATCCTGCGCCCCCAGAGCGGCGACGAGGTCGCGCGGCGCAGACGGGATCAGCTGGCCTTCCGTGCGCGCGGCGGCCGGACCGGCGCCGAAAGAATACGCGCCGCCATTGAGCCACCACAGGCGGCCATAAGCGGGATTGGTCGCAGTCGGCGTCAGCATGGCGTCGAGCTGGGCTTCGGAGATCACGCGCCCGCCTGCCGGGCCCTTGCCGCGATCGAGCACCAGCTTGCCCAGCTGCGCCAGATCGCGCGGCGTCGTGACGAGGCCGGTCGGATTGCCCACGTCCGCGAAAGCGGCGGGGCGCTGCTCCCAGGCCGTGTCATGCATGTCGACGACATGGGTGAGCCAGAGCTGCGTGACGATGCGCAGGCTCTCGCCGGCGGCTTTCTCCAGCACGGGCTTCAGCCTGGCGTAGGCTGGCGTGTTGTAGAAAAACGCCGCGCCCGCCGGATGTGCGTAGGTGAGGTCTTCCCTGAGCCCGGAGGTCATCTCCAGCAGGTGGCGCACCGTGATCGCGCCCTCCTGCTCCGCCGTCGCCTTCGACCAGCCGGCGCCGATATAGCTCGAGACGGGTTTTCCGATATCGATCACGCCCTTGTCGACGCCGATGCCGACGAGGATGGCGACCAGGCTCTTCTGCTGCGAGGCCACATCCTCGCGCAGCGCGCCGCTGGCGCTCTGCCCATGAACGAAGTTGGCGCGGAAGGCCTGCGAGGCGGGATCATCCGGCAGGGGCCAGTTGTGCTCGGCGATGGTCTTGCCGTCCTGCACGATCAGGAAGCCGGTTGACTTCTGCGACTTCACATAGGCCGTGACCTCCGCCAGCGCGGCCGCATTCCAGGTCTGGCCCCGTGTCGCGGCCGGCGGCGCATCCGGTCCGGCGGCGCAGGCGGACAGCGCAAGCAGGCCAGCGGCCAGCATCATCCTGAACATGGGCGTCTCCCGTCATCCTTGCACGCACGTTACCGGGCGGTATGCGAAACGGAAGGCCTCAGCTTTTCGTGAGGCCAGAGGGAGTCGCAATGCGATAGAAGCAGGAGCGGCGGCCGGTGTGGCAGGCGGCGCCCGTCTGGCGCACTTTCAGCAGCACCGCGTCCTGGTCGCAATCGACGCGGATCTCGACGATGTGCTGTTCGTGGCCCGACGTGTCGCCCTTGCGCCAGAGCGATTGGCGCGAGCGCGACCAGTAGACGGCGCGGCCGGTGTCGATGGTCTGCTGCAGCGCTTCCGCGTTCATCCACGCCAGCATCAGCACCTCGCCCGTATCGGCATCCTGCGCGATGGCGGCGACGAGCCCGTCCACATCGAACTTCGGACGCAGTTCGACCGTCTCATCCTGCTCGGAGCCGGAAAGGGGCGGGGCGAAGGTCATGCGGGTTCATACGCTGTGGCGGCGTGCGGGTGAAGGCCCGGGAGGCGTTGCGCCGCGCGCGGGCTTCGTCGGGCTGGGAACCTCTTCGGCCTGCCTCAGCGACCTTGAGCGGCGGAAGATGGCCGATATTCCGCCGCAACAGCTGGCCGCCGCGCGTCACGCCCTGCGCGACATTCTCCAGCCCTAACGTCCCGCCAGGCGCAGGAAGCGTTCGCGCAGCTCCTTGTCGGAGCGGAAGACGCCCGAGAACTGGGTGGTGATGGTCGAGACGTTGGGGTGGTGCACGCCGCGCGTCGTCATGCATTCGTGCCTGGCGTCGATCATCACGGCGACGCCCTCGGGCTTCAGCACGTCCTGGATGGCGTGGAGGATCTGCGAGGTCATCGTCTCCTGCGTCTGCAGGCGCTTGGCGTAGATCTCGACCACGCGGGCGATCTTGGAGATGCCGACCACATTGTCGAGCGGCATGTAGGCGACGAACGCCTTGCCGAGGAACGGCGCCATGTGGTGTTCGCAGTGGGATTCCACGTCGATGTCGCGCAGCATGACGATGTCGTCATAGCCCTTCACGTCGTCGAAGGTGCGGGAGAGGTATTCGCGCGGGTCTTCGCGATAGCCCTTGAACCACTCCTCGTAGGCGTCGACCACCCGGCCGGGCGTGTCGATCAGGCCTTCGCGGCGCGGATCGTCGCCCGCCCAGGCGATCAGGGTGCGGACAGCTTCTTCCGCCTCGTCCCGGGTGGGGCGGGTGAACGGCTCGCCCCCGGTCCTGGCCTTCCCCTTGATCACGGCGTCCATGGCCGATCCTTCCGTTACTGGGGCCCGGAAACCGCCGGGGTTGCAGGGCCCGGGCGTCATGACGCCCTGAAAACTGCGCCCCGCCGGGCCAGATTGATCAGGCGGGGTGTTGGTGACACATAGGCGCCTCTTGCGAAAACGCCAGCCTGCCGCAAGGCAAACCCTTATTGAATATTCCTAACGGAACGAAAAGACCGGCCTCATGGACATCCGTCTCCACAACACGCTGACGCGCGAAAAGGAAGTCTTTTCACCGCAAAACCCGCAGCGGGTGACGATGTATGTCTGCGGGCCCACCGTCTATTCCTACGCCCATATAGGCAATGCGCGGCCTCCGGTCGCATTCGACGTTCTGTTCCGCCTGTTGCGCACGAAATATGGGGCGGACCACGTGGTCTACGCCTCGAACATTACCGATGTGGACGACAAGATCATCGCGGCGGCGGCGGAAACGGGCCGGCCGGTCGGGGAGATCACGGCGCTCTACGAGCGGATCTACCGTCAGGACGTCGGCGCGCTGGGCGTGCTCGAGCCCACCTTCCGCCCCCGCGCCACCGAGCATGTCGCCGGCATGGTGGAGATCATCCAGACGCTGGTGGACAAGGGCCATGCCTATCCGGGCAGGGACGGCGTGCTGTTCTCCGTTCCCTCGATGGCGGATTACGGCAAGCTGTCGGGCCGCAACCGCGACGACATGATCGCCGGCGCGCGCGTCGAGGTGGATGCCGGCAAGAAGGATCCGGCGGACTTCGCGCTTTGGAAGGCGGCCAAGCCCGGCGAGCCGCAGGAAACGCGCTGGCCCTCTCCCTGGGGCGAGGGACGGCCGGGCTGGCATATCGAATGCTCGGCCATGGCCAAGGCCGTGCTGGGCGAGACGATCGACATTCATGCGGGGGGGCTCGACCTGATCTTCCCGCATCATGAGAACGAGATCGCGCAGAGCGAATGCGCCCACGGCAAGCCGATGGCGCGTTACTGGCTGCACAACGGCTTCCTGTCGATGGACGCGGAGAAGATGTCCAAATCGCTCGGCAATGTGAAGCTGATCCACGACCTGCTGAAACACCATGACGGCGAGACGATGCGCTTCGCGCTGCTCTCGGCGCATTACCGCCAGCCGCTCGACTGGACGGAGGCGCTGCTGGCGCAGAGCAAGGCGACGCTCGACCGGCTCTACAATGCGCTGCGCCGCATGAATGTGGCGGCGGCGGATGTGGAGCCGCCCGCCGGCGTGCTGGCCGCGCTGTGCGACGATCTCAACACGCCGCTGGCGCTGGCGGAGCTGTCCCGGCTCGCGACCGAGGCCAACAAGGCCGAGGCTCGCGACTGGCCGAAGCTGAAGGGCGAGATGCTGGCGGCTGGGGCCTTGCTGGGCCTGCTGCAGAAGGACCCGGAGGACTGGGCCCGTGGCGATGCGGAGGACGCCAGACGCATCGATGCGCTGGTGCAGCAGCGCGTCGAGGCCCGAAGGGCGAAGGACTTCGCCGCCGCCGACCGCATCCGCAAGGCGCTCGCCGAGGAAGGCGTCGAGATCATGGACGGGCCGAACGGCTCGACATGGCGGCGAGTCTAGGAGCGCTGACCCGATGTCGCCCAAGGATCATTCGAGCGCGCGCGCGGACGAGGAAAAGGACCCCGGCTCCACCGGCGTGCCGACGTCCCAGGTGCTGGTGCAGGCCGTGCAGGGCGACAGCGCCAAGGTTTCGGTGCGCGGGATCATCGATGCGCTCGATGCGCGCTCGTTCGGGCTGGCGGTGCTGCTGTTCGCGCTGCCTTCCGTCGTGCCGATGCCGCCCGGCGTGCCGACCGTGGTGGGCATCATCCTCCTGATCGTGGCGGCGCAGATGGTGGTCGGACGGCGCGAGCTCTGGCTGCCGCGCATCCTGGCTGACCGCGAGTTCGACCGGCGCTCGCTCGTCAAGGCGTTCGAGGGCCTCGCGCCGAAACTCGGCATCCTTGAGAAGGTGATGAAACCGCGCCTTCTCTTCATGACCGGACGCGTGGGGTCGATCCTCATCGGCGTGATCGTGCTCATCATGGCGGTGGTCCTGATCCTTCCGCTGCCGCCGGGCGGGAACTTCCCCCCGGCGCTGGCCTGTGCGGTGCTCGGCCTGGGCCTCACGCAGCGCGACGGGTTGACGGTCCTGATCGGACTCGCCGTGTCCGTCATCGCGCTGGTTGCCGTGTCGTTCGTGACCGTGGTGTTCATCCAGTCGCTGCCGATGATGATTGACTGGATCGCCCGGACGCTGGGATTTGCCGGATAGCCGCAGCGGCGCCGCGGCTGTTTGACGACGCGGCGAGGCGGTTTATGCTCGCGCCGGGTTGTTCCGGTTGGGCTGATGTGGAGAGGCAGGCTCATGAAGACGGGGCCAGTCACGGCGTTTGGCGGACTTCTGATGGCGGCGGCGCTGGCGGCGTGTTCGACGGCTGGCGTGCAGGCGGGCGGGCCGCGTCCGCCCCAGGGGCCTGGTCCGGCGGGTACGGATTTCGGCCGCTGGGACATCGACGCCGAAGGCGCCGTTGACCAGGATTTCCGTCGCTTCATCAATTCACGCTGGCAAGGCGGGCAGGAAGCCGAGGCGCGCAAGGTGCTGGAGACGGATGGCTTCCAGTGCAAGGACGGCAACCGGCCGGAGGCGACGGCCGTACCCAACCTTGAATGCGAACGCGTCTACTCCGTGAACGACAACGTGCATTCATGGGTGGTGAAATTCTGGCCCAACCAGCCGCGCCCCGAAGCACACTACATCCGTCTCCACAGGCGCGATCCGCTCAAGAACTACAACGAAAACGGCAACTGACGCCGATGAGCTTCGTACTGGCCCCGCACGAGGCGCCCGGCGAGGGGCTGGAGCGCGTGATCCGCGAGCAAGCTGGCAAGCTGGCAGCCGAATGCGCCGAAGCCATGCAGGATACCGCGGCCTTCGCCCACAAGGCGCGTGTGCGGTGCAAGCGTATCCGCGCCGCGCTGCGACTGGCCAGGCCCCTGATGAAGCCCAAGGCCTACAACCGCGAGAACCGGTGGTGGCGCGATCAGGCGCGCCTGCTGTCGGATCTGCGCGATGCCGGCGCGCGGCTTGAAGCCCTGGACACCCTGCGGCCCTTCCTGGCCACGCGCATCGGCAGCGATGCGACCCGGCGGCTGGAGGAGCGCTTCCAGAAAACGCGGGTCGCCGTGGAGGCGGAAGCCCCGATTGCCGCCTTCATCGCCAGGCTCGATGCGCGCGCGGATGATCTCGTGCCGAAGCTGGCGCGGGGAGCACGAAGCGACCTGGTCACGGCGCTCGGCGACACCTACAGGCTGGTGCGGCGGACGATGGCGGCGGCGCTTGACGGCAAGGACCCCGAATTGCTGCACGAATGGCGCAAGCAGGCGAAATACCATGCGCTGCAGGCGCGGCTGATGCGCCAGCAATTCCCCGATGCGCTGGATCGCCGTGTCGCCGGGGTGCGTGATCTCGCGGAGCTTCTGGGCGAGGTGCAGGACATCGAGGTCGTGGCGGCCGGCGCCAGGCGCTGGCGCGAGCGGCCTGCCGGATTCTTCGAGGTGCTGGAGGCGCGGCGCAAGTCGCTGGTCACAGGCGCGAGCGCGGCGGGCGCCGCCCTGTTCGCGGCCAAGCCGAAAGGCTGGATGGCGGAGCTGACGCCGCCTGTTCTGGCGGAGTAGTGACGCTGCTCGAACGGGGCGGGGAGGCGGCATGAAGCTGTATGCGGTCTGCGTGGGCGGCAATCATCCGCGCGCCAATGTGGAGCTGCACGACATCCGCTTCGCCGTGGGCGAGACGCTGGAGGCGATCGTGCCCCAGCTCCGCGCGTCGTGGTGGGGCGAGCCCCGCTCGCTCCATATCGACGGCCATGCCGAGCTGACCGAGGCGGACGGCTGGCAGGTGGAGCTTGTGCGCGGCCCTGCGCCGGAGGGGCGGGCGCGCACGCTGTGGTTCGTCAATGTCGGCGGCTATTCGCCGGCGCTGTTCGGCGAGCAGCACCACTATCTCTTCCTCGCGGGGGAGACCAAGGCGCAGGTCTGGACGCGGGCGCGCGCCCTCTCGCCCGACTGGCTGGGCCGACACAAGGACAATTTCGTCAGCGTGGACGACATCCTCGACGTGAACGGCCTGCTGGACGGCGGCTGGCATGTGCGGCTGGAACAGCCGGCGACGGGGGCCGAGCCGATGAAGCTGGTGTCGGATTATCTGAAGCTTTGAGAGGGCGTGTCTTGCCGAGAGACCCCCCTCCGTCACGCGACGAAAACGTCGCGCGCCGCCTACCCAGTCGCGTGGCGACTGAGGGAGGCAACACGCCGGCGCCTCTTGCCTCCCTTACTTGCACGCAAGTGGGGGAGGTGCATCGCCGCGTCTTCGCGGCGAGACGGAGGGGGTCTATGGACCAGCTCCGCACTTCACCCAAACCAGGCCTTGATCCCAACCGCATTCCGCCCGACATAGCCCTGATGTTTGGCGATCTCTATCACAATCGCGTCCTGGAGCTGGCGGCGGACATTCCACATGTGGGGCGCATCGACGGCGCGCAGGGCTCGTCGCTGAAAGTATCCCGCGTCTGCGGCTCGACCGTGAATGTCGATGTGGTGCTGGATGCGGACGGGCGCATCGCCGCCATCGCCGTCGATCCCAAGGCCTGCGCGCTGGGGCAGGCGGCGGCATCGATCCTGGCGCGCAACGCCATCGGCCGCTCGCTGGCGGAGATGGAGGCGGCGCGCGAGGCGCTGCGGGCCATGCTCAAGGACGGCGCCGAACCTCCCGATGGCGTGTTCTGGGAGCTGCGCCATCTTGCCCCCGTGAAGGACTACCCGCCCCGCCACGCCTCCACCATGCTGGCTTTCGACGCGGTGGTGGAAGCGATGCGGAAGGCGCTGGGACTGGCCGCTTGAGCTATTTCGGGCTCAGCTTCCAGATCTCCCCATTGGGATCGTCCGTCAGCACGTAGAGCAGGCCGTCCGGCCCTTGCCGCACGTCGCGGATGCGCTTGCAGGTCTCGCGCAGCAGTTTCTCCTCGCCGATGACGCGGCCGTCCTTCAGCTTGAGGCGGACGAGCTGCATGCCGGAAAGGCCTCCCGCGAAGATGTCGCCGCGCCAGTCGGGGAAGGCGTCGCCCGAATAGATCGTCATGCCTGAAAGCGCCACGGAAGGCGTCCAGAAATAGACGGGCTGTTCGAGGCCGTCCTGCTTCGTGAGGCCGTTGTTGAGCAGCTTGCCGTCATTGTCGCGGCCGTAGGAGATCAGCGGGAAGCCATAATTCTTACCCGCGCGGACAATGTTGAGCTCGTCGCCGCCGCGCGGCTCGTTCTCGATGGTCCAGAGTTCTCCGGCGGCGTTGAACGTCATGCCCTGCGGGTCGCGGAATCCATACGCCCAGACGGCGGGGTCTGCATCCGGGCGCGACGCAAAGGGATTGTCCGCGGGAACCGAGCCGTCCGTGTTGAGGCGCAGCACCTTGCCATTGGCGTTGGAAAGGTCCTGCACGGCGCGATAGGGCGTGATGATGTCGGCGGTGTGGATGTAGAGCTTGCCGTCCGCGCCCTGCACGATGCGGCGCGGGACCATGCCGGGAGCCTCTTTCAGCACCTTGTAGTCCGCAAGGCTCGTCTGGTCGGCGGAGAGTCTGGCGCTGGCGATGTAGCCGGTCGGCGGCTTGCCCTCGGGCGTGGTGACGAAGGCGAGATAGAGCGTGCGGTTGCGCGCGAAATCGCGGTCCAGGATCACGTCATGCATGCCGAACAGGCGGATGGCGTTCTTGATGGCCGGCGTGCCGGCGACCGGCGTCGACGTCTTTCCATCGGCGGAGACGACGCGCAGGCGGTGGCCGTCG
>CAZTMG010000049.1:15557-15834 GCA_964614815.1 uncultured Rhizobium sp. | reverse complement strand
GGTCGGAAGGCCGGTATCGCGTTTTCATCGACCTGAAGCGTTATCGCGGCGAGTTTCCACGCGCGTCCGTGCGCCACGCTGACGGCCGGGAGCAGGACGTCACGGTGTGGTGCTCCAACGACTATCTCGGTATGGGCCAGGACCCCGACGTGATCCAGGCGATGCACGAGGCGGTCGACACCTTCGGCGCCGGCTCGGGCGGCACGCGCAACATCTCGGGTACGACGCGCTACCATGTCGAACTTGAGAAGGAGCTGGCCAGCCTGCACGGCAAGGA
>CAZTMG010000049.1:14244-15439 GCA_964614815.1 uncultured Rhizobium sp. | reverse complement strand
ATCAAGCGCGCCCACTGCGCCAAGCGGATCTTCCGCCACAACGATATCGGGCACCTGAGGGCGCTGCTGGAAAACGATCCGGCGGACGCGCCGAAGGTGATCGCGTTCGAGTCCGTCTATTCCATGGATGGCGACGTGGCGCCGATGGAGGCGATCTGCGATCTCGCGGAAGAATTCGACGCCATTTCCTATCTCGACGAAGTGCACGCCGTCGGCATGTATGGCCATGAAGGCGCCGGCGTCGCCCAGCGCGACAATGTCATGCACCGCATCACCATCTGCGAAGGCACGCTGGCCAAGGCGTTTGGCGTGATGGGCGGCTATATCGCCTCGAAGGCGGCGATCGTGGATGCGATCCGCTCGATGGCGCCGGGCTTCATCTTCTCGACATCGACCTGCCCGGTGCTCGCCGCCGGCGCGCTGACCTCGATCCGCAAGCTGCGCTCGGATTTCGGCCGCGAGCTGCGCAGGGTTCATCAGGAAAAGGCGGAAATGCTGCGCCAGAAGATGATCGCGGCGAAGCTGCCGGTGATGCTGGCCGACACGCACATCGTGCCGCTGCTGGTGGGCGATCCCGAACGCTGCAAGGCGCTGAGCGACACGCTGCTGTTCGACTTCGGCATCTACGTGCAGCCGATCAACTATCCAACCGTGCCGAAAGGCACCGAGCGCCTGCGTTTCACGCCGTCGCCCCAGCACACGGAAGCCATGATGGACGAGCTGATCTCGGCGCTGCTGGCCGTATGGAAGCAACTGGGCCTCGACCAGCGCGCGGCCTGAAACGCCGTTCGCCGCAGAGCGCGCCGCGCGTCCCGGATCGCCCGGCGTGACAGCAGCGTGCGGCGCAGGCATTCTGTGCGCCATGGCCGGCGATCCCGACGACGAGATCTTGATCGAGATGAGCCGCATCGGCGCGGCCATGGATGTGCGCGCCGTGTCTGCAGTCGACGGGCTTGAAGTGAGCTTCACCGCCCCGGCCAATGCGGCGCAAGCGGATATCCTGAGGCTGGCGCGGCAGAAGCTGGCCTATGTGCGCCGGAAGCTGCAGGGCGAGGAGACCCCAGATACGCCGCCCGCAGGGACAAGGCGCAGGGGCGGCAGGGGCGGGGTGATCGCCTAGCGACCCTTCCTCACGCCTTTGCCCAGACCTATCTTCTTCGCGAATTCCGAGCGCCGTTCCGTGTAGGCCGGGGCG
>CAZTMG010000049.1:11946-14234 GCA_964614815.1 uncultured Rhizobium sp. | reverse complement strand
ATCGGATAGTCGGGAGGCAGGCCCCAGCGGCGGCGGTACTCGTCGGGGCTCATGTCGTACCGGGAGCGAAGATAGCGCTTCAGCATCTTCAGCTTTCGCCCTTCCTCCAGGCAGACGATGTAGTCGTTCGCCACCGACTTGCTGACCGGAACGGCGGGTTTGAGGCGGGGTTCGGGTCCTGTGTCTGACAGGGAGGGCAGGGTCGCGACGGCGCGGTAGACCGAGCGGATGACCTCCGGCAGGGCGTCAGGCGCAACGGCGTTGCCGGCGACGAACGCCGAGACGATCTCGGACGTCGTCCGCAGGATTTGTTCGCCTGAAAACAGCGAGCTACCGGATACATCTGGCATCGGATCCACCCCGACAGTCCCGGGGCGCCGCAGATCGCCCCGTTCCAAGCGCGAGCCAAGAAACAGCCAACTCCCTGCGCCGGACTTAACCGGAACGACCGATTCCGAACGATCGGCGAACTGAATCGTAAACGGCGGAGTGAGGTTAACGCGACGCCCTTGCCAAGGGACGGGGGAGCCCGTATCGCCCGGATCAATCTCGCCAGACACACGTGGAGTCGCGCCAATGAGCCAGTCGAGCACCCTGACAAGGGGGTTCTTTTCGACCGGGCTGGCCGACGCAGACCCCATCGTCGCCAGGTGGATCGGCGAGGAGCTGGGCCGGCAGAACCATCAGATCGAGCTGATCGCCTCGGAAAACATCGTCTCGCGCGCCGTTCTGGAAGCGCAGGGGTCGATGATGACCAACAAATATGCCGAAGGCTATCCGGGCAAGCGCTACTATGGCGGCTGCGAGTTCGTGGACGAGATCGAGACGCTGGCCATCGAGCGCGCAAAGCAGCTGTTCGGCGCGAGGTTCGCCAACGTACAACCGAACTCGGGCAGCCAGATGAACCAGGCGGTGTTCCTGGCGCTGCTGCAGCCGGGCGACACCTTCATGGGGCTCGATCTCAATTCGGGCGGGCACCTGACGCACGGCTCGCCCGTGAACATGTCGGGCAAATGGTTCAAGGCGGCGTCCTACGGCGTGCGCCGGCAGGACAGCCTGCTGGACATGGAGCAGGTGCGCGCCACCGCGAAGGCGGCCCGGCCGAAGCTCATCCTCGCGGGCGGCACGGCTTACTCGCGCGAGTGGGACTGGGCGGAGTTCCGCAGGATCGCGGACGAGGTCGGTGCCTACCTGATGGTGGACATGGCGCACATTGCGGGCCTCGTGGCGGGCGGCGTCCATTCCTCGCCGGTGCCGTATGCGCATGTGGTGACGTCGACGACGCACAAGACGCTGCGCGGGCCGCGCGGCGGGCTGATCCTCACCAATGACGAGGACATTGCGAAGAAGATCAATTCGGCGGTGTTCCCCGGCCTGCAGGGCGGTCCGCTGATGCACGTGATCGCGGCCAAGGCCGTGGCCTTCGGCGAGGCGCTGAAGCCGGAGTTCAAGGACTATGCGGCGCAGATCGTGAAGAATGCGCGCGCGCTGGCGGACGGGCTGATGCGCGGCGGGCTCGACATCGTGACCGGCGGCACCGACAACCACCTGATGTTGGTGGACCTGCGCCCCAAGGGGGTGACAGGCAAGGCGACCGACGTGGCGCTGGATCGCGCCGGCCTCACCTGCAACAAGAACGGCATTCCGTTCGATCCCGAGAAGCCTTTCGTCACCTCCGGGATTCGTCTGGGCACGCCGGCCAGCACGACGCGCGGCTTCCGCGAGGAGGAATTCCGCCAGATCGCCCGCTGGATCAGTGAAGTGACGGACGCGCTGGGCAAGGGCGGCGACACCAGCGCCGTCGAGGCGAAGGTGCGCGACGAGGTGAAGGCGCTGACGGCGCGCTTCCCGATCTATGCGGCGCCTTGGGGTTAGGCATTGGGGGTTGAGGAAAGGGTGAGGCTTGCGCTGTCCATATTGCGGCACAGCTGACTCGGTCGTGAAGGACTCGCGGCCCGCCGAGGAGGACACGGCGGTGCGCCGCAGGCGCGGGTGCACCAATTGCGGCGGCCGGTTCACGACCTTCGAGCGCGTGCAGCTGCGCGACCTCATCGTGGTGAAGCGGGACGGGCGCAAGGCGCCGTTCGAGCGCGACAAGCTGCGCCGGTCGCTGAAGATCGCGCTGCAGAAGCGCCCTGTGAGCGAGGACCAGATCGACCACATGATCTCCGGCATCGTACGTCGCCTGGAGAACATGGGCGAGAACGAGATCAAGACCAGCGACATCGGCGAGATGGTGATGGAGTCGCTGAGCGGACTCGATCCGGTGGGCTTCATCCGCTACGCCT
>CAZTMG010000049.1:1916-11936 GCA_964614815.1 uncultured Rhizobium sp. | reverse complement strand
CAAGGACTTCAAGTCGCCGGCCGATTTCGCGGCGTTCGTCGCCTCGCAGACGGCCGAGGACGAGGGTGAAGTGAAGGAATGAGCGGCGCGCCAATCACTGGCCGGCCTTCCGTTACGCTGAAGCTTGCGACGTCGCTGGATGGGCGCATCGCGCTGGCGGGCGGCGAGAGCAGGTGGATAACGGGCCCCATGGCGCGCGCGGAGGCGCACCGGCTGCGCGCGGGGCATGATGCGGTGCTCGTGGGCTCCGGGACAGTGATCGCGGATGATCCCGAGCTGACCGCGCGGACGGACCCGATGCCCGCCAGGCAGCCGCTGCGCGTGGTGGCCGACAGCCGGGGGCGCGTGCCGGCGACCGCGAAACTGTTCTCGACGCTGGAGATGGGCCCGGTGGCGGTGGCGACGCTGGAGACGACGGATCTCGACCGCTGGCCGTCGAGGCCGACGCTGCAGTTCTGGATGCTGCCGGCGGGGGAGGGCTCGCAGAGCATATCGCTTGTCGAGATGATGAACTCGGCGCAGCGGGCGGGCGTGACATCCATGATGGTGGAGGGCGGTGGCCAGCTGGCGGCGTCCTTCGTCCGGGCGGGGCTGGTGGACCGGATCGAATGGTTCAGGGCGCCAATCCTGCTGGGCGGGGATGCGCGGCCGTGCCTCGGGGGGCTGGACTTGGCGAGGCTCTCGTCAGCGCCCAGCTATGAGCGGACGGATGTGAAGGAGATCGGCGCCGATCTCTGGGAAAGCTATGTGCGGAAGGCCTGACATGTTCACCGGACTGGTCACTGATGTCGGCCGCGTGACGTCCGTGACGGATACGAACGGTATCCGGCGGCTGCGCGTGGAGAGCGCCTATCCGGCCTCCGCGATCCAGATGGGCGCGTCGATTCAGCATTCGGGCGTCTGCCTGACGGTGGTCGAGTTCGGCGAGCGGCCCGGCGGGTCGTGGTGGGAGGTTGAGGCCGTCCCCGAGACGCTGACGCGGACGACGCTGGGCGAGTGGATGGCGGGGACGCTGATGAATCTGGAGCTGTCGCTGAAGGTTGGCGACGAGCTGGGCGGGCATCTGGTCTATGGGCATGTCGACGGGCTGGGGACGGTCAAGTCCATCACGGCGGACGGGAACAGCCGCCGCATTCGCGTGGCCTTGCCGGGGGATCTCGGACGTTACCTCGCGGAGAAGGGCTCCATCTGTCTCGACGGCGTATCGTTGACCGTTTCGGCCGTGGGACGGGACGAAACAGGCGACTGGTTTGAAGCGGTCATCATCCCGCATACGCTGGAGGTCACGACCCTGGGAGCGCTGACGCCGGGCGACCGGGTCAATCTGGAAGTGGACATGCTTGCGCGCTATGTGGCGCGGATGCTGAATTGGCGCCCGAAGGCAGGCTGAGCGATGAAGGACCACGTGGACAGACACGATTTCTCGGCCGCGATCTCTCCCATCGAGGAGATCGTCGAGGAAGCGCGCAACGGGCGCATGTACATCCTCGTCGACGCCGAGGACCGGGAGAATGAGGGCGATCTCATCATCCCCGCACAGTTCGCGACGCCGGCGCAGGTGAACTTCATGGCGAAGCACGGGCGCGGTCTGATCTGCCTGGCCCTGACGCGCGATCGGGCGCGCACGCTCGATCTCGACATGATGGCGCGGGAAAACCGCGAAAGCATGAAGACGGCCTTCACCGTTTCCATCGAGGCGAAGGAAGGGGTCACCACCGGCATCTCGGCGCACGACCGGGCGCATACGATCGCCGTGGCGATCGACCCGACAAAGGGCGCGGATGACATCGTCTCGCCGGGACACGTGTTCCCCTTGGTCGCGCGCGATGGCGGCGTGCTGGTGAGGGCGGGTCATACGGAAGCGAGCGTCGATATCTCGCGACTTGCCGGTCTCTACCCGGCCGCTGTGATCTGCGAGATCATGAACGACGATGGCGCCATGGCCCGCCTGCCGGAGCTGGTCGCCTTCGCGCAGCTGCATGGCCTGAAGATCGGTACGATTGCGGACCTCATTGCGTGGCGCCGGCGGCATGACCGCTTTCTCGAACGCCGGATCGAGAGCGATTTCGAGAGTGCCTGGGGCGGTCGCTTCCGCATCATCGTGTTCCGCAACACCCTGGACGGCGCCGAGCATGTGGCGCTGGTGAAGGGTCGCATCCAGGGCGACCAGCCCGCCCTGGTGCGCGTGCACAGGGTGGACTTCCTGGCCGACGTCCTCGGAGAGGCCGGCAAGCGTGAAGGCCTGGTCCGCCGGGCGATGGAGAAACTGTCGGCCGCCGACGAAGCAGGCGTGCTGGTATTCGTGCGCATGGGCATGGGCGAGGACATCGCGCGTTCGCTGGGCGGACAGGGCGTTCCGGCGCCGGGCGAGGCGGCGCATCCGCTGCGCGAGTATGGCGTCGGGGCGCAGATCCTGAAGGATCTCGGCGTTCGCCGCATGATCCTGATGAGCAATACGCGCCCCAACGTCCTCCCGGGTCTTGACGGATACGGCCTTACGGTCGAGGGCTGGCGCCGCATCGATGGAGACTGAGATGGCCGACGCTCCCCGCATCCTTATCGTCACGTCCCGCTACTATCCCCACATCATCGCCGAACTCGAAGCCGGCGTCACGGAGGGGCTGGAAAAGGTCGGCGCCACATACGAGTTCCTCGAAGTTCCAGGCGCCTTCGAGATTCCGGCGGCCATTGCCATGGCCGCGGGCACGGGCGAATGGGATGGCTTTGTGGCCCTGGGCTGCGTGATCCGCGGCGAGACGAGCCACTATGACCTTATCACCAATCATGTGACGCGCGGCCTGATGGAGCTGTCGATCTCCGGCGTTCCGCTGGGCTTCGGGGTGCTGACCTGCGAAAACGAGACGCAGGCCCGCATTCGCGCGGACCGCAAGCAGAAGAACAAGGGCGCCGAAGTGGTGGCCGCAGTGCTGCGCATGGTGGGCCTGTCCTACCGCTTCAACAAGCTGGACGAGATCGACGAATGACCGCCGCCCCCCCGGCCGATGCGGAGCGCAAGCTGCTCGCCGCGCGGCGGGCAGGAGCGCGCCTCGCCGCCGTGCAGGCGCTCTACCAGATGGAGCAGACGGAACAGTCGGTCCGCTCCGTGGTGGCGGATTTCATGGAGGACCGGCTTGGCCTCAATGACGAGGGCGAGCCCGTCGAGGAAGCCGATCCGGACATGTTCAAGGCGATCGTGCTGGGCGTGGTCGAGCGGCAGGAAATCATTGACGCCGCGATCATGAAGCGGCTGGCCGCGGGCTGGAAGATCGAGCGGCTGGACGCCACCTCGCGCGCCATCCTGCGGGCGGCCGTCTACGAGCTGATTGCGGACATCAGCCTGCCGTCGCAGATCATTCTGGATGAATACGTATCAATCGCCCACGCCTTTTTCGAGGGCGCGGAGCCGAAGTTCATCAATGGGCTGCTGGATGCAGTCTCGCGGGATGTACGCGGGTAGTTCACGGATGTAGTCGCCGCGCCGCTGACGCAACTTGCGCAGCCCCGCGCCGGGCCGCACAGTGCTGCGCATGAATGAGTTTGATCTCATCCGCCGTTACTTCGCTCCGCTGGCAAGTTCACCCGGCGCCGACGGATTGCGGGACGATGCGGCCACAGTGGCGCCGGGGCTGATCGCAACCAAGGATGCGATCGTCGAAGGCGTCCACTTCCTGCCGGACGATCCGCTGGAGACGGTTGCGCAGAAGCTGGTGCGTGTGAACGTCTCGGACATCGTTGCGAAAGGCGGCAGGCCGGATGCGGCGTTGCTGGCGCTGGTGTGGCCGAAGGGGCGGCCGCATGCGGATCTGGAAGGCTTCGCGCGGGGGCTGGGCAAGGACCTCGCGCGATGGGGCGCGCATCTCGCGGGTGGGGACACGACAGCGACGGACGGCCCGCTGACACTGACGCTGACCTTGCTGGGACGCGTGAGCGCGGACGGGCCGGTCAGGCGCTCGGGCGCAAGGGTCGGCGACGATGTCTGGGTGACCGGGACGATCGGGGACGGCTGGCTTGGATTGCAGGCGGCGCTGGGGGCATTCGGCCCCCTGACGGCCGAGGCGCGCAACCTGCTGGTGTCGCGCTATCGCGTGCCGGAGCCCCCGCGGCTGCCGCTCGCAGATCTTGTCGCAGCGCAGGCGACAGCGAGCATCGATGTGTCGGATGGGCTGGCGGCGGATGCGGGGCACGTGGCGGCTGTGTCCGGCGTGCAGATCGTCCTGTGGGCGGACAAGGTTCCCCTGAGCGCGGCGGGGGCGCATTATGTCGAGAACGGCAAGGCGCACCTGCAGGCGCTGCTGACCGGGGGGGACGATTACCAGACGCTGTTCACGGCGCCGGTTTCCGCGCGGCAGGCGATTGAGGCCTCCGGCCAGACGGTCTCACGGATCGGTAGCGTGGCGGCGGGCGAGGGGGTCGTTGTGCTGGACGGCGCCGGGCAGCCATTGGATCTTGAAGGAGCGGGCGGCTGGCGGCACTTCTGACCGCGGAAGCGTAAACGCGACCTCAACCTTTGCGGGGCAGCCTGACCCCATGCGCCCCTCCCGTCGTGACCTGCTTGCTGCTGTTCCCCTGGCGTCCGCCGCCATCGCGCTGGCTGGCGCGCCGGCGCACGCGCAGGAGCATGACGCGGAGCCCGGAGCCGCCAGCGAGGCGGAGGTCGCGCGCTCGGTGGAGCTGGGCGGCATGGTGTTTCCGGTCTTCGACGAGAAGCGCAAGCTGAAGAACTATCTGTTCATCAGCGCCCGCATGCTGGCCGGGCCGGGCAAGGACGTGTGGAAGTATCGGGAGCAGCAGCACTTCATCCGCGACGCCATCGTTCGGGCCTCCCACCGCGTGAGCTTCCACAGGAAGGGCGACATACGGAAGCTGGACGAAAAGCTAGCGGCGACGGAGTGCCTGGCGGCGGCCAATGCGGTGGTCGGCGAGACGGACGCGCTGGTGACGATGACGTTCACGCAGATCGCGAGCCGGGCGTAGGCAGGCTACGGCCTACTGGCGGCCGCCCGGGTTGTCGCCGGGCTGGCGGTTGTCCCGGTCTTCCAGACCCGGAATCTGGTTGCGCAGGCTGCCCAGCGTACCGAACAGCTGTTCGAGAATGCCGAGCTCGCGGCCCCGCGTGGGCGTGATGCGCGAGGAGTAATCCAGCACGCGACCGTCATCCACATCGTAGATCAGGACATCGGAGACGACATCGTCGTCGTCAAACTGGATGGCGATGATCGAGCGCTGCACGACCTTGGGATAGTAGAAGGCCAGCAGTTCACGGGTCGAGGACATGTAGACCCAGAGCTTTTCCTTGCCCGGAGGCGACATGGCCTGGCTCGAGGCATCGAACAGCGACGTCGTCGACGGCGTGCCGAGCCGGGCCAGAACGGTTGAACGGGTGTCGACATCCGGCTTCACGTCCTCCGGGAAGGCCTGGTCGGGGACATAGCCGTGGAAGTCGCGGGTCGCCGTGCAGGCCGACAGAATGGCGAAGGCGGCGCCGGCGACAGCGAGGCGACCAACCAGTTTGCGCTTCTGGGCCATCAACAAACTCCAGGACCTGGCAGGTAGCTACAGGCAGCCCCGGCGGCTTGGCAAGGCTGGCCGGCGCCAGCCCGGCAGGCGAACCTGGGCGGATGCAACTTCCCCCGGACGCGAACCCTGCTAGGGTCTCGCTCCGCTGGAGGACCTCATGGCGCTGGGAAACTGGTTCCAATCCAAGAAGAATCGCTGGGCGGTCGATAGGCTGTACCAGTCGATACAGGCGCAGGCGCTGCGCCCCGATTTCTATTTCGAGGGCGGGGCCCGCGACAATTTCTCGGGCCGCTTCGAGATGACCTGCCTGCATGGAACTCTGGTTTTCAGGCGGTTGCGCAGGGCTGGCGGCGCCGGAAAGGCGCTGGCGCAGGACGTTTTCGACGCGCTGTTCGACGGGTTTGACGAGGCCCTGCGGGATATCGGCACCGGCGACCTGAGCGTCGGCAAGAAGATAAGGAAGATGGGGGAGGCCTTCTATGGTCGATCCAGGGCCTACGAGGAGGCCCTGTCGCAACAGGATGGCGACAAGGAACTGGGCGTTTGCCTGAGACGGAACCTTGGCATCGGGGAAGACGAAAGCTCCCGCTTCGTGCGCTATGTGCGCTCCGTCGAGGAGACGCTGGGCAGGCATACGGACGAGCAGTTGCTGTCCGGCGAGGTGAACTGGCCGCGTTTACCTTGATTTTATGTGATTTTCTATCGCCGACCCTGTCGCGGAGCCAGGGATCGGCGGGGCCTGTTACCGGCCTTCCCACGTGCTATTAGACCCTGAACGAATGGCTGGCGCCGGCGCGATTCCCGCCGGAAAAGCCCACGCTGGAGCGCCTCGGCGGACATGGCAGACCGGAAGATCATATCCATCGACGGGATGGGCGGAGACCACGCGCCCCGCATCGTCGTTGAAGGCCTCGAACGTTTTGCCGCGACGCATCCCGCCTTCCATTTCCTGCTGCATGGGGATGAGGCCGCGCTGAACCCCCTGCTGGCAAAGGCGCCGGTCGCCGGGCCGCGCACCACCATCCGCCATACCGACAAGTCCGTACCGATGGACGCCAAGCCCAGCCAGATGCTGCGCCAGGGCAAGGGGACGTCGATGTGGAACGCCATCGAGGCGGTCAAGGCGGGCGAGGCCGTCGCCGCCGTTTCCGCCGGCAACACCGGCGCGCTGATGGCGCTGTCCATGTTCATCCTGCGAAAGGTCGAGGGCGTCCACCGGCCCGCGCTCGTTGGCAGCTGGCCGACGCGGAAGGGGGTCTGCGCCATGCTCGACCTCGGCGCCGATATCGCCGCCGACGCCGAACAGCTGGTTGAATTCGCCATCATGGGCGCCGCCTTTGCGCGCGCGGTGCATGGCGTGCAGAATCCTCGCGTCGCGCTGCTGAACATTGGCGAGGAAGAACTGAAGGGCCACGAATCGATCCGCGAAGGCGCGCGGCTGATGCGCGAGTCCAACCTGCCAATCGATTTCCGCGGCTTTATCGAGCCGGACAAGATCGGGAATGGCGACGTCGATGTGATCGTCGCTGACGGGTTCACGGGGAACGTCGCCCTGAAGACCGCCGAGGGCATCGCCCGCATGATCTCGGACATGTTGAAGGAGGCGCTCAGGTCCGGCCCCATCGCCATGCTTGGCGCCGCGCTGATGCTTCCGGCGCTCAAGGGCTTCCGCGCCAAGCTCGATCCCCGCAAGGTCAACGGAGGCGTGTTCCTCGGTCTCAATGGCGTTGTCGTCAAAAGCCATGGCGGAACCGATCATGTGGGCTTCGCCCACGCCATCCAGGTCGCCGCCAGCATGGGCGAAAGCCGTTTCAGGGAAGAAGTCGAGCAGAACCTCCGGCGGCTGGCCCCTACAGTTGCAGCCGCCGCGCCTGCCGAACAGACTGCGGCAGGCTAGAATTGGCGTGCATCCCGCGAAACACAGCGACGAGGCGTTCACGTGACTGATTACGTATCCGTTGTCCGCGGCGTTGCCGGCCACTTGCCCGCCAAGGTCCTGACGAATGACGACCTCGCGAGGATGGTCGACACGACCGACGAATGGATCTCCGCGCGTACGGGCATCCGAAGGCGCCACATCGCCGCTGATGGCGAGACGACGTCCGATCTCGGAGCGATTGCCGCGCGCAAGGCGCTCGATGCGGCAAGGTTAACGCCGGACGATATCGACCTGATCGTCATGGCGACGGCCACGCCGGACTATACCTTCCCGGCGACGGCGACGATCGTTCAGGGCAAGCTGGGCATCACACGCGGGGCAGCGTTCGACCTGCAGGCGGTTTGCTCCGGCTTCGTCTACGCCATCGCGACGGCGGACAATTTTCTGGCGCGCGGACAGTTCGAACGCGCGCTGGTAATTGGCGCCGAGACGTTCTCGCGCATCCTGGACTGGTCGGATCGCAGCACCTGCGTGCTGTTCGGCGATGGCGCGGGCGCCGTGGTGCTTGAGCGACAGGAGAAGCGAAAGGCGGGCGACAGGGGCGTGAAAGGAATCCATCTTCGCTCGGATGGACGATATCGTGACCTGCTCTACGTCGACGGCGGACCTTCCACGACACAGACGGTGGGTCACCTGCGCATGGTTGGCAACCAGGTGTTCAAGCACGCGGTCGGCAAGATTTCAGAGAGCGTGCTGGAGGCGGTGAAGCAGGCCGGGCTGGAGGTGAAGGACATTGACTGGTTCGTGCCGCACCAGGCGAACCAGCGCATCCTTTCCGCCGTTGCGGAGAGACTTGGGCTGGACGAGCGCAAGGTTGTCTCGACTGTCGCCGATCATGGCAACACGTCGGCCGCCTCCGTGCCGCTGGCGCTGGCGGCGGCAACGGACGATGGCCGCGTCAAGCCGGGCGATCTCGTGCTGATCGAGGCCATCGGGGGCGGGCTTGCGTGGGGCTCGGCCCTGATCCGGGTGTAGGTTCAGGCGCCTCCGCCGAAGCGCCGGGTCCATTCGGCAATCTGGGCGTCGTCGATTTTCGCGAAAAGCTGCGGCGGGACGCTGATCGGCAGGCCGCGGGGCAGCGCGTCGAGCAGGGCGGGATAGCCGCCGGCGGCGAGCTTCCTGAGATCCAGGCTGCTGTTGCCGCCCGGCACGCCGAGGGCGTCGAGGATCGTTCTTGCGGTTTCCGGTATGATAGGCTGGGCGATGAGTCCGAACAGGGCGACAAGATTGAGGCCGGTGCGGATGCCTGCGGCGGCTGTCTCCACGCTGGTCTTGTAGGCCGTCCAGGGGGCGGCCTTTGTGATGTACTCGTTGCCGGCCGCCCAGATGGCGCGCGTTTCAGCGGCGGCCTTCCGGAATTCCATGGATTCATAGTAGCCGACCAGCGCCGGCAGACGGACGGCCAGTTCATTGGCCATCCAGGCTTCGTGTTCGCCGGGGGCGCCGCCGTCCGGAACCTTCCCATCGAACCTGGCTGCAGCATATTTCGTGATGCGGTTCACGAAATTGCCGAGGACATCGTTGAGGTCCGAATTGACCGAGGCCCTGAAGTGCTCCCACGTGAAGGCGGTGTCGGAGCTCTCCGGGCTGTTGGCGATGAGGTACCAGCGCCAGTAGTCGCTGGGCAAAAGCTCCAGCGCCTGATCCATGAAGACGCCGCGCTTCTGGCTGGTGGAAAACTTGCCGCCATACCAGTTGAGCCAGTTGAACGCCTTGAGCCTGTCGACCAGCTTCCAGGGCTCCTTCGAGCCGAGGATCGTCACCGGGAATGAGACGGTGTGGAAGGCGACGTTGTCCTTGCCCATGAACTGCACGTAGCTGACGTCATCCGCGCCCTTGTCGGTGCGCCACCAGCGCTCCCAGTTTCCGCCCGTGGCTTCGGACCATTCGACGGTGGCCCCGATGTACTCGATCGGCGCGTCGAACCAGACATAGAAGACCTTCCCTTCAAAGCCGGGCCGCGGCCTGCCATTCTGCGTGACAGGTATGCCCCATGAGAGGTCGCGCGTGATCGATCGGGCGATCAGGCCTTCGTCCAGCCACTTGTAGGCGATGGAGCTTGTGAGGGTCGGCCAGTCCCTGGCGCGCTGGTCCACGAACCTGCGCACCTCGTCCTGCATCTTCTCCTGCAAGAGGTACAGGTGGCGCGTGTCGCGGATCTCGACATTGCGGGAACCGGAAACGGCCGAGTAGGGGTTCCTGAGATCCACCGGATCGAGCAGCGCGCCGCAATTGTCGCACTGGTCGCCGCGCGCCTTCTCGTACCCGCAGTTGGGGCATGTCCCCTCGACATAGCGGTCCGGCAGGAAGCGGCCGTCGTCGACGGAATAGACCTGGCGGGAGGTTCGTTCCTCGATCAGGCCGTTGGCTTCCAGGACGTCGCAGAAATGCTGGGTCAGTTCGCGGTTGGGCCGGTTGGACGAGCGGCCAAACCAGTCGAACGACAGGGAGAAGCCGGCGCAGACCCGCTTCTGGATCTCATGCTGCTCGGCGCAGTACTGGGCGGGGCTCTGGCCGGCTTCGATGGCGGCCAGCTCGGCCGGGGTGCCGTGCCCGTCGGTCGC
>CAZTMG010000049.1:0-1890 GCA_964614815.1 uncultured Rhizobium sp. | reverse complement strand
GCCGCCCGGCAATAGCGGGCGTAGACATCGGCCGGCAGCATCGACCCGGCGAGGTTACCGAGATGCTTGACGCCGTTGATGTACGGCAGGGCGGAGGTGACAAGGATGCGTGCCATGGGGGCCTATCTAGGGGGGCTGGCCGCCAAAGTCACGTCGCCACAGGGCGGTTCAGCCCACCGCCGTCACCTGCACCGCCGCGTGATAGCGCATCGTCGAAAAACCGACATAGCGGTAGGTCATCTTCCGGGCGGCCACGAATTCCTGCCATGCCCTGTACTCGTGCTCCCGCCAGTTCGGATAGTTGTAGTATTCGTCGAACATAATCACCGTGCCGGGAGCGATGCGGTCGGCCAGCTGGTTCAGGACATAGATGGTCGAGTCATAGATGTCGCAGTCGACATTGATGAAGCTGACCGGGCCGGAATTCTGGGCCAGGAAACCGGGAAGGGTCTGATCAAACCAGCCCTTGTGCAGCGTGACGTTCTTGGGAACACGGGGAAGCCTGCCATGCTGGGTGTAGCGGCCCTTCTGCTCGTGCGTGCCCGACCAGTCGCCGGGGAGGCCTTCAAACGAGTCGAAGCCGTGGACGGTGCGGGGCTGGGCGTTCCGGGCGATGATGCGGGTCGATACGCCGCCGGCGACCCCGAATTCGAGAATGAGACCGCCGAGCCCGGCCTCCCTTTCCCGCTTCATGCACAGTTCGATCAGGGGCTTGCGCCCTTGGCAAAGCATGGCCTCCCTGAGATGGGCCTCGATGTAATCGACCGTGTCCTTCTTGGCCCGCGCGCGCAGGTCAAGATACATGTCGTTGAGAAAGTACTTGTGCACCAGCCGGCTGTAGATGCGGCCGAGTATTTTCCTGTCCATGGGACTCCCGCTCGCTGCGCGTTCTAGCACGGCCTGCGAGACGGGCCAGCGCAAAGTGAAACCGTCAGCTTGACGCTCCGGCGGGGCTGAGGAGCCGAAGCGTCACGGAGCGCGCGGCGACGCCATCGCCCGCCGGGATCGCGCCCGCGTCCCGGGACACGAACGGGTTCAGGCCCCTTGCCTGGAGGGCGGCTGCGACGACGTCCGCGCGTTCGGGACCGCCCCTGGACGCCAGACTTACGCTGTGAGCCCCGCAGGCCGAGGCGGTGCGGGCAACGATGTCGATGGCGGATTTCGCATATGGGTTCAGCTCGCTTGAGCCAGGAGCAAAATAGATGGCGACCTCGTGGGCGGGGCAGGCGGCGGATTGTGCAGCGGCGCGCGTGCCTGGGGGCTGAGCGCTGGCGTCATAGGCAAAGCCGCACAGGGCCAGCACCGCGGCGCCGATTGTCATGGCAGTCAGGCGTTGCATGTCTGTCTCCGGACTCCATCCCAAAACGGCCTGATGCAGAGCATGGTTCCCCGATGGGCGCTCCTGCGGCGCGCACAGGGCGGAATGTGGCGGGTGGGCGATCTTTTCGGGACTCTTCGCCGGACTTGCGCGAATGCGCCGAGGCGCCTATTCCCCTGCGGCTGGCGGAATGCGCCGATGCCGGATTAGCTCAGCGGTAGAGCAGCGGTTTTGTAAACCGAAGGTCGGGGGTTCAATCCCCTCATCCGGCACCACCGACCCCCTGATGCAGGCATCATCTTTTTCAGCAGCGCAAGCCTTGCAGCGGCTTCCATACGCATGGCGAAACGATAAGGTGAATCGCACACCGTCAAGGCGGGCGGGGGTTCAGGAGGGACGACGTGGCGTCGCATTCGATCTGGCGCGCAGCGGTCAAGGCCGCAGCGGGCGCGCTTTCAGCCATCCTGCTTCACGGCTGCGGGCCATCGGGGAGCGGCAACGACGCCAAGGTTGTCCTCGGCTCTGACCAGGGCCCTGTGCTGGAAACGCGCGACAGCAATGCCGGCCGCGTC
>CAZTMG010000048.1:0-15871 GCA_964614815.1 uncultured Rhizobium sp. | reverse complement strand
CACGCCGCCCCCGCAGCCCCAGCCGGCCATGCCGTCCGCTCCTGGCGGCGCCATCTCTCTCACGCCCGGCGCGCCTGCCCCCCAGCTGGCGCCTGCGCCTGTCCGGACGCCGTCGCCCGTCGACAGCGGCCTCATCTCGATTGCGCCCACGGCGCCGACGCCGCGCTTCTCCGATCCGGTCGCAACGCCGCTTCCCTCCGGCCCCGCCGCCGGCGGCAGTGTCGGCCAGGTCATCCGCGCCCAGCTCGACGCCAAGCGCTGCTGGACCGACAGCTCCAGCATGATGGACGCCCAGCGTCTGCGCGCCGCCTTTGCGGTGCGGTTCGCCCCTGACGGCCGCTTCGCCGCCGAGCCGCGCCTTGTCGATCCCTCGCCCGAACCGGCCAACGACCCCGCCATGATGGTGTTCATCGCCAAGGCCCGCGCCGCCCTGCGAACCTGCAACGCGATCGGCTTCGATGTCCCCGCCGACTATTTTTCCAGCGGGCAGGGCGAGATCCGAATCGAATTTTCCGCGCGCTGAGCACTGGCGCGGTTGCGCGCGCCCATTCAAGCTGCGTTAAGCCGGGGCCTGACAGGCTTCCCGGCACGACAGACCGAGGTGGGACGATGCAGATCCGTTTCCTGATGTCCGCGATGGGCGCCGTGCTGGCGCTTGCGGCTTGCGCGACCGAGGAGGGCTACCGCCAGCGGATGAGCCTCCTGCAGGGGGCGCCGGCGGACTCCATCCTGCTGGACTGGGGCCCGCCCCAGAGCCGCACGTCCATGTCCGACGGCCGCGAGCTCTGGGCCTAT
The DNA here is from genome assembly GCA_964614815.1 of uncultured Rhizobium sp. Taxonomy (GTDB): domain Bacteria; phylum Pseudomonadota; class Alphaproteobacteria; order Caulobacterales; family Hyphomonadaceae; genus UBA7672. The sequence continues at coordinate 15,076 of CAZTMG010000048.1, read as the reverse complement.
TCGAAAACCACCGTTGACGAGCGCGCCGGCTATTGGCGCGACGAAACCCGTCAGGTCACCCGCAAGTATCGCGACCGCGACGGCGTCGAGAAAACCGAGACCATCACCGAAACTTTTCCGGTGTGGGAGCCGCCGCAGGTCTTCCGCTCCACCTGCAACACCCGCTTCGTCATGGCCGGCGGCCGCGTCGAAACGGTCAGTTTCGACGGGTCGGGCTGCCTTGCCGAGGAAATCCGCTAGACGGCTTCTGCGAGTGCGGAGGGCTATCCGCTGCACACGGCGCACTGCGGGTCCGCCTTCAGCGTAAGGGTGCGCGCGTCGCCGCTGAGGCCGTCGAACAGCCATAGCTTTCCGGCAAGCGTGTCCCCCGCGCCGGTGATCTCCTTCACCGTCTCCAGCGCCATCCGCGCGCCGACAACGCCCGTCAGCGGCCCGATCACGCCCACCGCTGCGCACGTCTCCTCCGTCTCCGGCGTTTCAGACACGAGACAGCGATAGCAGGGAAGGCGCTCGCCCGGCGGCTTCCCCTTCGTCTCGCCCGACTTGAACACCGAGACCTGCGCGCTCCACCGCCCCACCGCGCCCGACACCAGCGGCGCGCCCAGCCTGTGGCATGTTTCGTTGACGATGAAGCGCGTCGCGAAATTGTCCGTGCCGTCGATCACGATGTTGGCCCCCGCGATCAGCCGCCAGGCGTTCTCCGCCGTCACGCGTTCGCGTTCGCCATGCACCCTCACATGCGGATTGATCGCGGCCAGCCGTTCAACCGCCGCCTCCACCTTCGCCCGCCCCACATCCGGCGTCTGGAACAGCACCTGCCGCTGCAGGTTCGACAGCGACACGACATCATCGTCGATGATCCGGATCGCCCCCACCCCCGCCGCCGCCAGATACATCGCCGCCGGCCCCCCCAGCGCGCCCGCGCCCACGATGACGGCATAGGCCGCCTGCAGGTCCGTTTGCCCCGGCCCGCCGATCTCCCGCAGCATGATATGCCGGGCGTAGCGTTCTATTTCCGTGGGGGTTAGACTCATCCCGTGCTCGTTCCTCGTGGGAGACAGACCATGGCCCGCGCGGCAGTTCAATGGCGGCGGCATTGACCGCCGAACCCGCCTCCAACGTCTACCAGCCCCTCGTCGACGAGATCGTGGGCGGGCGGCGCAACGTGTTCCTCACCGGCCGCGCCGGCACTGGAAAGACCACGCTTCTGCGCCAGCTGATCTTCAATTCGCTCGACAAGGCCATCGTGCTCGCGCCTACCGGCCTTGCCGCCGTCAATGTCGGCGGCCAGACAATCCATAGCTTCTTCAACTTCCCGCCGCGCCTGCTGGATGCGGGCGACGCCCGCAAAATCCGCAACCAGCGCATCGTCCGCGCCATCGAGACCATGGTGATCGACGAGGTCTCGATGGTCCGCGCCGACATGATGCAGGCGATCGACAACACGCTGCGCCTCAACCGCGCCAGCCGCCAGCCCTTCGGCGGCGTCCGCATGATCCTTTCGGGGGATCTGCACCAGCTGCCCCCGGTGGTGGAGGGGGAGGTGGAGCACATCCTGCAGGAATCCTATGGCGGACCGTGGTTCTTCAAGGCGCCAGGCTTCCAGGCGGCGCAATTCCGCCTCGCCGCCCTGAAACGCATCTTCCGGCAGGAGGACGAGAGCTTCATCCGCATCCTCAACGGCCTGCGCAATGGCCGCCTCGCGCCCGAGGACGCCGCGCTGCTCAGGACGCGCGTCTCGCCGCGCTCCCCCGCCGAAGCCTCGCTCACGCACGTGGTGCTGACCCCCAACAACGCCGCCGCCTGGCGCATCAACCAGATGCGCCTCGCCGAGCTCCCCGGCCCCGCCCGCAACTACACGGCGACGCTGGAAGGCAACTTCGAAGCCAGGGCCTTTCCCACGGAAGAGGTGCTGGAGCTCAAGGCCGGCGCCCGCGTCATGATGATCCGCAACGATCCGTCCGGCCGGTGGGTCAACGGGTCGCTCGGCGTCGTGCAAGGCCTCGGCGAAAGCGATGTTCACGTGAAGATCGCCGGCGAAACCCACCGCGTGTCGCAGCAGGCGTGGGAAAAATTCCGCTACGATTTCGACGCGGCCTCCAAGTCCGTTTCGCGCTCGGTCGTCGGATCGTTCAAGCAGCTGCCTCTGCGCCTCGCCTACGCCACGACGATCCACAAGTCGCAAGGCATGACGCTCGACAAGGTCTACATCGACTTCGATCGCGGCATGTTCGCCCACGGCCAGGCCTATGTCGCCTTCTCGCGCTGCCGCTCGCTCGAAGGTCTCGAACTCTCGCGCGAGCTCCGAGCCCGCGACATCATCATCGATCGCTCCGCCTTCGACTTCGGGGGCCTTACGCCGATCAGCGACACCGACCATTTCCTGCTGGCCGACATGGCCAGGCCCGAACTGGCGCTCAAGGGTTAGTCGCAGGCCGGGCTGTCCACCCGCGTCAGCGGCCCCACCAGGATCGACGTATAGCCCTCCGGCCACTGGTCGGACGACACCGCATCGCCCTTCACCGGGCAAGCATGCAGGCGCATCAGCGCGCCGTCCCGCATCACCGAAGCCTCATAGCTCACATGATGATCGAGCCCGCTGTTGAACTCCATCACCGCGCCGATCTCCTGCGCCACGGTCAGCGACACCGCCACCTGTCCCGGATTGCGCGGCATCGGCGCATGGCGGTCCTTGTCCGTCGCCTTGACGATCCGGATTCTTCCATCGGCCATCGGCTCGAAGATCACCGTCCGGTCCGGAACCATCTCGAAGCGCTCGACCACCGCGCCTGCTTCGAGCGGCGCGGCCGGCGGCAATACCGGCGCCGGCCGCTTGCCGGTCGCCTGCTGCGCCAGCGCCGGCGCAGCGATCACCGCAGAACAGAGCAGGACAACCGCCAGTTTCATGTGGACCAGCGTGACGGAAAATCGGTCGCGCGCCAAGCATGCCACTCAGCATCGCATTCACGAACGCCTCAACGTCGCCCCTTTCCCCCATGTGGGGAGAGGGTGGGGTCAGGGCGGCGGAGCGGGTAGACTGGGAGATTCTCAAGCGCCTCGAAGCGCTGAACGGCTAATTGCCGGTTGACCCGAAGCCGCCTTTCCCACGTTTCGTGTCGTCGAGAATTTCTACCGTTTGCCAATCTAGCTGCGTCACCGGAGCGACGACCATCTGTGCAATGCGATCGCCTCGGTTGATTACGAATGCTTCTTGTCCAAGATTGATCAGAATCACTTGGATCTCTCCACGGTAGTCTGCGTCAACAGTCCCCGGTGAGTTAAGGCAGGTGATGCCATGTTTGATTGCCAAACCTGAACGCGGGCGGATCTGCGCCTCAAATCCATTCGGAAGGGCAATCGACAATCCCGTAGGAACAAGTGTTCGTTCGCCAGGCTTTAGCGTGATCGGGTTACTTGCGGCTATGGCTGCCCGCAAATCTACACCAGCTGAACCGTCAGTCTCGTACGTAGGCAAAGGCAGTCCGGCGAATGTCGGAGCCGTCACGACACGAATGAATATAGATTCCCGCACTTCGACCCCTATTCGTTTCAGGCTTTCTGACTTAGGCTGTTCATTGAACTTGACCGATAGTGCGAGCCGTATTGCACACTGGGCAGTTCCACCTACTCACAGTCACTCCACAGCTACACTTCCACATCCGCCGCAAAGCGCAGGTCGCGCCGCGGCCGCACCGCACTGGTCACCTCCATGTAGGTCGGGTGCTTCTTGTAGGCATGCAGATGGTCGAGGCTGGGGAATTCGGCATAGACAACGATGTCGATCTCGTTGCCGAACAGGTCGGCCTTCCGGTTCTGCGACACCTCGAACAGCGTGGACCCCGGAATGGTCGCCAGCCGCTTGAGATGGCCGATGATTTCCGGCGCCTCGCGCGGGTCCTTCAGCGTGAAGAAGACGATGTGACGGATCATGCGCCCGATCTAGGGCCTGCCGGCGGGCCGCGCCACAGGCCGGGCCGCGCTATTCCGCCGCGCGGGTCTCCAGGCCGCTGAAATGCGCGGCGATCCGGTCGGCCAGCCTTATGGCCACCTCGGTTTTCGCCATGCGCGGCCAGCGCTCCACGCCCGCCCTGGAGACCAGCAGAACCTGGTTGTCCGCCCCGCCCATCACATCGCCCGAAACGTCGTTGGCGATCACCCAGTCGGCCCCCTTGCGGCTGAGCTTGCCCCTGGCGTGCTTCTCGACATCGCTGGTCTCCGCCGCAAAGCCGATCACCAGTGTCGGGCGGTCTTTCTTCCGCGTGCCGATGGATTTGAGGATATCCGGATTCTCGACCAGCTTCAGCGCAACGTCCGTATCCGCACCCTTCAGCTTGAGCTTGCCCGGCGCCCGTGTCGCAGGGCGCCAGTCAGCGACGGCCGCGACGCCGATGAAGATGTCGGCCGGCAGGTTCGCCTTCACCGCCTCCAGCATCTCCACCGCTGTCTCGACCCTCACCCCGGCGACGCCATCGGGAATCGCCAGCTGTGTCGGCCCTGTCACCAGGCGTACATCCGCGCCGAGCCGAGCCAGCGCCTCGGCGATGGCATAGCCCTGCCTGCCGGACGAATGGTTGGAGATGAACCGCACCGGGTCCAGCGGCTCGCGCGTCGGCCCCGCCGTGACGACAACGCGCCGTCCCGCCAGCGGCCCGACGCCCGAAGGCCCGGCCAGCAGGCTGCGAATCCGTTTCACGATCTCGACCGGTTCGGGCAGGCGCCCAGGGCCGAACTCGCCGCAGGCCATCGGGCCGACATCCGGCTGCATCACATGCACGCCGTCGGCTTGCAGCTGCGCCACGTTGCGCTTCGTCGCCGCGTGCTCCCACATGCGCACGTTCATCGCCGGAACCATCAGCACGGGCTTGTCGGTGGCGAGAAGGGCGGTTGAGGCAAGATCGTTGGCAAGCCCGTTCGCCGCCTTTGCGATCAGGTCCGCCGTCGCGGGCGCCACGACGACGAGATCTGCGGACCGGGACAATTCAATGTGCCCCATCTCCGCCTCGTCGGTGAGGTTGAACAGGTCCTGATAAACCTTGTCGCCCGACAGCGAGCCCAGCGACAGCGGGGTCACGAACTCGGCGCCCGCCTTTGTCAGGATCACGCGCGTGGCGACGCCCTCGCGCGCCAGCAGCCGGATCAGCTCCAGCGACTTGTACGCCGCGATGCCGCCGCCGACGATCAGAAGGATGCGCTTGCCGTCCAAGGAACGCTCCGGGGTCCCGCCAGCCCTAGATAGGGAAACTTGGTCAGGATTGCACCAAGCGATCGCCGCGGATCGGGCAGGTCCCGTTAAGGCCCCGGCAAGACCTCGCGGCGGTCAGGCCTGGTTGTTCGTCATGCCAGCCAGGAATTCCCGGGCGGCCGGGCTGGCGCCGGTCGCTTCGCCCGGCACGTCCTCGCAGAACCTGACCCAGCCGATCCGGGACTCCAGCCCGTACTGGATCTCGATGCCGGCCAGCTCGGGATCGTCCAGCGATCCAATGGTCACGTAGATGCGCGCCTCGGGCGCGTTGTAGGCGAAGGTCAACGGCGTGCCGCAGTCGCGGCAATACCCGCGCCGGGCGAGATTGGACGAGGCGAAGAAAGCCGGCGCCCCGGCTGTCCATTCGAGGGACGCCTTCCCGCATCCGGCCAGCGCGGCGAACAGGCCCCCCGTCGCCTTCTGGCACATGCGGCAATGGCAGACGTGCGGCTTCTCCACCCGCGCCACGTGCATCGCATACCGCACCCGTCCGCACTGGCATCCGCCGGTAATCGCCATCCTAGTCCTCGTCGAAATCGGCCTGCGGCCGTGCGGGGAGGCTGGAGAGCCGCCAGCCAGGATCAGGGCCTGAAACCCGGCCCTGCGCCCCGGCCGCCGGCGCGGCCGTTTCCGCACAGGCCGCAACCGGGGCCGAAACACGTGTCCGGGTCATGGGCTCTCCCACGGATTCAACTCTCGGGTAAGGTAGACATGACATTCCTGAAAGGTGAAGCCGCCGATCGTCCGGCGGCAATCGGGAGACCTGCATCCGCCCGGTTGGCGTGTCATGTCGACTATGCTGGCATGGGTTTCGAAAGGATCGTGGCCATGCTGTTCCGTGGCAAGCCGAAATCCGCGACCCTGATCCACACGCTGGTGGGCGAGTGGCGGGCCGACACCCTGTCCGGCGATGTGAAGGGCGAGATCACCGCCATCTACAACACGGACGGGTCCTACATGACCCGCAACCGGATGGAGATTCGCGGCGTCCAGGCGCCTCCCGTCACCCAGACAGGCCGATACCGGGTGGCGCCGCTCGACAAGCAGCGCTTCCGCCTGTTCACGGTGGACGAGGACGGCCATCCCGTCTCCGCCACCATCCGCACCTTCGTCGACTCGAACACGATGATCAACGAGGTCGGCCGGATCACCTTCCACCGCGTCGACGATCCCTCCCGGCGCCCGCTTTTCTGAGCGGCCGCCCCGCAACCGGAAGGGGGTTCCCGCACACCGGCAACGGGCTTATCTAGGCCGCAGGGATTGACCGGCCGAGGAGACGCCCCATGCGCGATTACCTGAAATTCTACATCAACGGCGAATGGGTCGACCCGGTTGCGCCGCGCACGCTGGAAGTCCAGAACCCCGCGACGGAAGAAAACTACGCCCGCATCTCGCTTGGCTCGAAGGCCGACGTGGACAAGGCCGTCGCCGCCGCGAAAGCCGCTTTCCCCGCCTTCGCCGCGACCACGAAGGAGTATCGCGCCGACCTGCTCGACAGGATCATCGCCGTCTATCAGAAGCGGCTCGGCGATCTTGCCGTCGCCGTGTCGGAGGAGATGGGCGCCCCGATGTGGCTGGCGCAGGCCGCCCAGGCCCCCTCCGGCCTCGGCCACCTGATGCAGGCCGCCGCCAGTCTCCGCACGTTCGAGTTCGAGGAGCGCCGCGGCAAGCACCTCATCCGCAAGGAGCCGATCGGCGTCTGCGGCTTCATCACGCCGTGGAACTGGCCGCAGAACCAGATCGCCTGCAAGGTCGCGCCCGCCCTCGCCGCCGGCTGCACCATGGTGCTGAAGCCCTCGGAGATCGCCCCGAGCGCCGCCATCAGCTTCGCGGAGATCTTGCACGAGGCCGGCGTGCCGAAGGGCGTGTTCAACCTCGTCAACGGCGATGGACCCGGCGTCGGCGCAGCCCTCTCGGCCCACCCTGACGTCGACATGGTGTCCTTCACGGGGTCGACCCGCGCGGGCGTGCTGGTCGCCCAGGCCGCCGCCCCGACCGTCAAGCGCGTCAGCCAGGAACTCGGCGGCAAGTCGGCCAACATCATCCTCGAAGACGCGGACCTCGCGAAGGCGGTGAAGTCCGGAGTGATGCAGATGATGACCAACACGGGCCAGAGCTGCAACGCGCCCAGCCGCATGTTCGTCCCGCGCGCCAGGAACGAGGAGGCCAAGGCCATCGCGAAGGCCGCCGCCGAAGCCGTGAAGGTGCAGGACCCGAAGACCGCCGAGAAAGGCGCCATCGGCCCCGTCGTGTCGGAGGCCCAGTGGAACAAGATCCAGGGTCTCATCAGGAAGGGGATCGAGGAGGGCGCAACGCTTGTCGCCGGCGGCCTCGGCCGCCCGGACGGCCTCAATCGCGGCTACTATGTGAAGCCCACCGTCTTCGCGGACGTGCGCAACGACATGACCATCGCGGTCGAGGAAATCTTCGGGCCCGTGCTCTGCATGATCCCCTACGACACGGAAGAGCAGGCGATCGCCATGGCCAACGACACGGTCTATGGCCTCTCGGGCTATGTCCAGGGCGAGCAGGAGCACGCCCGGTGGGTGGCGAACCAGCTTCGCACCGGCATGGTTCACATCAACGGTGCGGGGTCCGACCAGTCCATGCCGTTCGGCGGCTACAAGCAGTCGGGCAATGGCCGCGAGTGGGGTGTGGAAGGCATCCACGAATTCCTCGAAACCAAGTCGGTGTTCGGTTTCGCGGCGGCGTGATCCGGCGGCCGTAGGGGTAATCCTGCATGAAAACAGGCCGGTCCGCCGCAGGCGGCCGGCCTGATCATTTGGCGTTCAGGTTTGCCATCCTATCTCTAGGGTGTGAAACTGCGGCCAGGGAGGCCAGCCATGCCCAGGAAAGCCCTTGTTGCGTCCATGGTCGCCGCAACCGTTGCGCTTGCGGCCTGTTCGTCCGGACCGACGCCTTATCAGCCCGCCGCCGGCTACAGCAGCGGCTATTCGGAAACGCGGATCGAGGGCGACCGCTATCGCATCTCGTTCAAGGGCAATTCGCTTACCGACCGCGAGACGGTCGAGAACTACATGCTCTATCGCGCCGCCGAGCTGACGCTGCAGAACGGCTATGACGTCTTCACCATCGTCACCCGCGACACGGACAAGGACAGCAGCATGCGCCGCACCGGCGGTTTCTACGGTCCGCGCCTGTCCTACATGTACTATTCGCCCCGCTGGGGCTGGATGCATGCCTGGGACCCGTTCTGGTCGGAGCCTGCGCGCTATGACGAGGTCACGCGCTACGAGGCCTATGCCGAGATCGTCATGAGCCGCGGACCGAAGGGATCGGATCCCAATGCATTCGATGCGCGTCAGGTCTCGCAGAACCTCGCCGGCGCCATCCGGCGTCCGCCCGCTTCCTGAGACGCCGGATCGGCGGTCTGCGGCATAGCCGCCCTCGGCGGCTTCCCCGGCAAGACGCGCGCCCGCGCCTGTCGCAGGTTCGTCGAAGGTCTCGGCAAGCTGTCCTGGCTCCCGGTTTTCAAGTCCCGCGTCAACGGCTCCGCGAAACCGAGGATGAAGGTCGCCTAGACCAGCCCCGCCGGAACCTTCACCGGCATGTCCAGCAATTGCTGCGCCTTGCCCTTGGCCAGCGGGTCCAGCCGCAGGCTTGCAAACTGCCCGCCTCCCAGCGCGTCGAGAAAATGCAGGTTCACCGCCTTCATGCCCGGAAGGTCGTAGCGCAGCACGGCCGGATTCCTCCCGCCCTCGAATTCATGCGCGAACCAGCTCATCATGGCGTCGGGCGACAGCGCCGCGCGTATCCACGGCAGGTACTCCGCCTTGCGTGCGATCACGCCGATGTTGAACGCATCGCCCTTGTCGCCCGAACGCGCCCACGCCAAGGCGATGAGCGGAACCTCCTTCAGCTCCCCGTCCGCCTCCGGCATGGGCGGGGCAGGGGGGCGTACGATCATTTCCGGCGCAAACACGCGCGCCGGGGCCCTGACCGTCATCGCCTCGCTCCGCCCGTCCAGCGACACCGTCAGCGGCGCATCCTCCATGGGGATGGTCGTCGACCATACCCGCATCACCGGCCTGATCTCCGCCCGCGCGCCAAACCATCCCGCCGTGCCCACCGCCATTGACGTCGTCGGGCTGTCGAACTCGCGCATGAACAGCTTCAGGGCGTCGGCGTCGTCATGCTCCACCGCCAGCTTGTAGACGACCTCGCGCGTATCCAGCGCCCGCGCGTGCGCGCCATAGCTCGCCTCCGCGCCAAGAACCTCGATCCGGCTCGCCCGGAATGGCGCCATGTTCCGCTCCCGCAGCATGCCGCCGACACGCGCCAGCACGGCCTCCGCCTGTCGCTGCGCCTTCCTCGCCGCATCGCGGCCGACCACGGCCATGAAGCCGATGCAGCGGAATCCGTCCGCCCAGGTGAGGCACGCCTTGTACCTGCCCGTCGGCGGATAGCCCGTCGCCCCCGTGACGCGCACGCGGTTCGGGCCTTGCTGTTCGACCGTCACGTTGGAGAAATCGCACACCACGTCGGGCAGCATGTAGGCCTGCGGATCGCCCACCTCGTAGAGGATCTGCTCGGCCACCACCGCCTCGCTGACGAGCCCGCCCGTCCCCTCCGGCTTGGTGGCCACGAAGCTGCCGTCGGCGTGGCATTCGACAATCGGATAGCCGATGTTCGCCCAGTCCGGCACGTCCTCCCAGTCGGTGAACAGTCCGCCGGAGCCCTGTGCGCCGCATTCGATCACATGGCCCGCCAGCGAACCCTGGGCCAGCTTGTCATGCTCGTCCGCCCGCCAGCCGAATTCGTGCATCAATATGCCCAGCGTCAGCGCCGAATCCACGCAGCGCCCGGTGATCACCACATCCGCGCCCATCGCCAGCGCCCGCGCGATCGGCGATCCGCCCAGATAGGCGTTCGCGGTCATGATCTGGTCCCGGGGCGGGAAGGGCGCGCCGGTGAACATCTCCGTGTGGCTGCTGATCTCGCCGATGCGTCCGATGAGGTCGTCGCCCTCGACACAGGCGATCCTGAAGGAAAGCCCGGCCTCCTTCGCAATGTCCTGCAGGCGCGCCACGCAGGCCCGGGGCGCGAGGCCGCCAGCGTTGGTCACGATCCTCGCGCCTGTCGCCTTCAGCTCGCGCAGATTGTCCTTCCACACCCATTCGGTGAAGTCGGTCGCATAGCCTGCCGGATGCCCGGCCTTCCGCATGCCCCCGAAGGCCGCCATCGTCGCTTCGGCGAGATAGTCGAGGATCAGGTAGTCGACGCCGGCCCTGATCAGCTGCCCCGGCGCCACGCTCGAATCGCCATAGAAGGCGCATGCTCCGCCAATGCGGACAACCTTGCTCACGGCGTTTCTCCCACGATCTCGCTCCAGCGATGGTGGAATCAAACCTTCGGCTTGTCATCCCGGCAGCCGCGACGGCAGCGCGAAGAGCCGGAGCCCGTCCTTCGGGCGTCGCGGTTCGCCGGATGGCTTGCGGACAGGCGCGGCGCGTCCTCCGGGATGACAGGGCCGCGTGCAGCCGTGAGTGATGCTCGCAGGCGCAGCCTACCGCGCCGTCTCCTTTTCCTTCTGCTTCGGCGTGGACGCCTGCCGCGTCTTCGCCTCGAACCTCGGCCTGGGCATCAGCCGGAAACGGCTCTGGCACCAGCCCCAGCCCACGCCCACGTCAAGCAGCGCATCCGAGCGCCCGCACGGGCATGCAAACTCCATGACCGCAAGCACCCGGTAGGCCTCGCCCGCAATGAGGGGCACGGGCTCTCCTGTGACATGGTTGGGCGCGGCGTTGACGCACAGCACCAGGTCGCCGGGGCCAACGGCATCGCTCATGGCTTGCCTCCCTTGTGGCGTCGCGGAGGATAGACGCACTGTGGCCCGGGGCAAGCGCCGGCCGGCGCGGGGCTGCGTCCCTATCCGCAATCCGTCCCGGCGCAGATCGCGCCCTCGATCTCCACGGTTGCGTGGTCGATGCCATGGGCGTGGCGAAGCCGGGCCTTGATGTGCGCGACGACCTCGGTGCCGGTCGCCCCGTCGCGGATGCGCGCATGCAGCGTCATCATGGAGCGCCGCCCGTCGAGCGACCACAGGTGCGCGTGATGGATGTCCGTCACGCCGTCGATGTTCTCCGACAGATCCCGTGTCACCTCATCGAGGCTGATGTTGCGCGGAGCCCCCTCCAGCAGGATGTGCGCGCTCTCGGCCGTCAGCGCCCAGGCCGAGCGAAGGATGATCAGCGCCACCAGAATGGAGAGGATGGGGTCCGCCTCGACCCAGCCCGTGGTCATGATGATGATCGCCGCCGCGATCGCCGCCGCCGATCCCAGCATGTCCCCCGCCACATGCAGCAGGGCGCCCCGCACATTGAGATTGTCGCGCTCGGCGCCGTGAAGCACGGCGAAGGCGGCGATGTTGACGGCCAGCCCCGCCACGGCCACCCCCATCATCAGGTCCGGCGTGATGGCGCGGGGGTTGTTCAGCCGCACGATCGCCTCGATCACGATCCATGCCGCGATGACGAAGAGCGTCAGCCCGTTCACGAACGCGGCCAGCACCGGGAAACGCCTGAAGCCGAAGGTCCGTTGCGGCGTCGCCGGCCGACGCGCCATTCGGAAGCCGATCCACGCCAGCGCCAGCGCGCCGAAATCCGACAGCATGTGGCCCGCATCGGCGATCAGCGCCAGCGAGCCGGAGATCAGGCCGCCCGCCAGCTCTACGCCCATGAAGCCGCCCGTCAGCAGCGCGGCGAGGCCTATGCGCGCCGCGTTGCGCGCATCGTCATGGGGGTGCGCGTGGGAATGCCCGTGCGCATGATCGCGCCCGTCATGCGGGCGGTCGCGATCATGGGCGTGGCCGCCATGGCCGGTTGCGGCGTGTGCGTGATCGTGCGCCATGCCGGACGCTTAAGCGGTCGCCATGCGAAAATCAAACGAATACAATGGTATGATATAGCGGTCGGAACAGGGTCATACGGCCTCGGCCGGCCGGGCGGGTTCCGCCGGCTGCGCCTGGCCCGCCCAGGTTGCGTCGATCATCGCCTGCGCGATTTCTTCCTCGCCCGAAACGATGACGTCCGCGCCCCGCGCCGTCAGCACGTCCACCTCCGCATCGTTGTGCGAGCGCGCGAGGATGCGGATGGACGGATTGAGCTGCCGGGCGATCTCCACGATCCGCGCCGCCTCGAATCCGTCCGGCACGGTGACGTAGATCAGGCTCGCCCTGTCCGCCGCCGCCGTCTTCAGCACGTCGGGCGACACCGCATTGCCGGCGATGGCGGGAACACCCTGTTCATGCAGCCGCTCGACCAGTTCGGGCCTGTCCTCGACGACGGAATACTCGACCCGCATCCGTCCCAGCGCCCGCGCGATCCGCGATCCCACACGGCCGAAACCGACGATGATGGCGCGGTCCGCCGCGCCGGTCAGCGTCTGGTCCGCCTCTGTCTCCGCCGCCCGCGCCGGGGGCGCCAGCCTGTCGGCGATCATGAAGGCGAACGGGTTGAACACGATCGACAGCATGGCCGCGCCGAGGATCAGGTCCTGTCCCTGCTCGGGCAGCAGGTTCAACGCGACGCCCAACCCGGCGAGGATGAAGGAGAACTCGCCGATCTGAGCGAGGCTCGCCGCGATCAGGGCGGAGGAATCCTTCGGCTGCCTGAACAGGAACATGATCGCCAGCGCCGCGATCGACTTGCCGACAATGACGATGCCGACCGCCCCCAGCATCGGCAGCGGGTTCTCGATCAGCGTCATCGGGTCGAACAGCATGCCGACCGACACGAAGAACAGCACGGCGAAGGCGTCGCGCAGCGGCAGCGTCTCGTTGGCCGCCTGGTGCGACAGTTCGCTCTCGCCCATGATCATGCCGGCGAAGAAGGCGCCCAGCGCGAACGACACGCCGAACAGCTCGGACGCTCCCAGCGCTACGCCCAGTGCAATCGCCAGCACCGACAGCCGGAACAGCTCGCGCGAGCCGAGATGCACCACGCGGTGCAGCAGCCAGGGGATCACGCGCTTGCCCGCCGCCAGCATCACCAGCGCGAACCCGCCCACCTTGCCGAGCGTCAGCAGGATCGCCCACGCCACCTGTCCTGCCTGGTCCCAGGTGAAGCCCTGCCCGCTCGCGGCGATTTCGGCGCGCAGCTGCGCCCAGGTCGGCAGCAGGACCAGCGCCAGCACCATGGCGATGTCCTCCACGATCAGCCAGCCGACAGCGATCTTGCCCTTCTCGGTCTGCACCACATGGCGTTCCTGCAGCGCCCGCAGCAGGACGACGGTCGAGGCGACCGACAGGGCGAGGCCGAACACGATGCCCGCCTCGACATCCCAGCCCAGCGCGAGGCCCATGCCCAGGCCCATCAGCGTCGCCACCCCGATCTGCGCGATGGCGCCGGGCAAGGCGATGGCCCGAACGGAGAGGAGGTCGTCGAGCGAGAAGTGCAGGCCCACGCCGAACATCAGCAGGATGACGCCCAGCTCGGCCAGCTCCGTGGCCAGGTGTGCGTCGGCCACATAGCCCGGCGTGAACGGCCCGATGGCGACGCCCGCAATCAGATACCCCACCAGTGGAGATAGGCGCAGGCGCGTCGCAATCATCCCGAAAACGAACGCCAGGCCCAGGCCGAGCGTCATGAGGGTGATGAGCGGCGTCCCGTGGGGCATCGTGTGGGAGGATCCTTTTGCAAGAAGGTTTGGTCCGAGATAGGAAGGAGCTTCCCTGATGGCATCCGCAAAGGGCAAGGAAATCCTGCCTTGCCCGCATTTTTTTGGTGGCTGTCGTCTGGCCGTCACGACCGGTCGGCGGTTGCCGGGCGACCGCGCCGCTGCTTAGGGTCGGCTTATGAGCGATGATATCCTCCTGCTCGGCGACGCCGGCGGCACCCATGTCCGCTTCGCGCTGGCCCGGCTTGGCCCGGCCGGCATGAGCCTGTCTCCAGTCTGGAAGCGCCGTGGCGCCGACTATTTCACCTTTGAAGCGGCGACGGACGATTATCTCGCCGGCTTGGGCGCCGACAGGCCAAGGCTTGCAGGCGCCGCGTTCGGCTTTGCCGGCCTCGTCAGCGATGGCCGCGTCGAGCTCCTGCACCGCAACTGGACAGTCGACCGCCGCGTGCTGGCCGACCGCCTCGGCGCGCCGCACATCGTCATGGTCAACGATTTCTTCGCCATGGCCCGCTCCGCGCCGGAGCTGGATCCGGGCGAGCTTGTCGATCTCTGGAAGGGAGAGCCCGACCCGCACGGCGCCATCGCTGTCGGCGGCCCGGGTACAGGCTTCGGCGTGGCCTTGTTGCGTTGCTTTCGCGATGGCTGGGTGGTGGTGGCGGGGGAGGGGGGGCACCAGAGCTTCAGTCCGCGGACGGAGCTCGACTGGAAAACCGCCGAAATCCTTCGCGCGCGCGGCGTCTATGTCTCGAACGAGGTCATCGCCTCGGGCTCCGGCTTCGCGGACACGCGCGCCGCGCTCGCCGAGGCGATGGGCCTTGCCGACCCGAAGCTCTCGCAGGCCGAGGTGATGGAGGCGGCCGGCAGGGGCGATCCCCTGGCCGTGGAATTCTGCCGCATGCGCGCCCGCACGGTGATGACCGCGATGGGCGACATGGCGCTGGCCGCCAATGCCGGCGGCGGCGTCTATCTCGCCGGGGGCGTCACACAGCGCCTCATCCCCTGGCTCGGCGAACAGGGCGCAAGGGATTGCTTCTTCCAGCGCGGCCCGCGCGTTGGCCTGATGCGCCGGATCCCCATCCGCATCATCACCAGCGAAACCGCCCCGCTTCTCGGCGCCGCCCATCTCTGGCGCGACGAGCGCATCCGCGGCTGGCTCTGATGCGACAGCTGCGCGTGGGTTCACCTCCCGTTAAC
>CAZTMG010000047.1:0-15963 GCA_964614815.1 uncultured Rhizobium sp. | reverse complement strand
CTACACGCCGCTGGCCGACTGGCGCGCATGGCTGACGCCGATCGCGGCCCGGTGCCGGGACGGCGTTCTGCTGCAGGTCTGCGATCCGATCGAGGAGACGTATCCGTTCTCCGGCCGCGTGCGTTTTTTCCGACCGGGGCAGGACCGTGAGCGGCTCATCGGCCGGGCGGAGTCCATCCGCGACGGGTATCTGGACAGGTTCGCCCAACGCCGGCGGGACATGATCGACCTCGCGGCCGAACTTGGCTGGCGCTTCCTCAGCCACGCGACGAATGAACCGGCGCGAACGCCGCTGGGCCAGCTTGCCTACGGCTTTACCAGCGCAGGAGCTGCGGCGTGAGCGTGGGGCCGTTTCTCTTCCTGCAGCCCTGGGCGCTGCTGGGACTGCTGGCGTTGCCGATCCTGTGGCTGCTGTTGCGGGCGACGCCTCCCGAGCCAAAGCGCTTTGCCCTTCCTTCGCTCGCGCTGCTGGACGATCTGAAGCCCGAAGAGGAAACGCCAGCGCGGACGCCGTGGTGGTTATTGCTGCTCAGGATGGTCGCGCTGACGCTGGCCATTCTCGGGTTCGCCCGGCCCGCCTGGGCGCCGAATGCACAGGTCAGGACGGCAGGCGGCACGCTGATCGTGGTGGATGACGGCTGGACCAGCGCCGAGCGCTGGCGCGACATCGTACGGACGGCGACCGCGGCCGTGGATGAGGTTTCGCAGGATGGCGGCACGGTGCATGTGATGTTCACGGCCCCGCGCGAGATTCCACGCGACCCTTCCGAGGCGCTGGACCCGGAGACGGCCAGACAGCTGCTGCGCAATGCGCGGCCGGCGGCCTGGCTGCCGGACCGGATGGCGGCGCTGGAGGCGCTGGAGAGATCGGGGCTGCGGCCGGGCCGCATCATCTGGGCGACGGACGGCTTCGACCATGACAGCGCAGCGGGATTCGGACGCGCGCTGGCGGCCAAGGCCTCCACCGATGTGCGCATCACGCGACCGCGCGGCGCATTTGCGATCACCTCGGCGGATTCGTCCGCTGAAGGCGCCCGGGTGTCCGTGGTGCGTGCAGGCACGGCGCCCGGCGTGACAGCGGACATCATCGCTGAAACCGCAGAGGGCGCTTCCATTGCTTCGACGCGGATCGCCTTTGACGGCGGATCGACGACCGCGCAGGCAGCCTTTCCCATTCCCGCTGCGGCGCTCAACCGCGTCGCGAGGTTCCGTATCGGCGGCTCGCCCTCGGCAGGCGGCGTCTGGCTGTGGGACGACACGGCGCGGCGGCCGCATGTGGGTCTGGCGGACACGCGCGACGAGGCGCAGCCGCTGCTCTCCGAACACTACTATGTGCGCAAGGCGCTGCAGCCCTATGCGCAGCTGACAGAAAGGAAGCTGACCGACCTGCTCGACAGCCCTATCGACGCGATCATCATGGGCGACCGCGGCGTGATCGACGATGCGACGCGCGACCGGCTGGTGGCCTGGATCGAGAAGGGCGGCGTGCTGATCCGCTTCGCCGGGCCCCGCCTCGCGGCGCAGGAAGGCGCGCTGACTCCCGTGGCGCTCCGGCCGACATCGCGCTCGCTGGGATCGTCCCTGTCGTGGGAAACTCCCCAGAGGATAGCCGATTTTCCGGCACGTTCGCCTTTCTTCGGGATTCCCCGGCCGACGGACGCCGCTGTCCGCCAACAGGTCCTTGCGCAGCCTTCCGCCGAACTGGAGAACCAGACTTGGGCGAGCCTGGAGGACGGAACCCCGCTCGTGACGGCGCGACGGATCGGACGCGGCGAACTGATCCTGTTCCATGTGACGGCGGACCCCGACTGGTCCGACCTGCCGCTGACGGGCGCCTTCGTGGAAATGCTTCGCCGCTCGGTCGTTTCGGGCGGGGAGCGAACCAGGTCGCCCGCGCTGGGAACCGAGGGAACATTGACGCCGGCGCGCGTGCTGGACGGCTTTGGGGTCCTCACGCCGCCACAATCGTCGGCCACGCCTATCGCCGCGGCCGACTTCCTGACGACCCGCCCGGGGCCCGCCACCCCGCCGGGCCTCTATCTCGGGCCCGGTGGCGAACGCGCGCTGAATGCCGGCGCGCCCGCGCCGCAGGTTTTCGAGGACTGGCCGCTGGAGGTGACCGTGACCGAGCAGGCGGCCATCGTTGAACGGGCGGGCCTTGGCACCCAGACGCTCACCAGCGTAATTCGTGCGCTCGCCCTCGGCATCGTGACGGCCGATCTCATCATCGCGCTCGCCTTTGCCGGACGCCTGCCGCGCTTCGGGAGAGCGGCGACGAACGCTCTGGGGCTCATCCTCGTGGGAGGCGCGCTCATGGCAGCCGCGCCGCTGGCGTCGGCGCAGACCTCGGAGCAGCTGGCGCGCGAGGCGGCGGCAAAGCTTCGCTTCGCCTATGTGAAGACCGGCGACCGCAGGCTTGACGATACGACCCGGGCGGGGCTGTTCGGCCTGTCCTATGAGCTGGGGCAGCGCACCTCGGTCGAGCCGGACCTTCCTCACGGCGTCGACCTGTCGCGCGACAGCCTCGAACTCTACCCGATGATCTACTATGCGGTGCCGCGCGATGCGCGACCGCTGCCGCCCGCCGCCGTCGCGAAGGTCAACGCCTATCTCCGCGCGGGCGGCGCCTTCGTGGTGGATACGCGGGACGCAACACCGGGGCGCGACGTGAGCCAGGACCTCCAGCGCCTGCTCGCGGGAATAGACGCGCCGCCCATGCAGCCTGCGCCGGCCAACCACGTTCTTACCAAGAGCTATTACCTGATCCGAAGCTTCCCCGGGCGCCTCAACGGGCGGCTCTGGATCGAAAGCGGCGCGATGGATCGCGATTCAAGGCGGGGAGATGGCGTCTCCGGCCTCTTCATCGGCGGATCCGACTGGGCCGGCGCCTGGGCGATCGATGAACGCACTGGCCGCCCGTTGCTCAGCATGGACGGCGGCGATCGTGCCCGCGAGATGGCCTACCGTTTCGGCATCAACCTCGTCATGTACATCCTCACGGGAAATTACAAGGAAGACCAGGTGCATATCCCGGATCTGCTTGAGCGCCTCGGCACATCGCGGGACAGGGCGGACTAGCGCATGCTTGAAGCCTCACGCCTCGGTTTCGATCCGCTGATTCCATGGCTTGCGCTGTGGGTGCTGGCTGCTGGCGCGTTTGCGCTGTGGGCGGTCTATGTCGCCCTGCGCGGGAAGGCGTGGTTGTTCCGGGCGCTGGCGCTGACCGTTCTGGCGATTGCGCTGGCCAATCCGCTCTGGATCCAGGAACAGCGCGAGCCGCTCAAGGACATCGTCGCCGTTGTTCTCGACCGCTCCGAAAGCATGAATTTCAGGGGGCGCACCGAGACGGCGGAAGCGGCCTACGCCCAGATCCGCCAGGCGATCGAGGCGGACGAGACTCTCGAATTGCGCATCGCCGAGACAGATCCCGGAGCCGACGGGACGGACATGTATCTCGCCCTGCAGTCGGCCCTGTCGGACGCTCCGCGCGATCGCATCGCCGGCGCCGTGCTGATCACGGATGGCCAGATCCATGATATTCCCGAGGACATCGCGGACGCACAGCAACTTGGCCCCGTGCATGCGATGATCGTGGGCGGCGAGGACGAGATCGATCGCAACATCGAGATCCAGTCTGCGCCCTCCTTCTCCATCATCGATCAGCGCGTGGAGATGCGCGTGCAGGTCAACGACCCCGCGGCGCGGACAGTCGATGTCGGCATAACGATCAATGGCGAGGTCCAGCCCTCGCAGACCGTGCGCGTCGGCGAGCCGCAGATGATTTCGTTCACTCTGCGGCAGCGTGGGGAGAACCTTGTGGTTCTGTCCGTTGACAGCATTCCCAATGAGCTGACGCTGGCGAACAATCTCGCCTCCGCCCGCATCTCGGGCGTGCAGGACCGCCTGCGCGTGCTGCTGGTGACGGGCGAGCCGCATGCGGGCGCGCGAGTGTGGCGCGACCTGCTCAAGTCCGATCCGGCGGTCGACCTCGTCCACTTCACCATCCTGCGTCCGCCGCACAAGACGGATAACGTGCCAACGGAAGAGATCGCGCTCATCCAGTTCCCGAAACAGCAACTGTTCCGTGAAAAGCTGGATGAGTTCGATCTGGTGATCTTCGACCACGAATTGCGTCCGCAGGTTCTGGAAGAAGCCTATCTCGACCGCGTGGCGCGCTATGTGGAGCGCGGCGGCGCATTGCTGATCGCATCGGGTCCGCCCTATCCGGGGGCGTACATGCTGTACAACACGCCCTTGGGCGGCGTGCTGCCGGGGCGGGCGACAGGCGAGCTGGTGGACGGCCGCTTCGTTCCGCAGCTGACCGACCTCGGCAAGCGGCATTCGGTGACGGCGACGTTGTCGACCGAGGGCTGGGGACCCTGGATGCGCTACATGCGGATGGAGCGGGGGAATTCCGAGGCGCTTATGCAAACCCCGGGCGGCGCGCCGCTGCTGCTGCTCAATCGCGTGGGACAAGGCCGGGTGGCGAGCGTGATGTCAGACCAGGTCTGGCTGTGGGCGCGCGGCTATGAAGGCGGCGGGCCTTACGCGGAGCTGATCCGCCGCACAGCGCACTGGCTGATGAAGGAACCGGAGCTGGAGGAAGAGCTGCTGACGCTCGAAACCGGCGCGTCGCCAGAGGTGAAAGCCCGCCTGCAGACGATGTCGGATTCACCGCCGAAACTCGCCATGCTCGGGCCGGATGGCGCCGAGACGGAGACGGACTGGTCGCTGGTCTCGCCGGGCCATTATCAGGCCGCCCTGCCCGCGTCCGCGCTCGGCCTCTATCGCGCCAGGAGCGGCAAGCTCAGCGCCGTGACCCTGCGCGGGCCGACACACCCGCGCGAATATCTCGACCTGCGCGCGACCGAGGACAAGGTGAAGCCGCTGGCCGCGTCGACGCTGGGCGGCGTCTTCCGGCTCGGCGCCGACGGCACGCCGAACATGCCGCGCATGGAGCGCGTTGGCGAACGCATACCCGCCTCGGGCGGCGACTGGTTCGGCCTGCGCCGGCGCGAGGCTTATGCTGTCCGCGCGACTGAATCCACGACGCTGCTGCCCGGCGCGCTCGGCATGCTGCTGGCCTGCGGGTTCATGATGCTGGCGTGGCGACGCGAGGGACGTTGACGCCCGATCAGCGCGGCACGCCAAGCGCGCCCTGCAGCTTGCCGGCGCGGGCGTCGAGTTCGCGGATGAGGACGCGACGCTGGTCGACCGGGCCGGGCAGCTGGAAGCGGCCGCCCGATGATTTGAACCCGAAGCGTTCGTAGTATTCCAGATCGCCCACCAGGATCACGGCGGCGTAGCCCTGCTCGCGGCAGACGCCGATGGCGCGCTCCATCAACTTGAAAGCGACGCCGTTGCCACGGCGGCGCTCGGCGACGGCGATGGGACCCAGAAACGCGGCGCGGCCTGCCTCCCCCACGGCGACCGGCCAGACCCGCACGACGCCCGCAAGCCCTTCGGCGTCGATGGCGACGAGGCTGGCGTCAGCGATCTTCGTGTTGCCTTCGCGCAGACGCTCGGCCGTCTTGGCGAAACGACCAGGGCCGAAGACCTCGTCATAGAGGGCTTCGACAGCGTCGGCATGTTCCGGCGCATCGGGAAGAATGGCGTAGGCGGGAATGGCATTCATACAGGGCCGCGGGGCTCCGAAGACGAGAGTGACGAACCAACGACCGCAGCCTTGGCCATTCTTGGCCTCAGCCCAGGTCAGCGCATCACCGCTGGTCGCCGTTTTCCTCCGCCGAGACGGGGCCCTTCGCGCAGCCGGTTATCGGGGCGTGCACATAAGGAGACTCCGGGCCCTACGCAAGGAAAATTATGTGATGGCGGCCGGGCATGACCCCGGCGGACGCCTTCCCTCCCGCCGAGCGCTGTGCAGACTGCCCGGCAAAGACGGGAGAAACCACCATGGGCGTGCTAGATGGCAGGGTCGTTCTCATCACCGGCGGAGGCAACGGCATCGGCAAGGAGACGGCGCTTCTCCTGGCGCGCGAGGGCGCGAAGGTGGTGGTGAACGACCTGGGCGGGGCGCTGACCGGGGATGACGAGGGCTCATCCGGCCCGGCGGAGGCGGTCGCCCGGCAGATCCGGGCGGAGGGCGGCGAAGCGGTCTCCAATTCCGACAGCGTCGCCGACTTCAAGGCTGTGCAGCGGCTGGTCGAGCAGGCGAAGGACACGTTCGGCGGTCTCCACGCGGTCGTCAACCCGGCCGGCATCCTGCGTGACGGCATGTTCCACAAGATGAGCGAGGAGGACTGGGATCGCGTCATCGAGGTGCACCTGCGCGGATCGTTCAACGTGACCCGGGCCTCGATCGAGCTGTTCCGGGAGCAGAAGGACGGGGCCTATGTCCTTTTCACCTCCACTTCCGGCCTGATCGGAAACATCGGCCAGGCGAACTATGCAGCGGCCAAGATGGGCATTGTCGGCCTCTCCCGGATCATCGCCATGGAAGGCGCCCGGAACAATGTCCGGTCCAACGTGATCGCCCCCTTTGCCTGGACCCGGATGATCGAATCGATCCCGGTCAAGGACGAAGCGAGCGCCCGGCGGGTCGCCCGGATGCGGAATGCCATGCGGGCCGACCAGGTGGCCCAGCTGGCCGTCGCCCTGTGCGCGCCCGCGGCCGCCCATGTCACCAGCCAGATTTTCAGCGTACGCGGCAACGAGATCGTGCTGTTCGACCAGCCGCGCCCCCTCCGCTCCATGGCCGACCTTTCGGGCTGGACTCCGCGCAAAATCCTGGACGCCTGCCTGCCCGCCATGGCCCCGGATTTCTTCAGGCTGGACGCCACGGCCGACGTCTTCCCGTACGACCCCGTCTGAGCTGAAAAAATCCCCGGCTGCGGCTACTTTTTGAGAGGCGGAGTCGGGGATTTATGGTTTAGAAAGCGTTCCGTCCGCAGATCGTCTGCGGAGAGGTCGCCAGCTTGCAATACCGCCCTGAAACAACCGGAAATCCGTCGGTCCGGGTCATCCGGTCCATCGCCCGGCGCAAGAGCCTGATGGCGGCCCAGGGGGAGGTTTGCTGATGGGAGATTCCGGCGGAACCCTCTGGACGATGAAGACAAAGTCCCGACAGCCATGGTGGTCCCACCTGCCCGACAGGGAGCTGCTCCAGATGCGGCTCAAGGATCTTCATCTAACGCTCGACGGCACCTGGATGAAGAGCTGCATCAGCGAGCTGAACGCCGAGCTGAAACGCCGCAAGCTGGTGCAGGCCCACGCCTGGATTTCGGACGAGTGGTTCAGCCCGGACACGACGCCGGGGATCGCCATCCCGTTCTATCTCGCCCACCCGCGCCTCGCCCGGCTGGAACGCAAGATGTTCAAGCAGGTCGAGGGCGGCACGCGCAGCGAATGCCTGCGGATCCTGCGGCATGAGGCCGGCCATATCGTGCAGCACGCCTACGCCCTGCACCGTCGCCGCAAATGGCAGGAAATGTTCGGCCGGTCATCGACGCCCTACCCCGAAAGCTACCGACCCAATCCCAACAGCCGGAACTTCGTCCAGCACCTGCCGCGCTGGTACGCCCAAAGCCATCCTGATGAGGACTTCGCAGAGACGTTCGCCGTTTGGCTGACGCCGCGCTCAAACTGGCGGAAGAAGTACGCCGACTGGCCGGGCGCGCTCGCGAAGCTGGAATATGTCGACAGCCTCATGGCCGAGATCGCGGGCTCGAAATCCGGCCTGACGCGCCGGATGGAGGTCGACCCCGTCGGCCGGCTCAACCGCACGCTGGCCGACCATTACGAGCAGAAGCTCGCCTGGTACGCCATCGACGCCGGGCCGGACACGCGCTATGACAAGGACCTCCAGCGTATCTTCTCCAACGATCCGCGCCATCTCCATCGCCCGCCGGCCTCCTCCTTCCTGCGGAAGAACCGTGTTGCGATCCGCGAGGCGGCCTGGCGCATCTCCGGCGCCTATCAGCTCGCGCTGGACAGCATGATCGACCACCTGATCAGTCGCGCACGCGCGCTGAAGCTTCGCACCCATGGCCGCGAACACGAGCTTCGGCGCGCAATGGTGCGGCTGCTGAACAACAAGGTGGCCCACCAGCTCCACACCTCGCGGCGGCAGTGGTTCGCGGTATGACCCCTTTGCGCATTCTCATTCTTGCGCACCCCGATCTGGTG
Source organism: uncultured Rhizobium sp. (assembly GCA_964614815.1). Classification (GTDB taxonomy): domain Bacteria; phylum Pseudomonadota; class Alphaproteobacteria; order Caulobacterales; family Hyphomonadaceae; genus UBA7672. The sequence goes on along the minus strand of CAZTMG010000047.1, from coordinate 7,818 downwards.
CCGCCCGACAACATGGAAGAACTGTCGGAGAAGGAAGCCTACGTCTGGAAGACCGAATACGACGTCATGAAGACGCTGCGTGACGGCGGCCATGAGGTTCGCATGCTGGGCGTGCAGACGGAGCTGACGCCGATCCGCGACGCCGTCGAGAACTGGAAGCCGGACATCGTCTTCAACCTGCTGGAGGAATTTCACGGCGAGACGCTGTATGCGCAGAACGTGGTGGCGCTGCTCGAACTGCTGCGCGTGCCGTATACCGGCTGCAATCCGCGCGGCCTGATGCTGGCCCGCGGCAAGGACCTGTCGAAGAAGCTGCTCAAGTACCACCGCGTGCCTGTACCGGCCTTCGCCGTCTTCCCGATGGGCGCAAAGGTGCGCCGTCCCGGTCGACTGAAGTTCCCGCTGATCGTGAAGAGTCTCTGGGAAGACGCTTCGCTCGGCATTGCGCAAGCCTCCATCGTCGATACCGACGAGAAGCTGGCCGATCGGGTGGCCTTCATCCACAAGCGGCTGAGCACGCCGGCCATTGCCGAGGAATTCATCGAGGGGCGCGAGATCTATGTCGGCTGCCTTGGCAATGATCGCCTGCACGTCCTGCCAGTATGGGAGCTGAGCTTCTCCAACCTCGCAGAGGGCGCGCACGCCATCGCCACCGAGAAGGTGAAGCACGATCCGATCTATCAGGAAAAACGCGGAATTCTCCAGGGGCCGGCGGAGAACTTGCCGCCGAGCGTGGTCACCCGGATCCGCACGCTGGCCAAGCGCATCTGCCACACGCTGGAGCTGGACGGCTACTGCCGGATCGATTTCCGGCTGTCCAGGGACAACGTGCCCTACTTCATCGAGGCGAATCCCAATCCCGAGATTGCAGCGAGCCAGGAATTTTCGCAGGCCGCCCTGCATGCCGGCATAAGCTATACCGACCTGCTGAACAGGATCGTGACGCTGGGCCTCAAGCGGGCCGGCATTGAGGTCTGACGTCCGGTTCAGCCGCTTGGATCGTCGTCGACCGGCTCGGCCTTGCGGACCAGCACCTTGTCGATGCGCCGGCCGTCCATGTCGATAACCTCGAAATGCAGCGCGCCCTGCTCGGCCTTGTCGCCTTCGCGCGGCACACGGCGCAGGAGGTGCATGACCAGCCCGGCGACCGTCGAATAGCCCTCGTCGCCGTTGAGGCCACGTACGCCGATGAGCTGCTCGAACTCGTCCACGGGCGTCATGCCATCCAGCAGCCAGCTGCCGTCCTCCCGCCTCACCGGCGGCGACAACGCCTCGTCCGCCGCCAGCGCATCATCGCCCGCGATGGATTCCAGGAGATCAGCCGCCGTGACGAGACCGAGCACAGACCCGTATTCGTCCGAGACGATCACCATGCGAACCGCGTTCCCGCGCATGGATTCCAACAGCTTCAGCACCGGCATCGTCTCGGGAACGAACAGGGCCGGGTGCATCACAGCATGAAGATCCACGACGCCGGACGTTGCGAGGTGGGAAAACAGCTCCTTCGTCTGGACGACGCCCACGATCCTGTCCGCATCGCCATGCGCCACCGGAAATCGCGAATGGCGGCTTTCCGAAATCTCCTTGATGATCTCATCGCGCGACATGGACGGATCGAGCCACACCATCTCTGTGCGGGGGGTCATGATCGCTTTCACCGAGCGGTCGCCAAGACGCATGACGCCTTCGATCATTTCGCGCTCTTCTTCCTCGATGACGCCGGCCTTCTCGCCTTCCGCGATCAGGGACTGGAGTTCTTCCTCCGTCACATCTTCCTGGCGCGTGCGGCTGAGCCCCATGATGGTGATCACGCTCTCGGTTGAGGCGCGCAGCAGCCAGACCAGCGGCGAAGCGACCACTTCCATGACCGACATCATCGGCGCGACGGCCACGGCAAGCGTTTCCGGCGCGGCAAGCGCGAAGCGCTTGGGAATCAATTCGCCCAGCACGATCGACAGGAAGGTGGTGAAGATGATGACCAGCGCGAACGCGATCGCGCCGGCGTGGGGCGAAAGACTGGCATGGACGCCAGCCACGACCGGCGTGAGATCATCGGCCAGCGAAGTCGCCCCATAGGCGCCGGCAATGATGCCGATGCCGGTGATGCCGACCTGCACGGTCGAAAGCATCCGGGAGGGATCCTCGAGGAGTTTGAGCGCAATCTTCGCTCCACGGTTGCCCTTGTCGGCCATCGCCTTCAGGCGCGGACGGCGGGACGAAACGATCGCCATCTCCGACAGCGCAAACACGCCGTTGAGCAGGATCAACAGGACGAGGATCAGAAGTTCCATCGGCTCCGCGGCCAGAACGGCCGTGTGCAGCGCCGGAGTCCCCGACGCGGGGAGCTTCTCTTAGCGGCACTTGCCCCGCCGATTCAACAGAGTCGAAACGGGTGCTCGATAGCTAGCCTAAAAACTCATTCATGATTTCAATGAGTTAGCCTGAGCAGCCAAAACTGTGGGCAATGGGGTTAGGCTCCCGGCACAGCGAACACGCATTGCAAAAAGGATTTTTTTCCTATAATCGCATGTTCCGTCCTATCGGATTTGCCCCATGCGCCATGCCGACATCTGGAAAGCCATCGACGCCCTGGCCGAGCGTCACGGGCTTTCACCTTCCGGCCTTGCGCGTCGGGCGGGACTGGACCCCACCGCCTTCAACAAGTCGAAGCGGACAGGTCCTGATGGCGAGACACGCTGGCTGTCGACGGAGAGCCTTGCAAAGGTGCTGTCGGCGGTCGGGGCGTCGCTGGAGGATTTCGCGGCGCTGGCCGAGGGGCGTCGGCAGGGCCATGCGGCCCCCCTGCTAGGCTTCGCCAAGGCGGGCAGCGACGGGTATTTCGATGACGCCGGGTTTCCAACGGGCGATGGCTGGGACGAGGTTCGCTTTCCCGGCCTGGAGACGGAAAACGTTTATGCCCTGGAGATCACGGGCGACTCGATGGAGCCGGTCTATCGCCGCGGCGACCGCATCGTGGTGGCGCCGGGGGCAGCGGTGCGCCGGGGCGACCGCGTGGTGGTTCGCACGCGGGATGGCGAGGTGCTGGCCAAGGTTCTGGGCCGCCAGACCGAGCGCATGATCGAACTCCTGTCGCTCAACCCCGCCTATCCTCCGCGCGAACTTCCGCGCAGCGATCTGGCGTGGATGGCGCGCATCGTGTGGGCGAGCCAGTAGGACGGCTCAGCCTGCCATCATTGCCTGCACCATCGCCGCCGTCTGGGGGGTGGCCGGGAAGAAGGCTTCTATGGCCAGCTCCGACAAGGTCACATCGGCCGGCGTGCCGAAGATCGTCGTGGTGGTAATGAAGGACAGGATGGCGTCGCCGACGCGCAGTTCGAAATTGAGCGCGATGGCGTCGGCCTCAGTTCGTTCGCGACGCGGGGCCGGCGGCGCGGGATAGCCAGAAAGCTCTTCTTCCAGCGCGATCAGGCCGGCGTCGTGCGTGGCGTTGATCTGCTGGCCAAGACGCCAGAGCGCATGCGCCTTCCACTGGCCGAGATTGACGATGTTCTTCGCCAGTCCGCCCGGATGCAGCGACAGGCGCAACACGTTGGGTGTTCCGTCCAGAAGCGACCTGTCCTCGACAAGCGCCAGCATCGGCGCCACGGCCGCGTTCGCCATCTGGAGGTTCCACCAGCGGTCGACGGCCAGTGCGGGGTTGGGTTCATGTCCCTTCAGCACGCGCTCCACCGCCGCACGGGCGGCGGCCATGGACGGATCGGAGAGCTTCCGCTCGGAATAGGCCGGCGCATACCCGGCGGACAGAAGAACCACGTTGCGCTCGCGCAGCGGCAGCTCCAGGTGCTCGCAGAGCATTTCCACCATGTCTCGCGAGGGCGCGGAACGGCCGCTTTCCACGAAGCTGAGGTGGCGCTGGGAAATGCCGGCTTCGAGCGCGAGATCGAGCTGGCTCAGGCGGCGTCGCATGCGCCAGTCCCGGATGAGGGCGCCCACGCGCGGGGCGGATCTGGAGGCGGATGGCTGTGTCATGGCGAAAGAAATAGCCGGCGCGATGGATCGCTTCCATTACCTCTCGCGTAATCGCCAGCCGCCGCAGCCATGGCCATCCTGCACGCATCGAAACGCCATTGCAGGAGCGACACCCATGACGACCCTTTCTCCCTTCCTCCGCAACGTCCTTGTTGCTGACGCCGTGACCGGCCTGGGCGCCGGGATTGCCTTGATCGCAGGGGCGGACGTCATGCAGGCGCTGCTGGGCCTGCCATCACAGCTGCTGTTCTGGTCCGGCATTGCGCTGATCCCGTTCGTCGCAGGGCTGGTGGCGATCCTGCGCGCCAGCACGACCACCGGAATATCCTGGATCATCGGCGCAAATCTCGTCTGGGTCGCGGCCAGCCTCTACGTCGCCTTTGGTCCCTCCTTCACGCCGACGCCGCTTGGGCAGGTATTCGTCTGCATCCAGGCGGCGGCGGTGTTCATTCTGGCGGAGCTGCAGCTGATGGGCCTGCGCCGCGGACGTGTGACGGCCTGATCTCCCTGCGGCCATCCGCCCTTGCCCTGATCCCCCGGTTCCGGCCGGGGGATTTCGTGTGCGATATGTCGGTTATCGCCCCCGCCTCCCGTCCTTGGCGCAGGGGCGTGGCGATATGCCCGCAGACAGGAGCCCAGCCGATGGCATCGACACAACACGCCGTCAGACTGGTTGCAGCGGCCGCAGTCCTGCTCGCCGCCTGTTCGGGAGCCGAGACTGCTCCGGCTGCAACAGACGCGCCAACCTCCGAGGCAGCGCCGACGTCGGCTGCGCCCGCACCCGACGTCTCCAGGCTTCCCGCGGGCGATTACACGCTCGACCCCTCACATGCGAGCCTGACCTTCAAGGTCAACCATCTCGGTTTCTCGCGCTGCACGGCCCAGTTCCGCACCTTCACGGCAGACCTCAGGCTCGATCCCGCCAATCCCGAAAAGGCGTCGGTCAGGGCCGCCATAGATCTGAAGTCCCTTTCGCTTCCCAATCCGCCAGCTGGCTTTGTCGAGGAACTGCTCGGTGATCAGTGGCTGGGCATGGCGACAACGCCGCAGATGATTTTCGAGTCAACCAGCGTCACGCTGACCGGCCCGGCGACAGAGGACGTAGTCGGCAACCTGACGCTCAAGGGCGTCACCCGGCCCGTCACCCTGCACGCCGCCTTCAACGGCGGCTATGACGGTCATCCGATGGATCCGCATGCACGCATCGGCTTCTCGGCGCATGGCGTGCTCAGGCGTTCCGACTTCGGCGTCTCGCTCGGCATCCCGGCGCCCGGCTCGACGATGGGGGTGTTCGACGAGGTGGCATTCGAGATCGAGGCGGAATTCACCGGTCCCGCGTGGCAGGTCCCGGCAACCTCCGCGCAGTAGGCCCGGCCGAGCCTGGCGTCAGGCAGGGGCCTGTCACAGCAGGGACCGCGCAAGGACCTGCGCGGCATCCCGGCCTGTCGCCATGGCGTCGGCAAGCTGGCGAGCGCGGGCCTGCATCACCTGCTCGACATGATCCGTCGCGGCGGCGGCAAGAGCGCGATCGAGCGCTTCGCGCACTTCCCTCCAGCGCCCCGCGATATCAAGCGCCGCGAGCGCGCGGGCATACTGCCAGTGGATGCCCACATCGTCCGGCGCAACGGCGCGCGCCGCGTCATAATGCCTGCGGGCGGAGTCCCGGCTGGCGCCCATCAGCCAGGCGCCCATGCCGCCGCCCCGCTGCTCGACCTCCAGGTTCCACACCGCGAGGAAACCGTGGGCATACGGATTGCGCGGATCGGATCCCAGCACCTCTTCGGCCAGCCTCCTGGCCTTCTGCCCATATCCGGTGTTCCAGGCCGCCATCACATCCATCCCCCGGCTCTTGAGGGAGAGGGCGATGGCGAGCTGAAGACGGCCTTCCTCATGGCCTGGATCCAGATCCAGCGCCGCTTCGGCGTCCCTGCGGGCCCGGTCGAGAATGGCGGCGTCGATCTGCCGGGTTCCGGTCATGCAATGCGCCAGCAGCGACCGGGCTGCGAAGGCCAGATCGTCCGCCCCTGCGGCGGCTTCGGCGGCCGCGGCGGCGGCCATATACTCGCCGCGCGCGAACTTCGCGGCCAGATCATCCGGCGCCGGGTGAGCCAAGGCAGGCGGCGTGGAGGGGCCCAGCGCCACAAGCGCGGCCGCCGCCAGGCCCAGTGCGACGGAAAAACCGCGCATGGAGGAAACTCCCAACCGGAAATCTCATGATGCGCAGCGCTTTGCCACTTGCGCAATGACCGAAACTCGGGCGCTTACTGTCCAGGACGAGGATTCGACCCGTGCGCCGCCTGCTTGCCATCGCCTTCCTCGCGCTCCCCGCCTGCGAAGCGCCCGTGGACGAGGAGCCAGCCCCTGCGGTCCAGACGCTGCCCGCAGACCCAGAGGCGTTCAGGGCCGAACGGCCCGATGAACCGCCTGCCTATGCCGGCGAATGGGCCGAGGCCTCCGAAGCCTGCAACAACCCACGCGAGATCTGGACCATCGAGGAGCACCGGATGGGCATGAAGCGGCGTCGCTTCTGCGTGTTCGAGCGTATATTTGCATCGACCAGCGCCGCCGGACAGGGCTGGTCGGCCAGCGCGCGCTGCCTTGCGGAGGGGCGGCAGAGCAATGACTTCCTGTTCTTCCGTGTAGGCGAAAACCGGCAGCAGCTGCGCGTGACGATCAACGATACGGAGACGGTCAGGCTCGTGCGTTGTCCTATGTCGACCTGAACCGGCTCAGCCCCGCGCCAGCGACTCGCGGATCAGCTGCGCCGACTCCTTCACGCCATAGAGCGCGATGAAGCCGCCGAAGCGGGGCCCCTGGCTCTGGCCGAGACAAACCTCGTAGATCGCCGTGAACCAGGCGCGCAGCGGTTCGAAGCCATGCTCGGTGCCGACAGCGAACACCATCGTCTGCAGGCTCTCGCCATCCAAGGGCCCCGTCCATGACTCCAGGCGGCCTGCAAGGTCTTCCAGCGCTGCACGCTCCTTCGCATCAGGAGCCCTGTAGGTCTTCGTCGGCTTCACGAAATCCGCATAGTATTCCAGCGCATAGCCGACAAGCTGGTCCAGCAGCGGATATGTCTCCGGGGAGGCCTGCGGCGCCTCGCGACGGATGAATCCCCAAAGCACGTCCTTGTTCGAGGCGTTGGCCGCCGAGACGAGATTCAGCAGCATGGCGAAGGAGACCGGCGAGGACGCCGCCGGCGGCGCGCCGCCATGGATGTGCCAGACCGGGTTTTCGAGCTGCTGCTCCGGCGTCTGCTTCGCATAGGCGTCGAGGAAGGCGAGATATTCGTCGACAGCCTTCGGGATCACGTCGAAGTAGAGCTTCTTGGCCGTCTTCGGCTTCTGCCACTGGTACAGCGCCAGCGATTCCTGCGGGGCGTAAGCCAGCCACTGTTCCACTGAAATGCCATTGCCCTTCGTCTTGGAAATCTTTTCGCCCTTTTCGTCCAGGAAGAGTTCGTAGACGAATTGCTGCGGCGGTTCCGCGCCCAGGATCCTGCATATCCTCGAATAGATCGGCGCGTTGGCCTGGTGGTCCTTGCCGAACATCTCGAAATCGACGCCGAGCGCCGCCCAGCGCATGCCGAAATCCGGCTTCCATTGCAGCTTTACATGCCCGCCCGTGACGGGAACCGTGGCGTCCTGCCCGTCCTCGTCCTCGAACGTCACCGTGCCGGCTTTCGCGTCGACGGCCTTCATCGGCACGTAAAGCACGCGGCCGGTCGTCGGCGAGATCGGCAGGAAGGGCGAATAGGTCGCCTGCCGCTCCGCCCCCAGCGTCGGCAGCATCGCATCCGTGATCGCGTCATGGCGCTCGGCGGCGCGC
>CAZTMG010000046.1:15539-16538 GCA_964614815.1 uncultured Rhizobium sp. | reverse complement strand
CGACATGTCGAGGCGCAGCACGGCGGTCTCGTCGTCGAACAGGAATTCGGCCAGCGCCTTGGTCAGCTCCGTCTTGCCCACGCCCGTGGGGCCGACAAAGATGAAGCTGCCGATGGGGCGGTTGGGATCCTGCAGGCCGGCGCGGGCGCGGCGCACGGCGTTGGCGACGACCTCGAGCGCCTCGTCCTGGCCGACCACGCGCTTGCGCAGGCCCTCCTCCATATGGAGCAGCTTCTCGCGCTCGCCTTCCATCATCTTGTCGACGGGAATGCCTGTCCAGCGCGAGACGACGGCGGCGATGGCCTCGGCGTCCACCTCCTCCTTCACCAGCGGCGCCTTCGCATCGCCGCCGGCTGACTTGCCTTCGGACTCCGCGATCAGCTTTTCGAGCGCCGGGATCTCGCCATACTTGATCTCCCCGGCGCGCGCCCAGTCGGAGCGGCGCTCGGCGTCGGCCAGCTCGGCGCGCGCCCTGTCGAGACGTTCCTTGGCGCTGGTTGCGCCCGCCAGGCGGCCCTTTTCGGCCTTCCATGCGGCGGAAATCTCGTCCGACCTGGCCTGCAGCTCCCCGATTTCCTTTTCGCGCTGTTTCAGGCGCTCCTTGGAGGCCTCGTCCTTCTCCTTCTTGAGCGCCTCCGCCTCGATGCGGAGCTGCGTCAGGCGGCGGTCGATCTCGTCCAGCTCCTCGGGCTTGGATTCGACCGCCATGCGCAGCCGGGCGGCCGCCTCATCCATCAGGTCGATGGCCTTGTCCGGCAGGAAGCGGTCGGTGATGCGGCGACGATGGCGGCGTCCGAAATGCGGATGCCGTGGTGAACCTCGTATTTTTCCTTCAGGCCGCGCAGGATGGAGATCGTGTCCTCCACGCTCGGTTCGCCGACGAAGACCGGCTGGAAGCGGCGGGCGAGGGCGGCGTCCTTTTCCACGTGCTTGCGGTATTCATCCAGCGTCGTCGCGCCGACGCAGTGCAGCTCGCCGCGCGCCAGGGCGGGTTTCAGC
>CAZTMG010000046.1:10596-15469 GCA_964614815.1 uncultured Rhizobium sp. | reverse complement strand
AGGATGACCTGCCCCTGCGAGTCCACCACCGCCCGCACGACGGCCTTGAGCCGTTCCTCGAACTCGCCGCGGAATTTTGCGCCCGCGATCAGCGCGCCCATGTCGAGCGCGAGCAGCCTCTTGTCCTTCAGGCTATCCGGCACGTCACCATTGACGATGCGCAAGGCGAGACCTTCGGCGATGGCTGTCTTGCCGACGCCCGGCTCGCCGATCAGAACCGGATTGTTCTTGGTGCGGCGGGACAGGACCTGGATGCAGCGGCGGATTTCCTCGTCGCGGCCGATCACCGGGTCGAGCTTGCCCTTGCGGGCCTCGGCTGTCAGGTCGCGGGCGTATTTCTTCAGGGCCTCGTACTTTTCTTCCGAGGTGGCGGTGTCCGCCGTACGGCCCTTGCGGAGGTCCGCGATGGCCTTCACCAGCGCGCCGGTGGTGGCGCCGGCGGCGCTGAGCGCGTCGGAAGCCTTGTTCTTGAGCTTGGTGGCCGAGAGCAGCAGGCGCTCGGTCGTCACATAGCTGTCGCCTGCGGCGTTCGCGTCTTCTTCCGCCAGCTTGAACAGGCGGGCGAGGTCCTGACTGAGGCTGGGCTGGGAGCCGCCGGTCACGCTGGCGTGCGAGGCCAGCAGCTTGTCGATGTTCTGCTGCGCCAGCTCGGGATTGCCCCCGGCGGCGCGGATGAGGTTGAGCGCAAGGCGGTCGCGGTCCGCGAACATGGCCTTGATCAGGTGCTCGGGCAGAAGCTGGGCGTGGCCGCTGGCGAGCGCGTTGGTCTGGGCGCTCTGGATGGCGGCGCGGGCCCGCTCCGTATAGCGTTCGAAGTCCATTCATTGACCCTTTTGAAAAGCAGTCGTCAGGCACGGCAGGGACCCGGAGCCGGCGTCCCCATGGATCACACACCCGCCATCCGGCCGGGCGCCTGATCCTGCGCAAAAGGTAGGAATCCGGCGTCCCGGCGCAAGGGGGCACGATCCCGGAATTGGGGGGATCAGTGCGCCGCGGGGGCGCCGGCCTGCGGCGGAGCGGGCCGCTTCAGCAGGGGGGCCATCACCAGCATGGCGGCAAAGCAGATGGCCATCACGAGAAACAGGTTGTTGAACGTCATCACGCTCGATTCGAGCTGCATCCGGCGCACCAGCTGCGCCACGGCCGCGCCATGCGGGTCGGCGACGCCCGCGGCGCGCAGGCTCGCTTCCGCCTGCAGCAGGAATTGCTGCACCTCCGGCCGCGACGGATCGAGGCCGATGGAAATCTCCTGGTTGTGCAGGTTGGCGTAATTGAGTCGCATGGTGTTGAGCGCCGCCAGACCCACGGCGCCGCCGAGATTGCGGCACACCGTGACGAGGCCCGTGGCGTTGGGCAGCTTGTGCGGCGGCAGCGTGCCCAGCGCGATGAAGTTCGACGGCACCATCGACATGATGAGCCCCATGCCGCGGAGAAACTGAGGCCAGAACAGCTCCTCGAACGAGGATTGCGCCGTGAGGAAGCTGTTCCAGTACAGTCCGGCTGCGGCCAGCGACAGGCCGGCAGCCAGTACATAGCGCGGGTCGATCCTGCGGATCAGGATGCCGGCGATGGGGCCGCCAATGAACATGGCGACGCCGCCGATGCTCATCACATGGCCGATCTGCTCGGCATTGTAGCCGCGCACCGACCCGAGGAAGAGCGGCGTCAGGTAGACCGAGCCGAACAGCCCGAAGCCGACGATCGTGGCGACCATCGATCCGAGCGCGAAATTCCTGTCCCTGAAGATGCTGAGATCGACGACCGGATTGGCATGCCGGAAAGCGCGCCAGAAGAACACCGCCGCCGCCAGCGAACAGAGGAACATCCACATGGTGAGGTGCTCGTCCTCGAACCATCCGGCGGTCGGCCCTTCCTCGAACACGTATTCGAACGCGCCGAGAAACAGCGCCATCGCGGCCAGGCCGATGATGTCGATATTGCGGATGAGGCTGAGTTGCGTCGGCTGTCTCGGCGTCAGGCTCCACACCGTCGCCGACGCAATGACGCCAGGAATGACGTTCACCAGGAACAGCCAGTGCCAGCTGAGGTTTTCCGTGATCCAGCCGCCCAGAGTCGGCCCGATGGACGGCGCCAGCGTCGCCACCATGCCGATGGCGACCTGTTGCAGCATCGAGCGGTTCGGCCCGAACAGGGTGAATGCCGCCGCCATCGTGGTGGGGATCATCGCCGCGCCGACAAAGCCCTGCAGGCAACGGAACACGATCAGGCTGTTGAGGTCCCACGCCAGCGCGCAGAGCACGCTCGACAGCGTGAATCCCGCGCAGGAAAACACGAACAGCCGCCGCATCGACAGCGCCCTGTTCAGCAGGCCCGACAGGGGAATGCCGATCACCTCGGCGATGAGATAGCTGGTCTGGATCCAGGCGATTTCCTCGGCGGAGGCGGAGACGCCCGCCTGGATCTGCGCGATGGAGGAGGCGACGATCTGGATGTCCAGGATCGCCATGAACATGCCGACCACCATCGCGAAGAACCCGATGTTGAGCATCAGGCTCTCGCGCGTTCCCCTGGCCGGCGGCGTGTAGGCGTGCGGCGCCGGCGTGACGGAGGCGCTCATGACGGCTACTCGCAGCCGGGCCTGGTCGACACCGTGGCGGTGACCTGCATGCCGGTGCGCAGGAGGTCGGATGCGAGCGAGCCCTTGTCGATCAGGATCTTGACCGGCACGCGCTGGACGATCTTGGTGTAATTGCCCGTCGCCGTGTCCTGCGGCACGAGGCTGAAGGTTCCGCCCGTGGACGGCGCGATCGATTCGACCTTGCCCGTGATGCGCGCGTTGGGGAAGGCATCCACATGGATGCTGGCGCACTGGCCAGGCTTCATCTCGGCGAGTTGCGTCTCCTTGAAGTTGGCGACTACCCACTTGTCGGCCGCCACGATGGCGAGCGCCGGACTGCCCGGGGTCAGCAGCTGGCCTTCGGCGACCACCTTGTTCGCCACCGTGCCATCGACGGGCGCATAGATCTTCGTGCGGGCAAGATCGAGTTCGGCCGCGGCCACCTTGGCGCGTGCGGCGTCCACCTTCGCGGCGGCCGAAAGGGCCGCCGCCTCGGCGCTGGTCAGCTGGCTCTGCTGCGCGGTGACGGAAGCCCTCGCCTGGTCGAGCTGGGCGCGGGCGGTGCGTTCGGCTGCTTCGGCCTGGTCAAGCTTCGCCTTCGGATACCACCCCCGTTCGGCCAGTTCCGAGAGACGCCGGGCGTCGGATTGGGAAAGTTCGGCTGTCGCACCTGCGGCGTCGTGGGCGGCGCGGGCTTCCGCCAGGGTGTTGCGCTGCGCGGAGATTCGAGCCCTGGCCTGGGCGGCGTCGGCCTCAGCCTGGGCCAGTTCGGCCTTCGCCTGCGTCACGCGCGTCTGGAAGTCCGCGGCCTCGAGTTCGAGCAGGAGGTCGCCGGCCTTCACCTGCTGGTTCTCGGCCACGTGGATCGCCGTCACATAGCCCTCCACGCGAGGAGTGACGCGGGTGATGTCGCTGCGGACCTGGGCGTTGTCGGTTGTGATGTTGAACCGGCCGTTCATGAACCAGTCGCCGCCGAACCACAGGGCTGCAAGGGCCGCAACCCCCGCCACGCCGAGCAGGACGCGCTTGCGCATTTCGCCGCCGCCCGCCTTGACGGGAGCCGCAGCTGCGGGTTCGGGGGCTGGCGACACGGGCGTGTCTGGTCCGGCAGGGGCTTGTCCGGGCTCGATTTTGACCGTCTTGAGCGCCATGTCACTGTCCTGAAGGGGCGTTGGCCCGTCTGCGCGGGCTGGCGGACAATATGTAATCCGCATTACGTTCAGGTTGAAATGTAACGATGGAACCGCGAGTATCAAGATCGCCGGCCAACGAGTATGTCTGCCAGATGTCGCAATCCGATTCCCGTCCCAGTGAAACCCAGGTAGCCGAACCGGAAACCGGCCGCGCCGAGCTTCGCCGCGCGGCCTTCCTCAGGGCCGCCCGGGAGGTTTTCCTCGAATTCGGCTACGAGGCCGCCAACATGGCGGAAATCGTGCGCCGGGCCGGGGGGTCCCTGTCCACGCTCTACGCCCAGTTCGGCGGCAAGCAGGGCCTGTTCGAGGCCATGATCGACAGCCGCGTCAGCGAGCTGACCGAGCAGATGCATATCGAACTCGCGGCTCACGCCCCGCTGCGGGAGGGCCTGTTGCGGATCGGGGAGGCGTTCCTCGCGCGCACGCTTCAACCGGATTCGGTCGATGTGCTCCGCCTGATGATCGCGCAGGCCAGAAAATTTCCCGAGATGGCCCAGCAATGGATGCGCGGCCCCGAGGCGGTGCGCAAGGCGCTCGCCACCTATCTCGAGGACCGGGTCAAGGCGGGCGAGATCAGGATCGCAGACTGCGAGATTGCCGCCGCGATCTTCTTCGACCTGCTGCGCTCGCGTCTGCAGATCCGCGCGCTGCTGATGCCGGGCTACACGCCCAGCGAACAGGAGCGGCACGATGCGGTCGGGCGCGCCGTGAAGGTCTTCATCGGCGGCATCGAGGCGCTGGCGTAGCGCCTATCGCCCCTTGAAGTCTCCTGCGCGGCGTTCGGCCACCGCCTTCACGCCCTCGCGGAAATCGTCCGTTCGCATCAGCCATTGCTGCTCGGCGAACTCGTGGTCCGTCGCTGCGCGCACGGCCGCCGCCAGGTCGGCGCGCAGCGTCCTGCGCGTGGCGCGCACGGCCAGCGGGGCATTCTCCGCGATCGCCGCCGCCATCGCATGCGCGCGCTCGAGCAGGCGACCCGGATCCACCAGGTCGTCGACCAGCCCCATCTCCAGCGCCTCCGCGCCATCGAAGCGCGAACCGGTGAGGAACATCATCGCGGCGTTCTGCCGTCCGATCAGGCGGGGCAGGGTGCAGGTGAGGC
>CAZTMG010000046.1:8371-10572 GCA_964614815.1 uncultured Rhizobium sp. | reverse complement strand
GGTGGAAGCCCAGCTTCACGAAATTGGCCGCGAAGCGCGCTTCCGGCGCCGCCACGCGAAAATCCGCCGCCAGCGCCAGTCCCAGCCCTGCGCCGACGGCCGCGCCCTGCACGGCGGCGACGATGGGAAGCTCCGTCGAGAACAGGCGCACGGCCTGGTCGTACAGCGGATTGATCGCGCGCGCCGGAATGGGGCCTTCGCTGGCGCGACTTGAAAGATCGGCGCCCGAGCAGAAGACCTTGCCCGCCGCGGCCAGCACGACGGCGCGGGTTACGCCATCCCTGTCGAGCCCTTCCAGCGCATCGGCGAGATCGCGTATCAGCTCCACGCTCACCGCATTGATCGGCGGCCTGTCGATCGTCACGCGGGCCACGAAGCCATCACGCATGATGTGAACGTCGCCGATGCGGTCGCTCATGCGCCTCACTCCTCGCCGAGAAAACGTTTCCGCACCTCCTTGCGGAATGCGTCGATTCCGGCGGAAAGGCGCAGGGCGTAGAGAGCCTTGGCGTCTGCGCCGGCCACATAGGTGATGTGGTCTGCTTCATCGGTTACGGCGCGCCAGACATCCTCGGCGATCATCTCTGCCGTCGAACGCTGGGCCGCGCGCGCCGGATCACGGAAAGTGGCGATCGTCTTGCCGAAGTTCTCGGCATAGGCCGGATGCTGCGTGACCACGAGCGAACGACTGGAGAAATCCGTGCTGATGCCGCCCGGCGCCACGGTGCGCGCCCGCAACCCGAACGGGCGGATCTCATGCGCAAGACTTTCCGTCCAGCCCTCGAGCGCCCATTTGGTTGCGTGATAGACCGAGTTGAACGGGAAGGCGACCAGCCCGCCGATCGAGGTCGTGGTGAGGATCAGTCCGCTGCGGCGCTCCCGCATGGCCGGGAGGAAAGCCTGTGTCACGCGCATGACGCCCAGGAGATTGGTGTTGAGCTGCGTCTGCAGCTGCTCGTCCGTCGCCCCCTCGAACGGGCCGGAAAGGCCATACCCCGCATTGTTGAACAGCACATCCACGGGCCCCATCGCCAACGCCTTCGCGGCCGCGTCCCTGATCTGCGCGAGGCTTGTCACATCGAGCGCCATCACTGTCACGCCGGGCAGACGGCCCAGCTCCGTCTCCTTCGACGGGTCCCGCATCGTCGCGATCACGTTCCAGCCCTTGTTCGCGAAGAGTTTCGCCGTCGCGCGGCCAAGGCCCGTGGAAGAGCCGGTGATGAAGATTGTCTGGGCCATGCAGGATATCCTCCGCGTTGTCATCGCTCCATGTGAGTAAATGCTCACATCCGTGTGCCGAAAGCAACGGCTTCACCGCTTGAGCCCTAGCAGATTCCGCGCGACCACCCATTTGTGCACCTCGGTCGGCCCGTCATAGATGCGCATCGTGCGCATCTGGGCCTGCATCAAGGACAGCGGCAATTCCTTGGTCATCCCCATGGCGCCGTACATCTGCATGGCGTGGTCGAGCACTTCATAGGCCATTTCGGTCGCGAAGGCCTTTACCGCGGAAATCTCGGTGCGCACGTCCGCGCCCTGGTCCAGCTTCCACGCCGTTTCATAGGTCATCAGCGTCGCCGCCTTGATCCTGGTGTAGGCGTCCGCGATCCACCACTGGATCGCCTGCCGGTTGCTCAGGGGTTCGCCGAACACGACGCGTTGCGGCGCATAGTCGATCATCATGTCGAGCGCGCGCTGCGCCATGCCGATCGACCAGCTCGCCATCTGCAGTCGCCGCGTGGAGAGCCGCACCTGCATCGGCGCGAAGCCCTGCCCCTCGATCCCGAGAAGATTGGCGGCCGGCACGCGGCAATTCTCCAGCGCGACTTCATACGTGAACTGCCCGCCCAGCATGGGAATGCGCCGCAGCACGTTGAACCCCGGCGTGCCGCGGTCGACAAGAAACGCGCTGATGCCGCCCCGCGCGCCCTTCTTCCTGTCGGTCACCGCCATCAGGATGGTGAAGTCCGCCTCCTGCGCGCGGCTGATCCAGATCTTGCGGCCATTGATGACCCATTCGTCGCCCTCGCGCACCGCGCGCGTGACCATCGCGGCGGGATCCGCCCCCGCGCCGGGTTCGGAAATGCCGATGGCGGAGATCGTTCCCTTCTGGACATAAGGCGCGAGATAGCGCTCGCGCTGCTCCTCGTTCACCGTCGCCATCAGCATGCGCAGGTTGGGCGAGTCCGGCGGCAGGTGAT
>CAZTMG010000046.1:0-8361 GCA_964614815.1 uncultured Rhizobium sp. | reverse complement strand
GCACGTCTTTCCCATCTCGATGTTGACGCCGACCATCGCCACGGTTGGCAGGTCGGCCCCGCCGACATCCTCCGGCGCATCGAGACCCCACAGCCCCATGTCGCGCGAGGCGGCGTCGATCCTGTCGCGCTCTTCATGACTGAGATAGGCGCCATGCCCGTTTGCGTCGCGCTCCAGCACCTTCTGCTCCAGCGGGAGCAGCTGTTCGCGCACGAACCTGGCGACAAGGTCCTGCAGCAGCCTGTGCTCTTCCGCGAGGTCGAAGTGCATGCAGTCCTCCCCTGGGGCCACCGGCGGCGACGGCAGGATGAACCTGCCGCCGGCAGAAGGAAAGCGCCCTGACCCGGTGGACAGCCGCGTGTCCCTGCGCAAGTCTGCGGACGCAATCCATTGGGGGGACTCATGGCTGTTCGTCACGCATTCGCTCGCATGGCCGTTTCCGTCGCCACGCTCGTCTGCGCCGCTCCCGCCCTGGCGCAGGAGCCCGGGGATGTCCCTGATCCCGCGCTGCAGGAGCCGGGCGGACTTGAAGCACGCGACGAGGACATGGCGACCCTCTACGCCTGCATGGGCGTCTTCCACGATGGCGAGGATGAGGACGCTGACAACGGACAAGCAGGCCCGGAAACGCCGGAACAGCTCGCCGCGCGCGAGGTCGCCTGCACGAAGCTTGTCGAGACCGGCTCGGGCTGGGCCAGGCAGACCGCCCTCAGCTATCGCGCAAACATCCGCTGGCAGTCCGGCCGGAAGGAGGATGCCGTCGCCGACTACAACGACCTCGTCCGTCTGTCGCCGCGCAACGCATACTATCGCCAGGCTCGCGCCTCGCTCCATTCGGACCTCAGGCAGTACGACAAGGCGAACGAAGACCTGATGATCGCCCTCAGGCAGGCGCCGATGGATGCCGGCATGCACAACTCCATGTGCTGGATGCTGGCGATGGAGGGCAGGGACCTTGCGCGCGCCATCCAGTACTGCAACATCGCCATCGGCCTTGCGCCGGCCTATGCCCCCGCGCGTGACAGCCGCGCGATGGCCTACTTCAAGATGGGGAAGTTCGCGGAAGCGCTCGCCGACTATCAGCGCGCCATGGCCATCGCGCCGGATAGCGCACACTACATGTATGGCCGCGGCCTCTCCCTCCTGCGCCTCGGCCAGAAGGACGAAGGCGGGAAATGGCTCGATCGCGCCTTGGCCGCGGACGCCGGAATCGCGAAGCAGTACGCGAGTTATGGCGTGAAGCCGTAGGCTACAGCCCCAGCCTGTAGAATCGGTTCGCCGTCCCGAAGAACAGCGCATGCTTCTCGTCCGCGCTCGCGCCCATCGCGATTCGCTTCAGCGCGTTCCACAGCGTGCGATAGTCGCAGCTCACCTCGTCGACCGGGAAATTGCTCTCGAACATGGCTCGCGCAGGCCCGAAGGCCTCGATGCAGGTCTCGACATAGGGGGCCCACTCCCTCGCCAGCTGTTCCGACGACGCGCGCGGCTCGGACAGCATGGAGGGAAAGTTGCAGAACGGCATGGCGAGGCCGCCCAGCTTCACATGCACGTTGGGCGATTTCGCCAGTTCGCGGATATTGTCACGCCACACACCGAACCGTTCCGGCAGCTTGCCGGCATAGCTCGCAAGGCCCAGCGGCGTGCCGACATGGTCCAGCACGATGGGCGTATCGGGAAACTGCCGCGCGAGATCGACCAGCTCCGGCAACTGCGGCTCCAGCAGCCAGGCGTCGAAAGACAGTCCGCGCTTGCCCAGCTCCGCGAAACCTTCGCGGAATTTCGCTTCCATCATCACGCCGGGCGGATTGCGATTGAGCGGCCCCAGCACGCCTGCATCCGCATCATGCGAGGTCGACCGCCTGATCCCCTTGAAGCGCCCGTTCCCCGCTGCGATGTGCGCGTCGAGCACGCGGCCCACTTCCGCGCCCAGCAGCAGTTCGGCGTGACCCACGATCCCCGCACAGGCCAGCGTCTTGCCATAGAGCCCGCTTGCCGCCATGGCGGCGACGCCATTCACGAACTCCGTCTCGCCCACCGGCTTCATCTCCGCCGGCCCATCCGCGCGGTACATCGACCGGCATTCGAGATAGACCGTCGCGACGATGTTGTGCCCCGAGCCCGTATCCTCCAGCAGCTGGTCCAGCAGGTAGTGACCCTTGCGGTAGCTGATCTGCTCGAACGGGTGCGCCGGCGGCGGTATCAGGTGCATCACCGGCCGCCTGTCCCACAGGTGATGGTGTGGATCGATGATCGGCAGATCCGGGTCGATGATCGCTTCGGTCATGGTCTTGTTTCTCTCCCGTTCTGGGAGATATCCGCGAAACGCACCCGATTGTCATCCCGGAACCGCGTGGCGCTATCGAGGAACGGCCAGGATGACAGGCGTGGCGCTCGCGCGCCGATCCTGCAGGCAAGTCGTCAGTTGCCGCCCTTGCGTTCGCGATACCAGGCGACATAGGCGTCGGCCCGCCGGCTTGCGGCCGCTTCGACATCGCTCCAGTTGAAGGCGTACTTCATCGCGAAGCCGCCGAGCCCCCAGGTCTTGTACTGCTCGACATGATGCAGCTCGTGCGCCCACAGGGCGAGGCTTGAGACGAAGCGTTCTTCCTTGAACACGACCGTGTCGATCAGCGTCACCGCCGCCGCATTGCCAGTGCGGATGGCGAAACCCGCAAGCCCCGTCTCGCTGGCGTCGCCGATGGTGTAGTTCACCCCGTCGAGCAGCTCCGCCGGATAGAAGGGAACAAGCTCGCGCTTCACCTCCTCGGGGATGGGCTTCGACTGCGGCCGCACATTGTCGCGCGAACGCTGTAGCGCCGCCGCCAGCGTATCGGCGATCAGGTTGCCGGTGTACTGTGTCTGCACCCGCACGAACCCGCGCGAGAAGGTCTCGAGATGCGCAACAGCGGCGTTACGGGGCTTGGCGGGCGCCAGGGGCGCCGCGGGGCGGGGGGAGAGCGTGGCCGCCGCGGCCGCATTCGGCCCGGTCTGCGCGATGACGGGCGATGCGCCGGCGGCGAGAACGGCAAGCGAGAGCATGATGCGTCGGATCATGTATCCCCACACAGCGGGCGGATGCCGATGCCTGCCGCTTCGCCCATGAATACGCCCTGAATGTGGCATGGCTGCGCGATGACGCAACAGGGGCAAGGCAGGTCTAGCGGCTCGCCGCCCAGGCCTTCGCCCGCTGCTGGCAGGCGCGAATCCAGTCCGACTTGTGGTCGTTGTAGGCCAGCGAATTGTCCGGGTGCGCGGCGGCCGCGGCCCGCTTGGCGGCCTCATAGGCCAGCGCCTCGTCCCGATGGGCGCGCAGATAGTCGCGGAAGGCCAGCTGCGTTGCGATCTGGTCGTTGCCTTCCCGATAGAAATGCACGTGGAACAGCCGCCGCCCGTCCCGTTCCAGCACGCAATAGCGCCGCCCCGGAATGCCGAATTCGCCGCGCCACAGATAGCCCAACGCCGCGATCTCTCCGCGCCGGGCTTCCAGCTCCTCAAGACTGCGCACCGCCGGCATCAGGTCCACCACCGGCTTCGCCGCAATGTCCGGTATCGCGGTCGATCCGATATGGTGCACGGCGATCAGCGTCTCGCCCACGGCCTGCGCCAGCCGCGCAGCTTCCGCCTCCGCCATGGCGCTCCAGGCCGGATCATGCGGTGCCAGGACAACATGCGTCGCGTCGGCGCGCCGCGCTTCGAACTCGCTCGCCATGTCTTATCCGATCTCGACCAGGGGATCGCCACGTTCGAGTTAAGTCGACACACGGTCCCATGACGAACTCCACGCGTCGCACAATTCCTCGTTCGAGCAAATTCCCAACCGGATCCAGATCAGCTGAAACCAGGTGATAATATCGTCGCCGCCGGCTTGATGTACAAAGTCTGCGTCCCGGCTGACAATCACCCAATCGCCTTGCCGTGCAAAGCGGATCAGAGTCGCGTCATCGACATGATCCAGTCCGACATGGAAAACATGCTCCGCCTGCTGCCCCTTGCGCCGGATTTCCAACGCGAGATCCGGCGGCAGGTTCTGGTCGACCAGAAACTTCATTCAGCGGCCTGAGCCTGGACCTTGTAGCCGGACATGACCCGCGCCGCATAGAGCAGGGCAGCGTCAATGTCCTCGGGTTCAAGATATGGAAATGCCTTGAGAATGTCCTCTCGCGTCGCGCCATGGGCAAGATCGCTCAGAATATCGACCACGCGGATGCGCATCCCGCGAATGGCGGCGCGGCCATGCATCTTTGCGGGGCTAACCGTGATTCGGGACAGTAGCTCTTCATCGGTGGGGCGCGTCATACCTGCAACTTACCACAACCGCAGGGCGCCGTCCAAACGCCCCTAGCCCCCGTGGAAGTGATCGTAGATCCGTTGCGCCAGCGCGGCGTTGACGCCTTCCACGGTCTGCAGGTCGGCGACGGTCGCGCCGCTGACGCCCTTGGCCGAGCCGAAGCGGTGGAGCAGGGCCTTCTTGCGCCGCTGGCCCACGCCGGGAATTTCGTCCAGCGGGTTCTGCCCGGCGATCGCCGCCGCGCGCTTCGCCCTGTGCGCCCCGATCGCCCAGCGGTGCGCCTCGTCGCGCAGGCGCTGGAGGTAATAGAGCGCGGGATCGTTGGGCGGCAGCTGGAAAGGGGCGCGTCCCGGCCTGAAGAACTGCTCCCGTCCCGCATTGCGGTCCGGCCCCTTCGCGATGGCGACAAGGCTCAACTCGCCCGGCCTGAAGCCCACCGCCTCGATCGCCTCCTTCGCCGCCCCCAGCTGGCCCAATCCCCCATCGATCAACACCAGGTCCGGCCATGTATCCGGTCTCCTGTGCGCCGCCGCGTCAGGCTCTGGCGAGGGCGTGGCGTTGATCTCCTCCCACTCCTTTTTCAGCCTCCCGAACCTGCGCCGCATCACCTCGCGCATCATACCGTAGTCGTCGCCTGGCGCGATGTCCGTGTCCCTGATGTTGAACTTGCGATAGGCGTTCTTCTCGAAGCCATCGGGTCCCGCCACCACCATGCCGCCTACCATGTTCGCGCCCATGATGTGGCTGTTGTCGTAGACCTCGATCCGCCTCGGCGGCTCGGGCAGGTCGAACACCTTCTGCACCGCCGCGAGAATCTTCGCCTGGCTTTGCGTCTCGGCCAGCTTCCGACCCAGCGCCTCGCGGGCGTTTGTCTGCGCCCGCTCCACGATTTCGCGCTTCTCCCCGCGTTGCGGGGCGCGGATCTCCACCTTGTGGCCCGCCTTCATCTCCAGCGCCTCGACCATCAGCTCGGCGTCCTCGATCCCGGTGCTGAGGAGGATCAGCTTCGGCACGGGCCTGTCGTCATAGAATTGCGCAATGAACGCCGTCAGCACCTGTTCGGGCGTGTCATCCCGGTCGTGGCGGGGATACCACACCGTCGCGCCCCAGTTCTGTCCTGCGCGGAAGAAGAAGGCCTGCACCGCCGAAGCTCCCGCCTCCATGTGGATGGCGAACACGTCCGCCTCGACCAGCCCGTCCGTGTTGATGCTCTGGCTCTGGCGCACGGCGGACAGCGCGCGGATGCGGTCGCGCAGCCTGGCCGCCCGTTCATAATCCATGGCCTGCGCCGCCTGGTCCATCTGTGTCGCCAGCTGCTCCGCCAGCGTTTCGGCCTCGCCGTCGAGGAACCGTTCCGCCTCGCGCACGAGCTGGCGGTACTCGTCCAGCGGGATCAGCCCCGTGCAGGGCGCCGAACACCGCCCCATCTGGTGCAGCATGCAGGGCCGCGAGCGTGTCGCGTAGATGTTGTCGGTGCAGGTGCGCAGCAGGAACGCCTTCTGCAGCGTGTCCAGCGTCTGGTCCACCGCGCCCGCCGATGCAAACGGCCCGAAATACCGCCCCTTGATCCGCTTCGCCCCGCGATGTTTCAGCGCCTGCGGCGCCTCATGGTCCTCACGGATCAGTATGTGCGGAAAGCTCTTGTCGTCGCGCAGGATGATGTTGAAGCGCGGTTTCAGCTTCTTGATGAGGTTGGCTTCGAGAAGAAGCGCTTCCGTCTCGCTCGCCGTGACGACGAACTCCATCGCTCGCGTCAGGGAGATCATGCGCGCGATGCGTTGGGTCTGCCCGCCGATCCTTGCATAGCTCGAAACCCGCGCCCTGAGGTTCCGCGCCTTGCCGACATAGAGCAGCTCGCCCGCCTCGCCATACATGCGATAGACGCCCGGCTTGGCCGGCAGGCGCGCCGCCTGGTCCCGGATCACGTCCGGCCCGGACATCCGCTTTTTCTTCGCCCCGTCAGCCGCAAGCACATCGACCCCGGAGGCGATTTCCTCGGGCTCCGTCTCGATCTCCGGCGGCGGCGCCTCCTCGGCCTCTTCCTCAAGGCTTTCAGGCGCGTCCGGGAAATCCTCGTCGTCTGGCGGATCGGGCGATTCCATGCCGGCATAGGTAGGCCAGCCCGCCCGCTGGTTCAAACGCCGCCGCCCGGGCGCTGCTGCCGGCGGCTGTCAGCAATGTCATTTCCCGCCAGCTTGTGGCGGACTCCCGAAGCAGGCAGAGTCCCTTGGCCGCAACGGGCGGCGCAGGACGTTGGGGTTTCACATGAACAGACTTCTTGCCGTCGCCGCCGGTCTCGGGGCGGCCGCCGCGCTCGCGCCTGCCGCCGCCGCGCAGGTCTATGGCGGGGCGGGCTACACCATGTTCACCGCCGATGTCGACGGCGAGGACGCCACCGTCGGCGGCCTGATTGGCCGTCTGGGCTACAAGTCGAACCCGTTCTTCGGCGTCGAGGGCGAACTGGCCATCGGCGTGCAGGAAGACAGTTTCGACGTGCTGGGAACCACGGTCGATGTCAGCCTCGAGAATTCCTGGGGCGTCTATGCCGTCGGCTGGCTGCCTGTCCCGCTGGTCGGCGATCTCTTCGCGCGCGTCGGTTATGCCAGCCTCGAGGTTGAAGCCAGCGCCGCCGGCTTCTCAGCGTCCGAGGATGGCTCGGGCCTCGCCTATGGCGCCGGCGCCCAGATCAGCCCGCTGCCCTTCACCAGGCTCCGCCTCGAATACACCCGCTACGAACCTGATGACGGCGAAGTCGACTCCTTCGGCGTCTCGGCCCTGTTCCAGTTCTGACCCGGCAATCAAGCGCTCGTCCTTCGACGGATGGCGGCATCGCCGCCTGCTCGGGATGAGCGCTTGAGAGCTGTCGCCCGTGGAGCACTCATGGCGAGCGTCGCGCTTTGCGCGGCGTCTGCGAGCCACGGCGCGAGGGTCGCTGGCGCAGCAGCAGGATCTAGGCCGCCGCCGCGTCGGGCTCCGCTTTCGACCCGCACCGGCGCAGCACCTCGACATACCCTTTCGTGATGCGCATCCGGTCGCGATAGCCCTTCAGCATCAGAAGGTTGTGCGCGGTCTCGAGATTGTAGCACGGCACATACATGAAGCAGTGGTGCTCGCAGTGATAGTGCACCCAGAACGGCGCGATGAACAGCCGTTCCAGCGGGTTGGCCAGCGTCGTCCGCGCATGCGTGAAGGGATCGTCCTGCGTGTTGACCATCGCGTGCTCGCCCATCGCGCGCACGCGCGTCACCAGGGGGAACCAGGTCGCCATCGGCACGATCCAGAGCGCGAACCACGCCCACCAGTATCCCAGCGCTGTCGTCGCGCCGAAGATCACGGCCTGCACGATCCAGAACCGCAGCGCGGGGTTGTCGGGCACGCGCGGCGGCTTGCGCTTCTTGCCCATCAGCCGCTCGATGAAAGGCGCGATGCGCTGCTTGTAGAAGGTCTGCCCTGTGAGGTCGCGGATGAACTTCCGTCTCAGCGATGACCTGGTGACAGGGAAGGGGCGCGACAGCACCAGATCCGGGTCCTCCGGCTGCTCGGTGTATTTGTGGTGCGTCAGGTGATAGGGGCGATAGCGTTTGAGGCTGCCGCCCACCGGTCCGCCGCACAGCCATTCCGCCAGCCAGTCGTTCAGCTTCGCATTGGGATGCAGCGTGCCGTGCGCCGCCTCATGCTCCAGGATCGCAAGGCCCAGCTGTCGCGCGCCGATCAGCATGACCGCGAGGATGTAGGTCAGCGGATTGGGCCAGGCGATGAACAGCGCCCCGGCGCCAATGATCACCGCCCATGCGCTCAGGACGAGGGCCGGGCCCTTCCAGACGGACTGGCGCGATATCCGGGCCCATTCCTCCGGCGTGAAAATGGTCTTGGGGTCGACACGAGAAACTGCTGGCATGGGGGCATCCTACCAGAAGCCGGGGCGTCATGCAGCGGCCCCGTCGTCACGCCGGTGCGCCCGGCCCCGGCATGCATGACGTTGGGAAAGGTGCGGTCGGACGCGTCAATGCGATCGCGTGACGCGGATCTGCTGGACGCGCGCGTCTGGATTCCGACAGGTCGGGAAAAATCTT
>CAZTMG010000045.1:14744-17084 GCA_964614815.1 uncultured Rhizobium sp. | reverse complement strand
CGCGATCCCAACCCTGTCGTCTTCCTGGAGCACGAGCTGATGTACGGCGTCGAGTTCGACGTGCCGAATGTCGAAGATTTCGTCCTCCCCATCGGCAAGGCCCGCATCCGTCGCCAGGGAGCGGATGTCACGCTGGTCGCGCACTCGCGCATGGTGAAGTTCGCGCTGGAGGCCGCCGAGGAACTGGCCGGACAGGGCATCGACGCGGAGGTGATCGACCTGCGCACGCTGCGCCCGCTCGACACCGAAACCGTCATCGAGAGCGTTAAGAAGACCAACCGCATCGTGTGCTGCGAGGAAGGCTGGCGCTTCTTTGGCGTCGGCGCGGAGATCGCGGCCGCCGTCACCGAGCACGCCTTCGACTATCTCGACGCCCCGCCGTTGCGCATCGCGCAGAAGGACGTGCCGCTGCCTTACGCCGCCAACCTCGAGAAGCTGTCCCTGCCCAGCGCGGCGGACATCGTCGAGGCGGCGAGGAAGGTTTGCTATGTGGAGCAGGCATAATGACCACTCCCATCACCATGCCTGCGCTGTCGCCGACGATGGAGGAGGGCAACCTCGCCAAGTGGCATGTGAAGGTCGGCGACAAGGTGAAGCCCGGCGACATCATCGCAGAGATCGAAACCGACAAGGCGACCATGGAGGTCGAAGCTGTCGATGAAGGGACAGTCACGCGACTGCTGGTCGAGGAAGGCGCGCAGGGCGTGAAGGTCAATGCCGTGATCGCCGAACTCGATGGCGAAGGCGGCGGAGCGACGCCGAAGCCGAATGCCGCGAGGGCTGAGCCGTCGAAAGCCGAGAAGAAAACCGAAGCGGTGAAGGCGGAAGCTGCGGCGCCAGCAAAGGTTGAGGCCCAATCGGTCGCGGCCACGAGCGGGCAGGCGATGCCTGACAAGGGCGGCAAGGCGCCGGTTGCGCCCGTTGCTGACGGCAAACGCGTGAAAGCCTCGCCGCTGGCGCGCCGTCTGGCGCAGCAGCAGGGCGTGGACCTGCTGGCGCTAAGAGGCTCCGGTCCTCACGGCCGTATCGTGAAATCCGATGTGCTGAAGGCGCCCAAAGGCGGCGCAAAACAAGCCCCTGCCGCCGGCGCCGGCATCACCAGCCTCATCGAACCTGCCGTTCTCGATGATCGCATCTACGCGCCCGATACCTATGAGCTGATCCCGCTCGACGGCGTGCGCAAGGTCACGGCGCGTCGCCTCACGCAGTCCTTCATGCAGGCGCCGCATTTCCCGCTGACCATCGATCTCGAGATCGACCACCTTCTATCCGCCCGCGCCCGCATCAACGAGGCGGCAGCGGCCACCGGCGTCAAGGTCTCGGTCAACGACATGCTGATCAAGGCCTGCGCCATGGCGCTGATGGCTCACCCGGACGCCAACGCCAGCTACACCGACAAGGGTATCGCCCAGCACAAGTCGGCGCATGTCTCCGTTGCTGTCGCCATCCCCGGAGGCCTCATCACGCCAGTGGTTCGCGATGCACAGACAAAGGGCCTCGCCCAGATCGCGGCCGAGATGAAGGATCTCGCCGCCCGGGCCCGCGAGAAGAAGCTGAAGCCCCAGGAATACATGGGCGGCACGTTCTCGATCTCGAACCTCGGCATGTTCGGCATCAAGGCGTTCTCCTCGATCATCAATCCGCCGGAAGGCATGATCCTCTCCGTCGGCGCTGGCGAGAAGCGACCCGTCGTCAAGAACAACAAGGTCGAGATCGCCACCATGATGACCGTCACGCTCACATGCGACCACCGCGTCGTGGACGGCGCCACCGGCGCCCGCTGGCTCCAGAGCTTCAAGCAGTTCGTCGAAACGCCCGAGGCGATGCTGCTGTGATGTCGCTTCGGCTGAAGCTGCTCATTGCCGCCGGCGGCCTCGGCCTGTCGGCTTTTGCAGTCTTCGGCGATGCGTTCTTTGTGGCTCTTGGCCTGCCATCCGGCTCGGGCCGCATCGTCATTGCTTCGGTCCTCCTGGTCCTGGGCGTGATCTGGTTCACCTGGTCGGGCTTCGGCGTGCGCAAGACCGCGCGCGATGCTCGAAGCCGCCGCACGAAAGATTAGGCAGGAGCAGAACTTGGCCGACGCAAAATCGTACGATCTCATCGTTATCGGCTCAGGACCCGGCGGCTATGTCGCCGCGATCCGTGCATCGCAGTTGGGTATGCGGACAGCAATTGTGGAACGGGCCGAACTCGGCGGCATCTGTCTCAACTGGGGCTGCATCCCCACCAAGGCGCTGCTGCGCTCCAGCGAGGTCTATCACCTCATTGTCCACGCCAAGGACTACGGCTTCTCCGTCGAGAACCCGAAGGTGATGCTGGACGCCATCGTGAAGCGCTCGC
>CAZTMG010000045.1:0-14734 GCA_964614815.1 uncultured Rhizobium sp. | reverse complement strand
AAAACAGCTGTCGAACGGCGTCCAGTTCCTGATGAAGAAGCACAAGATCGACGTGCTGGAAGGAACCGCCCGGCTGGAAAAAGCCGCGCCAGCGCCGAAGGTGATCGTCGAGAAGGGCAAGGGCGAGGGAGCGTACACGGCGAAAAACGTGATGCTCGCCACCGGCGCGCGCGCGAGGGAGATCCCGGACATCGGTCTCAAGGTTGATGGCAAGACTGTCTGGGCCTATCGCGAGGCGATGGTTCCTGCGGAGATGCCGAAGAACCTCCTTGTGATCGGCTCGGGCGCCATCGGCATCGAATTCGCCTCGTTCTATCGCGCGCTCGGCGCCGAGGCGACGGTGGTTGAGGCGCTCGACCGCATCCTCCCCGTCGAGGACGCTGAAATCTCCGCCTTCATG
Organism: uncultured Rhizobium sp.; assembly: GCA_964614815.1. Lineage (GTDB taxonomy): Bacteria > Pseudomonadota > Alphaproteobacteria > Caulobacterales > Hyphomonadaceae > UBA7672. The sequence continues at coordinate 14,334 of CAZTMG010000045.1, read as the reverse complement.
CTGAAGCAGCTCGGCAAGCAGGGCATCAAGTTCCTGACCTCCGCGCAGGTGAAATCCCTGAAGGTCGAGAGAGGCATGGCCACCGCCGAGGTGCAGGCGAAGGATGGTTCACAGACGTTGAAGGCGGATAAGGTCATCCTCGCCATCGGTATCGTCGGCAATGTCGAGAATCTCGGTCTCGAGGCGCTGGGCGTGAAGGTCGAGAAGACCCATATCATCACCGACGGTTCTGGCAGGACGAGCATACCCGGCCTCTACGCCATCGGGGATGTCTGCGGCCCGCCCTGGCTGGCGCACAAGGCGATGCACGAGGGCGTTGTCGTCGTGGAAGGCATAGCGGGACAGTCGCCTGCACACACGTTCGATCCGTGGAACGTGCCCGGCTGCACCTACAGCCATCCGCAGGTCGCCAGCGTTGGCCTCACTGAGGAGGCCGCGAAGAAAACCGGCCGCAAGTTGAAGATCGGCAAGTTCCCCTTCATTGGCAACGGCAAGGCCATCGCGCTGGGGGAGCCGGAAGGCATCGTGAAGACAATCTTCGACGCCGAGACCGGCGAACTCCTCGGGGCCCACATGGCGGGCGAGGGCGTCACAGAGCTTATCCAAGGGTACTGCATCGCCCGGCAGGGCGAACTCACGGAAGCCGAACTGATGGAGACGGTCTTCCCGCACCCGACGCTCAGCGAGATGATGCACGAAAGCGTTCTCGCCGCGTATGGTCGTCCGCTGCACATCTGAGCGGGTTAATGCGTGTCAGGACTAACGCCAATTCCTAACAGCCGTTCACGATTAATGGCGCAGGAATAGGCCCAATTCCTGACGTCCGTTGATGATTGGCTATTCCGCCGCCAGCGCTCCGGCCGCTTCCGCCTGTTCAGCCATCGCGGCCGCGAGTTTCTGGACGCCGCCAATGTCCATCTTTCCTGTCCCGAGCACGGGAATGGCTTGCACCACGAAGATTTTCCGAGGCAGGCTCAGCTCATTGACACCGTGGTCCTGCGCCCAGCGCTGCAGATCGGTGCGATTGGCGCCCGGACAGGTGGTCAGCAGCACGATCTGCTCGCCCTTGCGCTTGTCAGGCAGGACGGCGGCCGCGTGGTCATGGTCGCGCCACAACGTGGAGGCGCAATTCTCCACGACAGCCAGCGACACCATCTCGCCGCCGATCTTTGCAAAGCGCTTCAGCCGCCCCCTGATCGTGAGGTAGCCATCCTCCTCCTGCGAGACGATGTCGCCCGTATCGTGCCATCCGCCGGACGGGGGTTGCACGACGCCGGGGTTGTCCGATGAAATGTAGCCTTTCATCACGTTTGGGCCTCGGACCAGCATGCGTCCCCCCTTGTCGATGCCGGTCACCGGCTCGAAGCGGACCTCGATGCCCGGCAGGGGACGACCCACTGTTCCTGGCTGGTTGCGGCCGGGCTGGTTCACGGCGATGACCGGCGAAGCTTCGGTCACGCCATAGCCTTCCAGCAGTTCGACATTGAAACGCCTGCGCACCAGCTGCCGCGTTTCGTCCCGTACGCGCTCCGCCCCGCAGACCGCGAAGCGCAGCTTGCCCAGTTCGTTGCCGGAGCAGGCCCGCACATACTGGTTGAGGAACGTGTCGGTCGCGAACAGGAATGTCGCGCCCGTTTCCTCGACGCGCTTCACGATGATCTTGGTCTGGAGTGGAGAGGGATGCAGCGCCGCCCGCATGCCGCCCAGCAGGGGCAACAAAGCGCCGGCCGTCAGGCCGAAGCAATGGAAGATCGGAAGGGGATTGTAGAGCACATCGTCGAGGTTCAGCGCTTCCGGGACATGCGCCAGGACCTGGTGCACATTGGCGACAAGATTGCGATGTGAAAGAACGACGCCCTTGGGATCGCCCTCCGTGCCGGACGTGAACAGGATCACCGCCGGCGAATCCGGATCGGCGCTTGATGCAAACGCCCATGGCGTGATCGGCCCCAGCGCTCCGGCCGCCTTCTGTCTGACGCCCAGCGCCGCGCGCACATCCTCGAGATAGATAAACTCCGCATCGGATTTCAGTTCGCCGACCAGGCCGTGCAGCTCCGCCTTCTCGATGAAGGCATGGGCTGTCACGATCTTCTTCACCTTCGCGGCTTTCAGAGCCGCCCGGAGATTCCGGGCACCGGCCGTGAAGTTCAGCATGGCCGGAATGCGGCCATAGGCGCTGAGCGCGAAGAAGGCGATGATGGCGCCGGCCCCCGTCGGCAACATCACGCCCACAGCCTCGTTCCGGCGCGTGCCCTTCTTCAGGGCGGACCCCAGCGCAAAGGTCGCGCGCACGATATCGTCATAGGTCAGTTTCCGGTCGTCGGCGTCGTGAACAACGACCTTCCTGCCCCCATATTCCTTGCGTGCGGCCAGAAGGGCCGCGAAGACGCTGGTATCGGCATGACGCGGATCGTAGGCAGAGCGCAGCGACGCCATCACACAGTCCTCCCTCAGGCGCCTCGGGCGCTCTTTGTGTCTTTGATGTAACATAGCCTGTGGGGCATAAAGCACAAACGCAGAAAACTGCGCGCCATTGGGACGATTTTGCAGGCGCACAATTCGAGGTAACACGGCCCATGGCCACTTTGCTGAACAACAGGGGCGATCGTCCCCGTCATCCCGAGAAGCAGGGCAGAGACGACACGCCGGTCCTGCGCAAGCCGCCATGGATTCGGGTCAAGGCGCCGACAAGCGCAGGCTATCTCGAGACACGACAACTCGTGCGCGACGCGAAGCTGCATACGGTCTGCGAAGAGGCGGGTTGCCCCAACATCGGTGAATGCTGGACCCGCAAACATGCCACCCTGATGATCATGGGTGACACCTGCACGCGCGCCTGCTCCTTCTGCAATGTACGCACCGGCCTTCCGGGACCACTCGATCCGGATGAGCCGAGGCGCGTTGCGGATACCGTTGCGGCGATGGGGCTGGGTCATGTCGTCATCACATCGGTGGACCGTGATGATCTCGCCGATGGCGGCGCCAGACATTTCGCGGCGGTCGTTCATGCAATTCGCGCCAGGACGCCATCCGCCACGATCGAGATCCTGACACCGGACTTCTTGCGGAAAGGCGATGCAGCCAACATCGTCATCGACGCGAAGCCGGACGTTTTCAATCATAACCTCGAAACTGTCCCGCGCCTCTATCTCTCGATCCGACCTGGCTCCCGCTACTACCACTCGCTTCGCCTGCTGGAGCGGGTGAAGGAGCGTGATCCGGCGCAATTCACCAAGTCCGGGCTCATGGTCGGCCTTGGAGAGACAAAGGAAGAGGTGATGCAGGTGATGGACGACATGCGCTCAGCCGGCGTCGACTTCCTGACCATCGGACAGTACCTGCAGCCAACGCGCAAACACGCGGCGGTCGACCGCTTTGTCACGCCGGAGGAGTTCGCAACCTACGAGACGATCGCGAAGGCCAAGGGCTTCCTCCTCGTCTCCGCATCACCGCTCACCCGGTCGAGCTATCACGCCGATGACGACTTCGCGAAGTTACGCGCAGCTCGTGAAGCCCAGCTGGCCGGCCGCTGACGTGAGCAATCATCGCGAAACGCTTGACCTGCCATATCGGCCGGAAGATCTCTATGACTTGGCGTCCGATGTCGGGCGCTATCCTGAATTCATCAACTGGATCCAGTCGCTGAAACTGCTCAGCGAGGAGGAATCGCCGGCGACGATGCGCTGTCGCGCTGAGGTGACGGTCGGCTTCAAGGGGTTCCGCGAAACCTTCGTCACCGATGTGGACGCCAGCCGGAAGGATCTGTCGATCAATGTCTCGCTCGTGCGCGGCCCATTCCGGAAGCTGGGCAATACCTGGCGCTTTGCGCCGTCGCCGACTGGGACCCGCGTCGACTTCGCGATCGTGTTTGAGTTCCGTAATTTCGTGCTCCAGGCGCTGGCCGACGCAAACAAGGCTTACGCCGTCCGCCGTGTCATCGACGCCTTCGTGACTGAAGCCGCGCGGCGTTATCCGAAGGTCGCTGCCCGAACCGGAGGAAATTGACGCAGGACTACTGTGGACGTTCGCCGGGGTCTGCGTCGGGAATCACGACATCGCGCGGCGATACGCCGGTCATCGGAGCTGGCGGGCGGCCATCCGGCGTCTGGTCGGCCGGGCTCGGGGCTGCCGGTCGCGGTTGCGTCAGCTTCGGATCGGGTCCGCACGACGCAAGCGACCAACCCGCCTCGTCGCGCACAACCCGACAGACGGCATTTGTCGTCACGCCGCCCTGCGTGACCGAGGTGCGCACAAGCGCTCCTTCCGCGTCATAGCGGGGACGATTGAAGGACAGGCGGTCCATCCCCGCCGTCGCCGCTTCGCCCTCCGGTCCAGCGATCTCGATCAGGTTGAAGCCGAAGCTGCGCCAGTCGCAGCCCGGCCGCCACGGCGCATCCTCGCCATTGAGGCGGACGGACATCCGGGGGTCATCCGCGCTCAGCTTGTACTGATCCCGCCCGATGACGTGCAGCAGGGCGCAGTCATCGGTGACGAACAAGGGGGACTTGGGCGGAATCTCCTCCGGCGCGCTTTCGCAGCCCGCCATGGCGAGAAAGCCCGCGGCCAGAACCAGCTTCTTCATCACGATACCCAGCTCACCTTGCAGTCGTCGACTGTCCAGCCGGCGACACCCGAATGAAGGCGGCATTCATACCCCATGCCCGCCAGTGGTCCATGCATGATTTCAGTAGTCACCACGGTGGATGCCATCCGGGCGCCTGCGACCGGCTGGCCTGAATCCGTTGCTGCGCAGCCCCAGGCCAGCAGCACGCCCACGCCGAAGACGAGACGATTCGCAACACACATCTGGAAATCTCCAGAGCGCCGTTAGAAGTCCCGACTGTTCATGGCGGGAACAAGGCGGCGTGAGTCCGCGGCGCCCCGCGACGAAACCGATCCTGACGACCCTGATCAGCCCCCATTCATCTGGCGTGGGGCAGGGTGCGCGCATGAAAGGGCCCAAAGCGCGCCCGTTGCCCTGAAAGGGATGTCACGATGAAGAAGCTGGTTGCCTCTGTCCTGATCGCGGCCTCCACCCTGGCCATGGCCGCCCCGGTCGCGGCCCAGCCCTATGGGGACGCCCGCCACACCGCCGGCTGGGGCGTGGGCATGAACCTCGAGGGGCTTCGCGTCGACGACGCCAAGAATGCCCTGCGTACGAACGGCTATGCGCCCGTGCGGAGCATTCGCTTTGCTGGCAGTCAGTATGACCTGTGGGCGAACAGCAGGGCGCGCGATGCCTGTATCGGCTTCACGTCCTACAGGGGCGTCGTCACGGACGCGCGGGATTTCGACAACTCGGAATGTGGGGTGACCAGCGGCCGGTGGTTCGATCCCGATGATCTTCACGGCATGCGCGTTGACGACGCGAAGCGAAACCTCCGCGAGAACGGCTACACATTCAGTCGCAGCATACGCGAGGACGGCGGGCAGTGGGATCTATGGTATGGCTCCCGCGGGCGCGGCGGTGATTGTGTCGGCTTCACCTCCTATAACAGCCGCGTCACCGCCGTCCGTCACTTCCGCGGGGGCGCCTGCAATCGCGATTGGGGTGGCGGCTATGGCGGCGGCTGGTCGCTGGATCCGGATCGTCTGCGCGGTCTCGGCGTCGACGCCGCCAAGCACGAACTGTCGGATGCAGGCTATCGCATGGCCCGCAGCATCCGTATCAGGGGCGACCAGTGGGACCTCTGGTATGATGATCGTGGCCGCGACGGCCGCTGTGTCGGCTTTACGTCCTACAGGGGCCGGGTCACCGACGCGCGGCGCTTCCCGGAACGCGACTGTTATTGAGGGTCGCGTGGACGGCTCACGCCATCATCTTGCGGAGCATCTCCAGAGCCGTGACGATGGTTTCGCGGCGGATGCGGTCCCGGCCAATGTCGCCATAGCGCATGGCCTGGTGGAAGATCGGCTTGTTCTCGCGCGCGACCGCAAGGTGCACCAGCCCGACCGGTTTCAGCGGCGTGCCGCCGCCAGGGCCTGCAACGCCTGTCACCGCCACGGCAAGATTCGCCCGCGATTCTTCCAGCGCCCCTTCCGCCATCGCCCGCGCCACGGGCTCAGACACGGCCCCCATGTCCGCGATCATGTCGCCGGGCACGCCCAGCATCTCTTCCTTGGCGCGGTTGGAATAGACGATGAAGCCGCGCTCCACCGTGGCCGAAGACCCCGGTATCTCGGTCAGCAGCCCTGCGATCAGCCCGCCCGTGCAGCTTTCTGCCGTGGCGATCTTCAATCGCTTCTGCTGCGCCTCATCAAGCGTCAGCCGGGCAAGCATCAGGAGCTGGTCGTCGAACATGGTTGCGAGTGTAGGGTGGATTGAACGGAAGTGAAATCCACCCTGGCGTCAACGCGTCAGCAGCACGCTCGCCTGTGCCGCGATGCCTTCCTCGCGGCCCACGAAGCCAAGTTTCTCCGTCGTGGTCGCTTTCACGCTCACGACGTCGGGCGAAACGCCCATGGCCTTCGCCGTGGCGATGCGCATCGCCTCCCGGTGCGGCGCGATCTTCGGCCGCTCGGCGAGGATGGTGATGTCGGCGTTGGCGACGCGATAGCCGCGCGTCTCCGCCAGCTTCACCGCATGCTGCAGGAAGCGGATCGACGCCGCGCCCTTCCACTGCGGATCGGATGGCGGGAAATGATCGCCAATGTCGCCCAGCGCCAGCGCGCCAAGGATCGCATCGGTCAGCGCATGCCAGCCGGCGTCTGCATCCGAATGCCCCTCCAGCTTCTTGGTATGCGGAATGCGCACGCCGCACAGGATCACCGCATCCCCAGGTTCGAATCCATGCACGTCGAAGCCCAAGCCAACACGAACGGAAGGGGCGGCGATCAGCTTTTCGGCCACGGCGAGATCCTCGGGATGGGTTATCTTCATAAGCGCGGCGCGACCCGGGGTCAGCGCGATCTTCGCGCCCGCGCCCTCCAGCAGCTCCAGGTCATCGACCGCGCTCGCCGGCGCACCCGCATAGGCCCGCGCAATCGTCTCCCAGCGAAACGCTTGCGGCGTCTGCACCCGCACCAGCCCTTCGCGGTCCACCGAGCACACATCGTCCCCGCGCTTGAGGGCGTCCGTCACCGGCAGGGCAGGGCAGGCCGCCTCGGCATCGCCCAGCGCCGCCAGCAACTCCTCAATGACATCCACGGTCAGTCCCGGCCGGGCCGCATCATGGATCAGCACTGCTGCAGGCGGCGATTTGGCCAACTCCGCCAGACCGTTGCGGACGGATTCGGTCCGGGTGGCGCCGCCCGCAACGATTTTCAGAGGGGTGTCGGGCAGAGGGGTGTCGGGCGGGAGCAGTCCCGCCACGCGGTGCTCGTCTCCCGGCGGAGCCACCACCACCACGGCGGCAATTTTATTGCAGCGCAGCATCGCCTCCACGCTCCAGTGCAGCATGGGTTTGCCGCCAAGCGTTAGATACTGCTTGGGAACGAGCCCGCCGACGCGTGTGCCAGACCCTGCCGCCACAATGATCCCGGCGGCTTTTTCCGACCCAAATGCCTTCTGATTGTGCATTCTTGACGTCACTCAGAGGTTGAGGTCTAACTGGATCGACCAATATGCTCAATATTTAGGCGGCTCGGTCGCGGGTCGGAGACGATTTGGTGTTCAGGATCGGAGATGTCGCGATCACCGCGCCGGTATTTCTGGCGCCGATGTCCGGTGTGACGGACGCCCCGGCCCGTGCAGCCGTGGACAGCTTCGGCGCCCCGGCGGTCGTTACGGAAATGGTCGCTGGCGAGGAGTTGGCCCGCGAAAAGGTCGATGTCGTCCGCCGCGCTGCGCCGCACAATGGTTCAGGTCCTTTCATCGTCCAGCTGGCCGGCCGCCAGCCCGAATGGATGCGCATCGGCGCCGAGCTGAGCGAGGCCGCCGGCGCCGACATCGTTGATATCAACATGGGCTGCCCCGCCAAGAAGGTCACCGGCGGCCAGTCCGGTTGCGCCCTGATGCGTGAACCCGCGCTCGCCCGCCGGCTCATCGCCGCCGTCGTCGCCGGCACGAAGCGCCCGGTCACCGTGAAGATGCGCCTGGGTTGGGACGATGCGACCCTCAACGCGCCAGAGATCGCCCGGATCGCGGAAGGCGAAGGCGCGCGGATGATCACCGTCCACGGCCGCACGCGCATGCAGTTCTACGAAGGCCGCGCCGACTGGAGGCGGATTGCAGCCGTAGTGGAAAGCGTGAATCTGCCCGTCATCGCCAATGGAGACATCGTCGACGCGGCGACGGCGCGCGCGGCCATGAAGGAATCCGGCGCCGTCGGCGTGATGATCGGTCGGGGCGCGACGGGTCGATCGTGGCGTCCGGCCGAAATCGCGGCTGTCCTGTTCGGCGCACCCTACGCTGCGCCTACGCCGGCGCAGAAGGTCGCGTCGCTGCTCGCCCAGATCGACGCCTCGGTCGCTCTCTATGGCGAAAGGCTGGGTGTGCGCGTTGTGCGAAAGCACGTCGCCGCCTTCATCGACGCCTGGTGCGAGGACCATGCCCTGCCGCCCATGACCGCCCAGCGCGTGGCCCTCTGTCGGCTGGACGACGCTTCCGCCTTGCGGGAGGGGATCGAGGCGGCGCTGTCGGGACTGAGGGCGGCGGCATGATCGCGGCGACGCAAGATGGCGCGGGGGTAGGGCTGAGGATTCTGGACGCGCTGCCCTACGCCGTGATCGGACTCGGGCGTCGCGACGTGGTGGCCTTTCTCAACCCGGCCGCCGAAACACTGCTGCAGCGGTCTTCTCCGCTCGTCCGCGGCCGGCCGCTGACGGACCTGCTGCCCGAGGACTCGCCGCTGATGGATTTCATCGCTCGCGCCCGCCGTGAGGGCGGGGTGATGTCGGCGCGCGCCGTGCGGATCGCCAGTCCTCATATTGCGCCGGTTGAGATGGATGTCACGGCTTCTCCCGATGGCGAGGATGGTGGGCTCGTCCTGACGCTGATGCAGGCCAGGTCCGCTGGCGACGACACGAAGAATGCGGAAGTCAGCGCCTTCGCACAGGTTGCCCGCATGCTGGGTCACGAGGTGAAGAATCCGCTCGCCGGCATAGTCGGTGCCGCCCAGTTGCTCGCCCGACAGGCCCGCGACGAACAGCAGCCGCTGCTGTCGCTCATCCGCGAGGAAGGCGCGCGCATCCAGCGCATCGTCGATCGTTTTTCCGCCTTCGAGACGTTTTTCTCTCCGCGCTCGCGGATCACAAATGTCCACATCGTGCTCGACAGCGTTGTCGATCTTGCGAAAGCCAGCTTTGGCGCCCACGCCCGCTTTGACCTGCAATACGACCCCTCCTTGCCCGAGATCGATGTCGATCCCGATCACCTTCACGAGGCGGCGCTGAATCTGGTCAAGAACGCTGTCGAGGCGGCCAGCACCGGCGCGCGTCAGGCGCGCATCGCCATAGCGACGCGCTATCGCGCCGGCTTCCGCTTCGCAGGCCGCGATGGTCCGCGCGCGCGTGGCGCGCTTGAGATTTCTGTGACGGACAATGGCCCTGGCGTGCCGGAAGGGTCGGTCGCCCGCGTGTTCGAGCCCTTTTTCACGACCAAGGCCGGCGGCGCGGGCATCGGACTCGCCGTGGTTGCAGAAATCATGCAGGCGCATGGCGGCTTCGTGGTGCTCGACAACAGCCCAGGCGGGGCCACGCTGAGACTGCTGTTCCCGATTGCGCGGCAAAGAGGAGCTGCCAGATGAGCGGTCCGACGATCCTTGTTGCGGATGACGATGCGAGCGTGCGGCTGGTGATCAGTCAGACGCTGGCGCAGGAAGGCTACCACGTCCGCGCAACCAACACGATGTCCGCCCTGTGGCGCTGGATCCAGGCAGGCGAGGGCGACCTTCTCATCACCGATGTCTACATGCCGGATGAATCGATTTTCGATCTTCTGCCGCAAATCCGGCGCGCGCGGCCAGAATTGCCGGTGATCGTCATCTCGGCCCAGTCCACCGTGCTTACCGCCGCCATGGCGTCCGAACACGGCGCCTATGACTATCTGCCCAAGCCATTCGACATTGACAAGCTGGCCGAAGCTGTCCGCCGCGCCCTGCAGCGGAAGCCGACCCGCGGGCAGGAGCCCCTAGGCCGTCGCGCCGAGAAGGATGAGGCGCTCCCGCTGATTGGCCGCTCCAAGCCGATGCAGTCGGTCTACCGCGTCATCGCCCGCATCATGAATAATGATCTCACCGTGCTGATCGAAGGAGAGAGCGGCTCTGGCAAGGATCTCGCCGCGCGCGCAATCCACCAGCTCGGCAAGCGCAAGGCTGGGCCGTTCGTCCCCGTCAGCCTCGCCGCGCTCCAGCGCGACCAGGTGGAGGACGAGCTTTTCGGCGGAGGTCGTGACGATCATGGTCGCCGGCGTGGCAAGGTGCGCGAAGCCGATGGCGGCACGCTCTTCCTCGACGAGGTTGGCGACATGCCGCTGGAAGCGCAGACACGCCTTGTGCGCTTCCTGCAGGATGGCCGCTTCGCAAGCTCAGGCGACAGCCTCGACGTGCGCATCGTCGCGTCCACCAAACACGATCTCCGCGCGCTCGTGGATCAAGGGCTGTTTCGCGAAGATCTCTACTACCGTCTCAACGTCGTCGCGCTCCAGATGCCGCCATTGCGCGAACGCAAGGAGGATATTCCCGATCTCGCTTCCGCTTTCCTTGTCCGCGCGAAGAAGGAAGGACTGCCCGAAAAACAGCTCGACAAGAGCGCCTACGACCTGCTGGTCGCCTATGACTGGCCGGGCAATGTGCGTGAACTGGAAAATGTCATCCGCCGTCTTTCCGCCCTCAGTCCCGAGCCCGTGATCTCCGCCCGCGAGGTTGAGCGCGAGCTTCGTTCCACGACGCGCGCCGCAGCCGGCGAGCGTGAGTTCGAGGCGGAGGTTGAGGCCCTTCTCTCGCGCCACTTCATCTCGGCGCTGTCGGCCGACCCGGACAAGGGCCCCGATGGCGGCCAGATCTACCAGACCGTGATCGAGCAGGTGGAGCGTCCGCTCATCAAGCTGGCCCTTGCGGCGACCAATGGGAACAAGGTGCGGGCCGCGGCTCTCCTCGGTCTAAACCGGAATACGCTCCGCTCCAAAATCAACGGGCTTGGCGTAGCTGAGGTCGAATAGACTTCGCCCGTCTGGCGAGAAAGCAACTCCTGCGCGAATCCCTGTTGCCTTTGTGCATCACTGTGTGCTTTGCTGGCCACAGAGTGTTGCCAAGCCGCCTCACATGCAAGGTCGATAACGGCAGGCGCACGCGTGAGGTGATCGCCTGGACTGGTGGCTGCTGGGGGGACTGTCTGGGCAGGCGGGTAGAGTGAATGCCAGATACGGCGACCGCAGCACAGGATGCCAGGGCGAGGCTCGGCCGCGCCACGTCGAACCTGTTCAAGGCGCTGTTCGGGCTGGCAGTCGTGATCGCGGCTGGCGGCACTTACATGGCCGTCACCGACAACAGTCCCAACGCCGCAGCCCAGCCCGGACTGTTCTGGCTCCTTATCGCCAACATGGTGCTGATCGCAGGCGTGGCGTCTGTGCTCGGCATGCGCGTTTTCCAGTTGGTGCGCGAAAATCGTGAGACCAATGGCGGGGCGCGTCTCAGGCTTCGCATCATCTTCCTGTTCTCGCTGACGGCCGCGATCCCCACCATTCTTGTGGCCGGCTTCCTCGCCGTCGCGATCAACCGCTCGGTTGATGGCTGGTTCAGCCGCCCGGTGACCAATATCGTGCAGGGCGGCCGCGACGCCGCCCGGGCCGCGATGAACGATCTCCGCCTCGAAGTCGAACGCGAGGCCAAGAGCATTCACAGCGACATCGCCGCCTCGCAGCCCCCGGCCGACGGCTCGCAACCTCCGATCAGCGCGCTGGCCACCTACATGCAGAACCGCCAGAGCATGCGCGGAATCTTCGGGCGCGTGGCGGCCTTCGACGGGAGCGGCGCGGAACTCTTCCAGTTCGCCGACCTCGATGGCAACGCGCCGCCTGCCAAGCCGCCAACGGATACCGATTGGGCGGCTGCGCGCGCCGGCTCGATCAATGTCCGGGAAGAGGCGGAAGGCGCCATCCGCGCCTTCTTCAAGGTGCCGCTCTTCAACGATGTCTACCTGCAGGGCTCCCGCCTGATCCCTATCGCCGTAATGCAGCAGTTCGCGCAGGCCGACGCCTCGCTGAAAGCCTTCGAGGAAGCGCAGGCCCGGCGCGCGGCGCTCAGCGTCGTGCTGACGCTCAGCTATGTCGAGGCTGCCGCCCTGATGCTACTGGGCACGGCCTGGCTGGGCATGACCTCGGCGGCCCGTATCGCGATGCCGATCGGCGCGTTGGCCGGGGCCGCCCGCGCCGTGCGCGACGGCGATCTCTCGGTCCGTCTGTTGCGTCCCACAGCGCGCGACGAGATCGCCGATCTGGCCGACGCGTTCAACCAGATGACAGACCGGCTGGCCCGCCAGACCAATGCTTTGGATCGCGCCCGCATCGACGCTGAAACCCGTTCTGCCTTTATCGAGGCGGTGCTGTCTGGAGTCGAGGCGGGCGTCATCCGCATCGACAGCCAGCTGAAGGTCACGATCGCCAACGCCTACGCCCAGTCCCTGCTGGATTTCCGGCACCGGCCCGGCAGCGAGACGCCGCTGAGCGAGATCGCGCCGGAGTTCGTGCAGGCCGCCCGTCGTTCCATCGAGACCGGTCAGTCCGTCGACACCAGTTTCAAGCGTCCGACTGACGCCGGCGCACTGCACCTGCAGGTGCGGGTGGCGCCTGAGAGCGACGGCGCCGGCGCGGTGGTAACCTTCCACGACACCACACGCTTGGTGATGGGCCAGCGCCAGGCCGCCTGGCGCGACGTGGCCCGCCGCATTGCTCACGAGATCCGTAATCCGCTGACGCCGATACAGCTTTCTGCCGAACGTCTCCGGCGCCGGTTCTCCAGCCAGATCACCACCGACCGCGACACGTTCGAACGTTGCACCGAGACCATCACCCGGCAGGTTGCGGACATCGGCCGCATGGTCGAGGAGTTCTCCGGCTTTGCCCGCATGCCCAAGCCCACTTTCGGCCGCTTCAACCTGGTCGACATGGTCGAGGCCGTCGCATTTTCCCAGCGCATGACCACGCCGGCGATCTCCGTCACTGTCGCTGCGCCTCCCCAGCCCGTCGAGGTTCTGGGCGATGAGCGCATGCTGGCGCAGGCCCTCACCAACATCGTCAAGAACGCCGCCGAGGCGGTCGATCGTCAGATCGAGGCCGGAGGCATCGGCAAAGGCGCCGTGTCGATCGACATCTTCCGCGACGGCGACGAGGTGCAGATCACGGTCCGCGACAACGGCGCCGGCTTCCCCGTGGAAGACCGCGAGCGCCTGCTTGAGCCCTATGTGACGACACGCAAGAACGGCGTGGGTCTTGGCCTCGCCATCGTGACGCGCATCGTCGAAGACCATGGCGGCCGCATCTGGCTGGGAGACAACGAGCTTTCCAGCTCGGGCGCGCGGGTGGACATCCGCATGCCGCTTCAGCCCAAACCTCTCGAAGAATCGATCGCCCTGGCCGGTGAAGGAGTAGCGTGATGACGACAGAGATTCTCGTAGTCGATGACGAGGCGGATATCCGCGAACTCGTGGGCGGAATTCTACAGGACGAAGGTTTCGTTGTCCGGACGGCCGCCAATTCGGCCGATACCTTGGCGGCGGTCCGCGCACGCGCGCCGCGCCTTGTGGTGCTCGATGTCTGGCTCAAGGGCTCGGAGCTTGATGGGCTGGGCATCCTCTCCATCCTCAAGGAGATGGACCCCTTCCTTCCCGTGGTCGTTATTTCCGGCCATGGCACGGTCGAGACGGCGGTGGAAGCCATACGTCGCGGCGCCTATGACTATCTGGAAAAGCCCTTCAAGGCCGAGAAGCTGATCGTCACGGTCCAGCGCGCCCTCGAGAACGCCGCTCTCAAGCGCGAGAACTCACGCCTGCGCGTCAGCTCGGCCTCCTCGCATGAGCTGGTCGGAAAATCGAGCGTGATGGCCCAGCTGACCAATGCGATCGACAAGGTTGCGCCCACCAACAGCCGCATCATGATTTCCGGCCCGCCGGGTTCGGGCAAGGATCTCGTCGCCCGCCTGATCCACGAGCGCTCGCAGCGCGCCGGCGGACCCTTCGTCGTGGTCAATGCGGCGACCATCGATCCTGATCGCGTCGAGTCCGAGCTGTTCGGCGAGGATTATGGCGACGGCAAGGCTCCGAAGATCGGTCTGTTCGAACAGGCCCATGCCGGCACGCTGCTCCTGGACGAGATTTCCGACATGCCGCTGGCGGCGCAGGGCCGCATCCTGCGGGTGCTGGTGGACCGGCGGTTCAAGCGCCGCAGCGGCCAGGACGGCG
>CAZTMG010000044.1:14995-17190 GCA_964614815.1 uncultured Rhizobium sp. | reverse complement strand
CTCAGCACCGCATAGGCTGCGGCGGCGAAGAGGACGATGGAGAAGAAGGTGTTGAGGATGAGCAGAACGAACTTTGTGCTTTTCCGGCCGATATAGTCCTCGACGATCTCCTGCATGCCGAGGCGCATGTGGTAGAGGGCGGCGCCGACAGCGAGAAGCGCCAGCACGGCGTTGACGGGATCGGCGATCCAGGCGAGCGCGCCGTCATAGCCTCCGCGAACAGCGGCCAGCATCGAATAGAGAAACCACGGAACGAGGATGACCAGCGCGATGGCGGACACGCGCAGCGTGATGAAGTGCGCCGCGCCATGTCTGGCCGAGCCGAGGCCCCGAACCTTGCCGAGCGGCGTTCGTATGGATTGCTGCGACTTGCTCATTGCGCGGCTCCCGCGAGGTTCAGCGGGTCGACGCCGGGCACGAGGCCGAGCAGGAGCCAGATCGCGACCGACCCGGCGACCGACAGGCCGATGATGAGGCCGCTGACAAGGCTTGCCTGCTTCGGGTTGAAGCCATGGCCCGCGTCCCACACGAGATGCCGGATGCCGGAGAGCAGGTGATAGAGCGCGGCGAGGGTGAAGCCGAAGAGGACCAGCTGGCCCAGCGGGTGGCCGACAATGCCGGCAAGCGGCTCGTAATAGTCAGGGCCTGCAGCCGTCGCGAACAGCCAGGCGACCACCAGGAACATGCCGGCATAGAGCGCAAATCCGGTAGCCCGGTGGAGGATCGAGGCGGCCATCGTGAGATGCCATCTCCAGATCGTCGTGTGCGGCGACATCGGCCGCGTATCCGTCCAGTCGGACATGGCGTGGTTTTTCCTTTCGCCGCGGCGCAGGCCTGGCCGCGCCGTCCCCGGTATTAGGCCCCGTTTTGGCCGTGTCAACGCGGCGGGAAGGGCCTCTTGGCCTTGGCGGGAAAGGGCTTATTCAGTGAGGCATGCGGATCACCATCATCGAGACGGGGCGGGCGCCGGGACGGCTGAGCGAGGACTTTCCACGCTATCCCGAAATGTTCGTCACGCTGCTGGCGGGCGCGGATGAGACGCTTTCGTTCGAGACCGTGCCCTTGCTGGACGGAGCCCCCCTGCCGCACCCGGCCGCGCCCGCGGCCGTGCTGATCACCGGATCGCCCTTCGGGGTTTACGATTCGACGCCGTGGATGGAGCCGCTGCGAGCCTTCATCCGCGGCGCGGCGGCGGCGCGGACCCCCATGGTGGGCGTCTGCTTCGGCCACCAGATCATGGCGGATGCGCTGGGCGGGGTCGTCCGCAAGTCGGAGAAGGGGTGGGGGGTCGGACGGCATGTCTACCAGCTGACGGCCCGGCGCGACTGGATGGCGGGGGCCAGCGGCGCCGTGTCGCTGTCGGTGAGCCATCAGGACCAGGTGATCACGCCGCCGGCGGGCGCAGAGACGCTGGCGTGGTCAGCCCATACCGATCATGCCATGCTGGCCTATGCGGATTTCCCGGCGATCAGCGTGCAGGGGCATCCGGAGTTTTCGGATGCATTCGTGACGGCGCTGTATTCGGCGCGGCGCGGCGTTTCGCTGAGCGATGCCGAAGTCGACCGGGCGATCGCCTCGCTGGCGCAGCCGGAAGACAATGCGCTGGTCGCGGACTGGATCGTGCGCTTCCTGCGCAGTGCGCGCTAGCGGCGGATCAGGCGCAAGGTCGCGATCCAGCCCGCCGCCTGATAGAGGCTGGCGAACACCAGCAGCGTGTCGAGCCATCCGCGCGTGCTCCAGATCGGCCAGAGCGGCGCAAGGGCGACGATCGCGACCAGCGCCGATCCGCCATCGAGCCAGCGGTCGCCGAAGAGATAGGCCAGGCCGGTGCGCTGGCGCATCACCTCGCGGCGGGTGACGGGGAAGACGCCGTCGTCAAGGCGCGGGGGGCCGAAGGCCTGCTGCAGCCTGTCGATGTCGATGATGCCGGTGAGCTCGCGCAGGGTGGCTGCGGTGGCGACGCCGCTATCGACGGCGTCCCACGATGCCGCCGCCCGCAGCCAGCGGATGGCCACCGAGAACAGGATGGCGCACGCGGCGGCGAACTGGGGGAAGTCGGCGATCATCATCGCCCTCAATGTAGAAAAGACTAGCCCCTTTTGGGAATGGCCGCCCAGTAGTCGAAATCGAGGATCACGTCGGGAAGGTGTTTCCCGTCATTGTCCTTGTAGGGAAATTCCGTGCAGGGCAGGTTC
>CAZTMG010000044.1:0-14900 GCA_964614815.1 uncultured Rhizobium sp. | reverse complement strand
CGCGCCGAGCGGATTCACATGGCTGCCCGCGTTGATGGCGAGGATCTCCGCGGCGTTGGCGAGGCCGTTGAAGGCGATGGAGCGGGCGAGCGAGATGGCGACGCCGCCATAGACCAGCCGTTTGCCCCGCGGCGTCCGGCTTTGCGCGAACTGGTTGAAATGGACCTTGGCCGTGTTCTGGTAGAGTCGGGTGGCGATCTGGTGCTCGGCTTCTTCCACGGTGAAGGCGTCGACATGATCGATCTTCTCCCCGATCTCGTAGTCCTCGAAGCCGAAAGGCGACCCTGCCAGCGTGAAATCATAGGCTTCCAGAGTGTAGGGGCGCTTCGGCAGGTCGCGCGGGTCGACCACGGCGGGCAGTTCGGGCACGACCGTCGCGGGGGCCGGTCTTGCGTGATCCTTCTTGTTGACCATCACCCAGCGGACATAGCTGAGCACTTCCTGGTCTTCCTGATTGTAGCCGTGCGTGCGGACATAGACGACGCCGGTCTTGCCGTTGGAGTTTTCCTTGACGCCGATGACTTCGGATACGGCGCGCAGCGTGTCGCCCGGATAGACCGGCGCGAGGAAGCGGCCGTCGGCGTAGCCAAGGTTTGCCACCGCGTTGAGCGAGATGTCGGGCACCGTCTTGCCGAAGACGACATGGAAGGCGAGCAGGGGGTCGATCGGCGCGCCTTCGAGGCCGATGTCCTGCGCGAACGTGTCGGCAGAATAGAGCGCATAGCGCGAGCCGGTGAGGCCGGTATAGAGCGCAGCGTCCGCCTCGGTGATGGTGCGCGGGGTTGCATGCACCAGCTCGTCGCCGACGACGAAATCCTCGAAGAAATTGCCAGGATCGGATTTGAGAGTCATTGCGCCTTCTCCCGCTCGGCAATCGCCTCGGCCACGGCGACCATGCGTTTCGCCTGCGCCAGATGCAGCAGCTCGGTCATCTTGCCATTCACCTTCAGGACGCCCTTGCCCGCGTTGGCGGGGTCGGCGAAGGCGGCGATGACGTCGCGGGCCTGCGCCACCGCATCGGGGGCGGGCGCGAACACGGCGTTGCAGGGCTCGACCTGGCTGGGATGGATCAGCGTCTTGCCATCGAAGCCGAATGCGCGGGCCTGTCTGGCTTCTGCGAGAAATCCTTCCGGATTGGCGATGTCATTGTAGACGCCGTCGAACACCAGAAGGTCATGGGCGCGGGCGGCGGCGATGGCGAGCGTGTAGCAGGCGGCGAGATTCTCGCGGCCCGCCATGGGCTCGGCGCGGAAATCCTTGATGAGGTCGTTCGAGCCCATGACAAAACCGGCAAGCCGGGTGGTGCGCGACTGGGCGGCGATGTCCTTGATGTCGAGGATGGCGAGCGGCGTCTCGATCATCACCCAGAGTCTGGGTTCGCTCGATCCGCCGGCCTCGGAGATCGCCTCGTCCAGCCAGCGTATGTCCTCGCCGGAGACGACCTTGGGGGCGAGAATGGCGTCGGGACCTGCCTGCACGGCGGCGCGCAGATCGGCCTTGCCCCATTCCGTGTCCTGTCCGTTGATGCGGATGATCAGTTCGCGCGGGCCGTAGCCGCCGGCCTTGACCACGCGGCAGACCCGTTCACGCGCCTCGACCTTGGCTTCGGGGGCGACGGCGTCCTCGAGGTCGAGGATCAGCGAGTCGGCGGGCAGGGTCTTCGCCTTTTCCAGCGCGCGCTCGTTGGCGCCCGGCATGTAGAGCACGGACCGGCGCGGACGGATGGCGGACATTGGCGGGCACCCCTATCTTGCGGACAGGAGGGTCATGGCGGAGCAGCTCTCCAAGATCAAGGCGGCGCGCGCGATTTCGCGGCTGCGCCGGGACAGCCGGAAGGACGGACATGGCATGCCCCTTGTGCTCGTGATTTCATCCTATGTCGCCGCAAGCCGCGTCGGCGGAGGCATGGCGCCCTACGTGCTGGGGCCGCTGAAGGTCGATCCTGTCCATGCGCCGACGACATTGTTCGGGCGCCATCCAGGCTGGGGCAGGCCGGGCGGCGAGGCCGTTCCGGCCGACACGCTGCAGGACATGCTGGACGGTATCGCCGCGAACGGATTGTTCGAGCAGACAGATGCCGTCCTGACCGGCTATTTCGCGACGCCCGACCAGATCGATGTGGCGGCGCGGGCGATCGAGGCCGTGCGCGCGGCGCGCGGCAAGGGACGCGAGCCGCTGGTTATGGTCGATCCGGTGATGGGCGACAGCGACAAGGGGCTGTTCGTCAGCGAGGAAACCGCAAGGGCGCAGGCCGAGGCGCTGGTCCCGCGCGGCGACCTGATCGCGTGCAACAGGTGGGAGTTCGAGCGCCTGACGTCGACTGCCGGCGATCTGGCGGACGTGATCGAGACGGCGCAGGACAGCGGCCGCAACTGGCTGGTGAGCTCGATCCCGTTCCGCAATCGAATCGCCAACGTGCTTGTCGCCGGCGGCGAGGCGCACGCGGCGGCGTCGGACATTGTCCAAGGCCCTGTTCCCAAGGGCACCGGGGACCTGTTCCATCTCTCCTTCCTGGGCCACCGCCTGAACGGCGCCAGCCCCAAGCAGTGCCTGCATCGCGCCGTGTGGACGGTTGAGACCGTGCTGCGCATGGCGCAGATCTGGAAGGCGCCCGAATTGCCCCTGGCGGCTTGCCAGCCATTCCTCGCCGATCCGCAGGAGGGCGGCTTCGCCATTCCCATCGAGGAGGATCAAGGACGCGAGCGGGGATAGACCGGGTTGACGGCCTTGTCGTCCGTATCGAAGACGCCCCTGCCGGGGACGAAATTGATCTCGAGGCGGACGCCGTCGGGGTCCTCGAAGAGGGTTGAGTAATAGCCCGGCGCCCAGCCGTCCTCCTGCGGGGCGCGGATGATGGGGACGCCCAGCGTCCTGACGAAGTCGTGCGCCGCATCGACGTCCTCGCGGGAGCGGGCGCGGAAACAGACATGGTGCAGGCCGATGCGGTTCTGCACGAAGCGCTCGCCCTCGTGCTCGGGCGCCGGCTTCGAGATCAGGACGCCCGTGCGGCCGCCGACGCAGTAGAAGCCGTAGTCGTTGTCGAGAACCTGGGCCAGGCCGAGGAAGGGGAGGAGCTTGCCGTAGAAATCGCGTGCGACGTCATAGCGGCCGGCGGTGATCTGGATGTGGGCGATGCCGTTGATCTGAATCATGATGTGTCCTCCGGGACCAATTGAACCGTTTCGCGAGTCGGCGGCAACTTGACCAATCCGGCGGGCGGGACGATGTCATGCTCATGAGCATCACCGGGTATGTGGCTGCCGGCTTCGGGCCTGTGCGGGACGCCTTCGCGCAGAATTTCACGGACGGGCTGGAGCATGGCGCGTCATTCGCTGCGTATCTGGGCGACGAACTCGTCGTGGATTTGCGCGGCGGCTTTGCGGACCGCGCGGGGACGATTCCCTGGGACGAGCGCACGCTGTGCCCTGTCTATTCCGCGACGAAGCCGGTTGCCGCGCTGATCGTCGCGCGGCTCGTGGAAAGGGGGGCGCTCTCCTATGACCGGCCGGTGGCGGATTACTGGCCGGAGTTCGCGGCGAACGGCAAAAGCGCCGTAACGGTCGCGCAGGCGTTGTCGCATCAGGGCGGGCTGCCGGGCTTCCCCGATCCCATCGACCCGCAGCTGTGGCTTGATCCGCCCGCGCTGGCGGCGGAGTTGGCGAAGCTGCCGCCGATGTGGCCGCCAGGGCAGGGCTCCGGCTATCATCCGCTGACCTGGGGCTATATCGCGGGGGAGCTGGTGCGGCGCGTGTCGCCGCGCTCGCTGGGGGCGATCCTGCGCGAGGACATTTGCGCGCCGCTGGGCGTCGATTTCTGGATTGGGCTGCCGGAGAGCGAGCATGGCCGCTGCGCCGACCTGCTGAAACCCCGGGCGGCGGCTCAATTTCCACACCCGAATGCCGAGACACGCGCGGCCTTCCTGACGCCATGGGCGGCGGCTCCGCGCGGCGCGGCGGAATGGCGCAAGACAGAGATTCCCTCCGCCAACGGACATGGCGCAGCGCCCGCCCTGGCGCGGCTCTATTCCGCTTTCGCGCAGAAGGGCCGCATCGGCGAGATGCGCGTGATCGCCGCCGCGACATGGGAGGAGCTGACGCGCGAACGTGTGAGCGGGGAGGATCGCGTGCTGCCCGGGCGCGTGGCGTTCGGCGCCGGCGTGATGCGCAACCTGCCGCTGATCTATGGGCCTAACCCTGAAACGCTCTGTCATTCTGGCTGGGGCGGTTCGGGCGCGTTCGGCGATCCGGCCGCAGGGCTCGCGGGCGCCTACGTCATGAACCGGCAGGGCACGCACCTGCTCGAGGACGCCCGGCGGTCGCGGATCATCGATGCGCTGTACGGGTGTCTCTAGCCGGCCTGCATGAACTCGGGCGGATGGCCGTCCTTCAGCACTGCGGCGGTGAGCGGCCCGCCGAAGCAGGCGCCGGTGTCGACGTTGATGCGATGCGGATGGACTTCCGGCAGAAAGGTCTTCGGCGTGTGGCCATGCACCACCAGCAGGCCCTGCAATTCAGGACGATCAGGCCAAAGGGATCGCGTGAAAAACCTGTCCGACCGGGTCCAGAGCCGGACGGAGTCCGGACAATCTGGAAACCGGCAAGGATCTATGCCCGCATGCACGAAAACAAGCCCGCGCGGCTCGTCGCGATAGACCAAGGGCCGGGCGCGTAGCCAGGCGATGTGTTCGCGGGGGAGGATCTCGCGCCAATTCCTGCCGGCGAAACCTTCTCCGCCGGCATAGCTGTCGGCGGCTTCCCGGCCGCCCTGGGTCCACCAGGCGTGGGGGTCCAGAGGCGAGTCATAGGCGTCGAGCAGCATTTGCTCGTGATTGCCCTTGAGGGCGATCACCTCGATCGTGCTGCTGTCCGCGAACAGGGCTTCCAGCGCCATCACGCAGTCGATCACGCCGCGTGAATCCGGTCCGCGATCGACATAGTCGCCGAGATGGACAATGCGGGCTGGCGCTTTCTCGAAGGCGATACGATCAAGGATGGCGCGATGCAACGCCGCCAGCTTGGCCGACTCGCCGTGCACGTCGCCGATGGCGTAATAGGTATGCGAGGCCATCCCGATCCTCCCCGCGCGGGATCAGGCATGGGCGCGTTTTGCGACGGGGGCAAGAGCTGCGGCCGGAAAGCCGGCGCGGCTGCGGTTCAGGCGTGCAGGCTGGCCAGCTTGGCGAGGATGGCGAGACCCTGCGGACCGCCTTCGCCGCGAACGTCCTTCGCGTGCAGCGCCATGAGGGCGGCCAGGTGGGCGCGCGCCACCATGAGCATCTTTTCATCCAGCGGATTGGCGCCCTTGCGCAGCGTTTCGATCAGTGCGCGCGCGACCTTGCCGAGCAGGGTGTAGCCGAACACGCCGGCCAGTCCCGCCATGTCGTGCATCGGGGCGTAGATCGTCTCCAGGGCGAGCGAGCCGGGCGTGGCGCTGTTCACGGTCTGCTGCAACGTGTCCAGCTGCGCCCCGGCCTGGGCGTACCAGTCCTGCCGGGCGGTCTCCCATTCCGGCGAAAGGGTGGGATCTGTCGTTGCGTTCATGTTTCCTGCCTCAACCCTCGGCGTCTTCGCGCCCCCTCTGGCGCGCCCCGCGCGGTGTAGATCACACGCAAGGTTTCTCCCGCATGAAGCGTCGGGTCTGATTTTCGCGGGTGTCCGAAAAAAATGCAGGTCCGATGCGCCAACCTTCAGTCTGGTCCCGAAGTGTTAACACTTTGCTGCCTCAGGCGCTGCCTGCACAGCGAAACTTCTGGCGTTTTCCGGTTAAGGCGCGATCGACGCGCATGGCGCAGGGCTTGCGGCGGGACGGGCGTGAATCGCTTCGTGCGCTTCGCATGGCAAATCTCCTCTGACTGCCCCGCGGGCCCGCGCCCGGCGGGGTTTTCTTTTCCGGTCCGGGGCCGGTCAGTCGGCGGTCGCAGCCGTGCGCGGCTGGCGGCCCGCGAAGGTGAACATCGCCACGCCTGTCCAGATCAGTCCGAAGGTGAGGGCATGCCCTGCAGTGAACGGTTCGCCCATGGCCAGCCCGATCGCGAACTGAACGCTGGGCGCGATGTATTGCAGGATGCCGATGGTCGACAGCCGGAGGCGGCGCGCCCCGACGGCGAACAGGATCAGCGGCAGGGCGGTCAGCGGGCCTGCGAGAAGGAGAAGGGCGATGAAGCCCGGCTCGCCCGGGCCGAAGGGCGCAACGCCTGACGGCAGGAACAGGGTGAGATAGAGCAGGGCGGCGGGAGCGAGCCACAGAGCCTCCACGCCGAAGCCGATGCGGCTGTCGACCGGCGTGGTCTTGCGGATGGCGCCATAGACCGCGAACGAGATCGCCAGCGACAGCGACACCCACGGGAACTGTCCCACAACCAGCGTCTGGTTGGCCACGCCGAGCGCGGCGATCGCGACGGCCGCCACCTGCAGCGGCCTGAACCGCTCGCCGAAGAACAGGGCGGCGAACAGGAAGACGATCAGCGGGTTGATGTAATAGCCGAGACTGCCTTCCAGAACGCGATGGTTGGTGACGGCCCAGATATAGATCGTCCAGTTCGCGGCGATCATCAGGCTGGAGGCGAACAGCGCGAAAAGCAGCCGCGGCTGGCGGAAGAGGCCGACGAACGCATCCCACTTGCCGGCGGCCAGGATGAGCGCCAGGGCGGTCGGCGCCGACCAGATGATCCGGTGCGCGAGGATCACCAGCGGCGGCATGTCTCCCAGGAGCTGGAAGTAGAGCGGCAGGAAGCCCCACAGGCCATAGGCGGCCATGGCGGCGAACAGGCCGCTGCGGATGTCGGCATTGGTCGGCATGGGGTGTAGATAGGCGCAATCCTGCGCCGCTGAAATCGGGAAAGCGACATCATATTTCAGCGAGGAGAAATTCTCCTATGCCTCGAGAGATTTGCCGAAGACGCCGCGATTGAGCAGGAGTTCGGCGCACTGCACGGCGCACATGGCCGCGCCGTTGCGCAGATCGTCGGCCACGATCCACATGGCGAGACCGTTCTCCACCGTGGCGTCGTCGCGCACGCGGCAGACATAGGTCGCCCATTCGCCGACGGCGCCGATGGGCGTCTCGTAGCCGTCCTCCTCCTCGCGGCGGTCGATCAGCAGCAGGCCGGGCGATTGCCGGAGGAGGCGGCGCGCCTCGGCGGCGGGGAGGGGCCGGGCGAGTTCGACGTGCACGGCTTCGCCCACGCTCACGAAGGTCGGCACGCGCACGCAGGTGGCGACGACCTGGATGTCGCTGTCGATGATCTTCCGTGTCTCGGCGGCAAGGCGCCATTCCTCCTCGGTGAATCCGTCGTCCATCACGTCGTCGATCGAGGGGATGACGTTGAAGGCGATCTGGCGCGGAAACTCCCTGGGCTCGGGCGACTGGTTGACATAGATGCCCTTGGTCTGGGTCCACAGCTCGTCGATGGCGCGCTGGCCTCCGCCCGATACCGACTGGTAGGTCGCAACCACCACGCGCGTCACGCCGGCGGCGTCGTGCAGGGGTTTCAGCGTGCGGACCAGCTGGGCGGTCTGGCCGTCAGGCACGGCGATGATGTTGCGGCGGGCGTGACCGTCGATTGCGGCGGCGTTGACCTCCGGCACGACGAGCGGAATCTGCGGATCGGCGCGGAAGGCCCGCGACGTGTCGATCACGATGCACCCGGCGGCGGCGATGGCGTTTCCGTATTTTCGCGCCGGGGCGTCGCCCGTGGCCATGATGCAGAGATCGACCGCGGTGAAGTCGAACGAATCGACATCGCGCGTCCTGAGTTCGGTGTCGCCATAGCTGACGGCGGCGCCCAGCACCTTGCGCGAGCCGAGCGCGATCACCTCGTCAGCGGGAAAGCCGCGCTCGGCGAGGATGTTCAGGATTTCGCGCCCGACCATGCCGGCGGCTCCCAGAACTGCGACCTTCAGCGTCATGACCGATCTCCCTGGGCGCCCCTGCGTACGAGGGGCTTTTCGTCGTCTTGTGGTCACATTCCTGCGGTTTTTTAAGCAGCACGACCGCCGGGAAGGCGGCATATAGCGGCCATGTCGCCGGAATGCAGGCGCCAGTTGCCTCAAATCTCTCCGACAGCCTAGAGGTTGTGGACGGATTCCGCGGCTGCGGCCCATCAGGAGCAGGAATGTCTGACGTCGCCTCCCTCGTTCGACGCTATGTCGACAGGTACAATTCCAACGATGTCGACGGGATGCTCGAGTGCTGCGCCGACGATGTGGTGTTCGAGACCGTCACCAATCCCGGCGGCTCCATCCGGCTCACCGGCAAGGATGAGATGCGCGAGGTGATCGAGGCCACGACTCGGGCTTTCCGCGAACGCCGCCACGAGGTCGTGAGCATCCTGGTCGACGGCCAGAAGGCGGCGGCCGAGACCGTGTTCTCGGGCGTTGCGGCGGCCGAACTGGGCAATCATGTGCGGCCGGGCGAACATGTATCTATCCGCGGCGCCACCCTGTTCGAGACGCGCGGCGACAAGCTCTGCCGCATCTGCGACTACAGTTGATCCGGTCGCCTGCGGGCTGCGCTCTTCCGTCTCGCCGGGGGGCCGGCCAAGGGGGCAAGAAGGCTGCGGCGAAGGGGAGGCTCACATGAATTTCCGGCCGTTCGGGATGGCGCTGGCGGCAAGCGGTCTGGCCCTGATGGCGGCCTGCGCGACGATGGACGATCCGGCGACGCAGGGCTGGCGCAAGGTCACGCAGGCGGCCAAGCGCTTCGCCGTCTTCATCAATGAGCCGGGCGGCCCGCGCGAAGGCGATCTCGTCACGTTCCGCATGGTCTTTGTCTACATGCCCGGCGAGGTGAAGTTCGAGGAGCGCGAGGTCGGCTGGCAGGAATACCACGCCATGACCGTCGACTGCGCGAAGAACGAGGTCCGCACCGGTCCCCGCACGCGCTATGCCCCGGATGGCGCGGTGATCATGTCCGACGACGATCAGAAATTCAGCGCGATCCTGTGGGGAGTCGCCGCCGACGATGCTGCTCGCGCGAAATGCAAGCAGGACTACTGGGTCGGCGATATCGTCATTCCGGATGGCGCGGGCTGGATGGACGCCGCGCGCAAACACATTGCCGAAACCACGCCGCCCAACCGGTCCTGAACCTTACCTCTCGCTCCACACGGCCAGTTCGTTTCCGCCGGGTTCGCGGAAATGGAAGCGCCGGCCGCCCGGGAAGCTGAAGACCGGTTTCA
The DNA here is from genome assembly GCA_964614815.1 of uncultured Rhizobium sp. GTDB lineage: Bacteria > Pseudomonadota > Alphaproteobacteria > Caulobacterales > Hyphomonadaceae > UBA7672. Next base: position 5,722 of record CAZTMG010000044.1, on the reverse strand, counting down.
CGATGACGCCGCCCGCCGTCGTCACAGCGGCGTACGCCGCCTCGAGATCGTCCGCCTTGAGGATCACCAGAGGCGCGGCGGAAGCTTCGGCGGCGTCGCCCTGGAAGCCGCCATCGAGCCCGGCATTGGTCATCGCTGCGTAAGTGGGACCATAATCCTGAAAATTCCAGCCGAACGCCTTCGTGAAGAAGGCCTTGCTCGCGCCGAGATCCTGGCTGGCGAACTCCACATAGTCGATCCTGAGGTGGGTCATGATTGGGACGTCTTCACTGCGGCCGCTTCTGCGGCGGCGCGCCGCGCCAGGCTGCTCGCCGGCCAGAGCGCGGCCATGTCGTAGAAGATCTCGAAGGATGGTGCGCCGCCCTCGAGGTTCACCCAGGGCAGCTTCGATCGCGTGAAGATGTGGGCGTCGGGGGCGACCGCCCCCGGATCATCCAGCGTGCCCACGCGCACGAAGGCGAGCCAGCCGCGCCGGCGATAGTCGCTCCACAGTGCGGTGAAGCAGGCCGGGCAGCGATAGATGTCGTGCCCGTTGCCTTCTGTCGGACCGTCCGTCCGGATCGGCTTGGCGCCGTCGAGGGCGATTTCAGCCGTCTCGATCAGGGCGTTGATGACGAAGGCCGAGCCTGTGAGGGTCTGGCACTGCCTGCAATGGCAGCAATTCACGAACATGGGCTCGCGTTGCAACGTGTAGCGGACAGCGCCGCAGGAACAGCCCCCCTTCAACCCGCTCGTCATGCCGCACCCTCCGCGCGTGTTCATGTAATGTTCTAGACGTGACGCCAGCGCGCCGCAAGGCCCCGTGGGCGATTCCACTCCTACAGATGCTTCAGGATCGCGTCCGCCATTTGGCGCGTGCTCATGGCCCCGCCCAGATCGGCCGTGCGGGCGCCGGCATCGAGCGCCTTGCCCACGGCGGCGAGGATACGGTTGGCCGCATCGACGCGGCCAAGGCTCCAGCGCATCGCCATTTCGAGCGAGAGGATGGCTGCGATGGGATTGGCGATCCCCTTTCCCGCGATGTCGGGCGCTGAGCCGTGGACCGGCTCGTAGAGACCCGGCGTCCCCGGGTCGCCCAGCGAGGCCGAGGGGAGCATGCCGATGGAGCCGGTCAGCATCGCGGCTTCATCCGACAGGATGTCGCCGAACAGGTTGTCGGCGAGCAGGACGTTGATGTCCTTCGGCGCCCTGACCAGATGCATGGCGGCTGCGTCGGCCAGCATGTGGTCGAGCTTCACGTCGCTGTACTGCTCCCTGTGGAGCCGCGTCACTTCCTCGCGCCAGAGCAGACCCGAATCCATGACGTTGGACTTCTCACACGAAAGCACGCCCGCAAACCGCGTGTCGCGCTTGCGGCCGCGCGCGAGTTCGAAGGCGCGGGCGGCGACGCGACGGATCTCGGATGTCGTGTAGCTCTGCGTGTCGACGCCGCGGCGTTCGCCGTTGGCAAGCTGCTCGATCGTCTTGGGCTGGCCGAAATAGACGCCCGAGGTCAGCTCGCGGACGATCATGATGTCGAGGCCCTCGACCAGCTCGGGCTTCAGCGCCGAGGCGCCGGCCAGGGCCGGGAAGCAGAAGGCGGGGCGCAGGTTGGCGTAGACATCCAGCTCCTTGCGGATGCGGAGGAGGGCGGCTTCGGGCCGCTTGTCGCGCGGGACGCCGTCCCATTTGGGTCCGCCGACGGCGCCCATCAGGATGGCGTCGACCTGTTTCGCGCGGTTCATCACCGCATCCGTCAGCGGCGCGCCGAAATGGTCGTAGGAGGCGCCGCCGAAGAAGGCTTCCTCGATCGCGAGATCGGGGGCGACATGGGCGGCGACGCGGCGCGCCTCCTCGGTCACTTCCGGCCCGATGCCGTCGCCGGGCAGAAGCAGCAGGGTCTGGGCGGTCGTGGTCATGGGGCGTCGTCCGTTGCGATATGCCGGGCCTCTTAATGCCTTTCTCCGGACCGGGAAACCCGACTGCTCCTGATATTGCGGCGGTCGATATCCATCGTGTCGCGGGCGATCACGACGCGGACCCCCGGCGAGGACCGGATCCGCCGCCCGCGTGGCGGTTCCTCCCCGTCCGGCAGGCGGCTAGGCTCCATCTGCCAATCAGGGGAGGCTTGGATGGCGTTGTTCAATTTCGACTACAAGGAAAGGCCGCTGGCATCGCCGGTCCGGTTCGCCGGCCGCATGCTGGGGAACATCATCGTGGCGCTGGTTCTGGTCGTCTTCGCGCTGGCCGTCGGGATATGGGGCTATGTCGCGACAGAGAACATGCCGGTCATCGACGCCTTCCTGAATGCGGCGATGCTGCTGGGCGGGATGGGGCCGGTCGATCCCCCGCTGCATACGGAAGCAGGCAAGCTCTTCGCGGGCGTCTATGCGCTGGGCTGCGGGCTGGTGCTCGTACTGGTCTCGGGCATCATTCTGGCGCCGGTGTTCCACCGCGTGCTGCACGCCCTGCATGTGGATGACGACGACCGCAGCTAGGGTCTGGATCCTTCGGCCAGCGCTTCGAGCCAGCTTTTCGCTTCCGGATTCCCCATGTCGGCGGCGCGCTGGTACCAGAGGCGCGCCTTGACCTTGTCGTGCATGTAGGCGTCCTGCGCATACATGGCGGCGACGGCGAGGATGGCTTCCATGTGGCCTTGCGCCGCCGCCTTTTCCATCATCCTGAGACCGGATGCCGGCTGCAGCTTGAAGCCGTCGCGGCCGAAGGCCATGCGCTGGCCCACCCAGAGCTGCGCCTCGGGCAGGCCCTTCTCTGCGGCGAGCTGCATGTCGTCGAACCCTGCCTGCTGCAGCATGTAGTCGTCCGACTGCAGGCGGCGCAGTCCGCGGTCATAAAGCGCATGCGTGTTGCCGGCGTCGGCCAGCTCATCCAGCCTTGCAAGGTCGCCCGAGGCGCGGGCCGCCTCGTAGGCGGGCCTGAAGGCTTCGTTGGCGGCCGCGAGCTCCTTCATCCGGGCGATCTCGGCCGCCGCCCGGGGGTCGACAGGGCCGGGCGCCGGGGCGGCCAGGTCCGCCGTCGCATCCTCCGTCCCGGCAAAATCCGCGGCATCGCCGCAGGCGGCGAGCGCCAGCGCCACGGCGCAGGCCGGAAGCGGACGGATCAGGACAGCCATGGCTGGGACAGCTTCCTGTCTTCCTCGAAGGCGGCAATCGCATCTGCATGCTGCAGCGTCTCGCCGATCTCGTCGAGGCCGGCGAGCAGGCTGGCCTTGCGGCCGGGGTCGATGTCGAAGCGATACGCCTGGCCGTCCGGAGCCGTCACGGTCTGGGCGGCGAGATCGATCGAGAATACGTGGTTGGCCCCCCCGGCCTGCTCCATCAGGCTGTCGACGACGTCACGCGGCAGCACGATCGGCAGAAGGCCGTTCTTGAAACAGTTGTTGTAGAAGATGTCCGCGAAGCTCGGCGCGATGACGACGCTGAGGCCCTGGTCGAGCAGCGCCCATGGCGCGTGCTCCCGCGAGGAGCCACAGCCGAAATTCTCCTTCGCAAGCAGGATCGAGGCCGTCGCATAGGCTGGCTTGTTGAGCACGAAGTCGGGATCGGGCGAGCCGTCGGCCCTGGTCTTGAGCTCATAGAACAGGCCCTTCGCCAGTCCCTCGCGCGAAACGGTCTTCAGGAACTGCTTCGGAATGATCATGTCCGTGTCGATGTTGGCGATCGGCAGCGGCGCAGCTGTTCCGGTGAGCTTGGCAAAGGGTTTCATGGAGCCTTTATCGCATGGGCGAGATGATGGCGGAATCTCTCAGTTTGCCCCGGCCGCCAGAGTTGCGGCGCGGGCCGTGCAGTCGGCGACGGACAGGCGAAGGGCGTCGGCGCCGCGGTCCTTTTTGGCCTTGTCGGCCCAGGCCAGCATGAAGCCGGCCGAGGTCCGGTCGTCGGCTTGCCCTTCAGCCTTGAGCTTCGCGACCCCAGCCGCCTCCAGCGCCTGCATGTCGCGCAGCAGGAGCGATGATGCGTCGGGATGGGCGGTCGAGACGATGGCGTCGAACTCGGCGCCGAGAACGCCGGCGCAATACAGGTCGTCCTTCGCCGGTTGGGAGCCGAGATTGTAGTGATCGATGCCCGACAGCTCCCAGATGGGGCGGTCCTCGCCCGATGAGTCGGCGCCGTCGCCGCGGGACAGGTCAGGCGCGGTCGGAATGTTCACCGGCGGCAGGGTCGCAACCGGGAAGTCAGGCGTTTCCAGCAGGGCGCTGGGCGAGGGCAGGCTGGCGAGGCGCCGCTCCATGATCTCGCGTTCGCTCGGCTGGGTGAAACGCCAGACCGCGATGGCGCCGAACACGACGACAGCGACAAGGCCAATGATCTGGCGCGGCTTCAGGGTCATAGGGTTCTACTCCGGCCTGGGGACGGCGGCGGCGCGAGCGTTGCAGGCCTCAAGCGAGATGCGCGGGGTTCCCGTCTTCATGTCCGCCTCGACCTGTGCGGCATAGGCGTCCGCGATGGCGCGCGCGTGAGTCGCGTGAATGGCCTTGGCCTCGACCAGCTTGTTGATGCCAGCCTCGCCGACGATGAAGGCGAGCGCCTGCGCCTTTCGCAGCAGCGCCTCGTCGACCGGGGCCAGGGCATCGGACACGTCCGGGTTGGCGTTGTAGATCAGCGCCGAACAGTAAAGATCGTCTCGCGCTTCCTGCGCCCCCACGGCAAGAAGGTCAGCGGGCAGCGGCGGAACGCCTGGCGGGAGTTGGTACGTCGTCGCCGGAGCGGCGGGGGCCCCCGGCGCGGGCGCCAGGCTCGCGGCCACGGCGCCGGGCGCCTCGCCCTGCTGGCTGCCGCAGGCGCCAACGAGCGCCATGTACAGCATGGCCGCAACCGGTCGCGTGTATCTGCCCATGCACATGCGCGGCGTCTCCTGTCTGCGCGCCCTAGATAGCCCAGCCGGCAGGGCGAGCAACCGGGCGCCCGCCAGGCAAGATAGCCCCCTGACTCAACTCTGCGGGAGGCCTATAGAGCCGCCCGATGGATGTCTGGGTCTGGGCCAATTTCACGCTCCTCTTCCTGGCGGGCGGGCTGACGCCCGGCCCGGCGGTCATGCTCGTGACAACCGCGTCGGTCCGCTACGGCTTCTGGCCGTCCGTGGCCCCGGCGTTGGGGGTATGTGCGGCCAACTTGCTCTGGATTGCGCTTGCGGCCTCCGGGGCGGCGGTCGCGGCCAGGGCGTTCCCCGAAGCCTTCATGGCGCTCAAGCTGGCGGGAATCGCCTTCATTCTCTGGCTCGCCTGGAAGACCGCATTCGGGGCGCCGGTGGATCTCCTGCGGCGCGACCCGCCGCCGCGCGGCAAGCTGTTTGCGCATGGCGTCGGGCTGCAGCTCGCCAATCCCAACGCGCTGGTCTATTTCGGGGGCCTCCTGCCGACCTATTTCAATCCCGAGCGCGATCTCGTTCCGCAAGTCCTTATCAGCATGGCCACGGTGACGGCGTGCGAGATGTTCGGCCTGATGGTCTACGCAACGGGCGCGGACGCGCTGGCGCGGCGCTTCCAGTCGCAGGCGTTCGCAACCGGCTTCTTCAGGGTCGCAGCGCTCGCCATGGTGCTGTCGGCGGGCTTCGCGGTGTATCTGACGTGGATGGCGACGGGCCGGTAGGGGGCAAGAGGGAGGGCGGCCTCAGTCGCCCATCTGGCCATTGCGGATCGGCAGGTCCATCGGGCGGACGTCCGGCGCCGAGTCGCCCCGCACCGAAGCGTCCACCAGGCGGCGGGCCCGTTGGGCGGGGGCGT
>CAZTMG010000043.1:2106-17547 GCA_964614815.1 uncultured Rhizobium sp. | reverse complement strand
GAACCCTCGTCGTAAGCTTGGGAAGCTTCTGCTCTACCATTGAGCTACACCCGCCTCCGTATTCCTGCTTGTAGCAGTTTACCAACCTGACTCAATGGATAGGCGTTGTTGCAATTTATTTGCAAGACGCCGTGGCAGTTGCCATGGCCGCTACGACATTCCGTCGCGACAAGTAGAGGTCTCACCTCCTCCAGCCACGTAATTCCGCTTGACCGGGAGGGCTGCACTGGCCTGTGGTCGCGGCATGAGCATGCCGGGGGCTTTCGTCATCTTTGGCGCCACGGGCGACCTTGCCCGGCGCATGCTGTTTCCGTCGCTGTACTTTCTTGACGCCGATGGTCTCCTGCCTCCGGGGCTGCGCATTGTCGGCGCCGCCCGCTCCGCCCATACGGTCGAGGAATTCCGCAGGGACGTCGAGGGCTGGGTCCGCGAGCGGGCCGGACCGTTCTTCGCGGAGCCAGCCTGGACCGCATTCGCCAGACGGCTGACCTACGCGTCAGGCGACGCCGCCGACCCGAAGACCTACGCCGCCCTCAGGACGCAGATCAACGGCGCCGCCGGCGGCGCCCTTTATTATCTCTCCACATCGCCGGCGCTCTACATACCCATCGTCAAGGGACTGGCCGCCGCCGGCCTCACCCACCCGCCAAACGGCGTGATCGTCGAGAAGCCGATCGGCAAGAGCGGCAAGACCTGCGACGAGATCAACAGCGCCATTGCCGAGCACTTCGCGGAGGACCGCACCTTCCGGATCGATCACTATCTCGGCAAGGAAACAGTCCAGAACCTCATCGCGCTCCGCTTCGCCAACACGCTGTTCGAACCCCTGTGGAACCGCCACAACATCGAGCATGTACAGATCACCGTCGCCGAGACGCTCGGGGTCGAAGGCCGGTTCGGCTACTATGACGAGTACGGCGCAACACGCGACATGGTGCAGAACCATCTGCTCCAGCTTCTCTGCCTCATCGCCATGGAGCCGCCGCACGACATGCGGCCGGAGTCCGTGCGCAGCGAGAAGGTGAAAGTGCTGCGCAGCCTGCGCCCCATTCGCGATTCCGAACTGATGATGCGCACCGTGCGCGGCCAGTACGTGCGCGGGGTTTCGGAAGGGAGAACGGTCCCCGGCTATACCGAAGAGGAGGGCGGCAGGCCCTCGGACACCGAGACATTCGTCGCACTCTGCGCCCATATCGACAACTGGCGCTGGGCGGGCGTGCCTTTCTACATGCGGACGGGCAAGCGCCTGCCGACGCGCCATTCGCAGATCGTCATCCAGTTTCGCGACGTGCCGCACTCGATCTTCACTGGCGCGCCGCTGATGGCCAACCGGCTCACGATCACGCTGCAGCCGGAAGAGTCGATTGCGCTCACCATCATGAACAAGACGCCGACTCTGCAGCAGCAAGGCTACGAGTTGCAGCCGCTCTCGCTCAACCTTTCATTGCTCGACGCCTTCCGGGGCGAGAAACGCCGGCGCATCGCCTATGAAAGGCTCCTGCTCGAAGCCATCTCCGACAACTCCACGCTGTTCGTGCGCCGCGACGAGGCGGACGCGGCATGGCTGTGGATCGACCGCATCATCGAGGGCTGGGCCCGCACCGCGATGAAACCCGCCCCCTATCCCGCCGGCAGCTGGGGCCCCGCCGGCGCCTTTGCGCTCACCGAGCGCAACGGACACAGCTGGTACGAATGAGCACTGCAGCCAGTCACGAGGAATCCGTCTTCCAGGACCGTCGGCGCCTGTTCGCCGGCCTGACGCAGGACTTCCAGGATCGCCTGTCGGAAATCATCCGCAAGCGCCGCAAGGCCTCGCTTGCCCTCGCCGGCGGGACGACGCCAGGACCGCTCTACGAGGCGTTGTCGAACGCGCCGCTGGCGTGGGAGAAAGTCACGATCACGCTGACCGATGAACGCTGGGTCAGTCCGCAGGACCCAGCCTCCAACGAATACCTCATTCGCGACCTGCTGCTGAAACGCCGCGCCGCCGCCGCGACCTTCGTGCCCTTCAAGACAAACCACGCCCGGGCGTCGGGCGGCGCAGCCACCACGGAAAAGCGCATCGCGCCGATCATGCCGTTCGACATCTGCCTGATCGGCATGGGCCCGGATGGGCACATCGCCTCGCTGATCCCAGGCGCCGAAGGCTATGACGCGGCCGTCGATCCAGCGGGGGCCAGGAAAGTCGCCGGCATCCATGCGGCCAACGCCGCCGGCTCGCCCGAGCGCATGACGCTGACCATCCCCGGCCTGCTCACGTCACGCCGCATCGTCCTGCTCATCATGGGCCAGGACAAGCTCAACGTGTACAACGAAGCCAAGGCTGGCGAAGGCGTCTCGCCGCTGAAACACGTGCTCGCACAGAAGAAGACGCCGGTGCACGCCTTCTGGGCCCCTTAGCCCTGGCCGGCGCGCGGGCCGCGGATCGCCCGGTGGAGGAAATAAGGGTCCTGGTCCCTGTAGATCTCGCACAGCTCCGCTGAAAACTCCCATGTCCGCGCCTTGTTCTGCGCGATCCCGACGCTCTGGCCGCCGGTCTGGGTTATGCCGGCCGCATGATTGTTGCCGATCTGGACGAGGCAGGCGTTGTTGTTGTCGCCCGTCTGCGTGATCGCGCCGGTATTCCCCTTTCCGAGCTGGATGATGTTGCCCGTGTTGTTCGCGCCCATCTGGCTGACCTGGCCGATGTTGGCCACGCCGTCCTGATAGACGCCGATGCTGTTCGCGGGGCCGGCCTGCCCTGCTGCGGCGGCGTTGTCGCGGCCATGCTGCCGGATGTCGACACGGCCATGCCCGGTCTGACCCGCCTTCGCCGCCTTCACGGCGGCGGCGACCTTGTTCTCGGCCGGCGCGGAATAGGCGCGCTGCGCGTGGGCGGCGGATGCGCCGAGCGCCGTCACGAGCGCCAGCCCGACAAGCTTGAGGCGAATGGTCGACATGAGAAAACCTCCGGAACTCCAGGTCAGGACCTTGTCTCGCGGCAGACCTCGCGGCCGCCCGCACGCACTTTCAGCACCGCCTTGAATCGCGCGCCCTGCTCCATGGAGACTTCGGACGCGGCAAGCGCAATGCGTTCGCCGGGCGTCGCATCGAACGGCCCGCCCTGCCTGATGTCGGACGAGCCGCCCGATCCCGACGTGCTGACGACCAGCGAATACTCGCCGCTCACGGCCCGGTCAGCACGCACCACCGGCGTTACGCGCACGCCATGCGATGTACGGTCGATGTCGATCCCGCAGGTCAGCCGCGTCTCGACTGTCGCAACCTCCGGTCTTTCCTCCGAAGACGTCCGAGTCGGCGTCAAGACGCGGGTTTCGGGCGCGATCGACGGTGACGCGCCATCCAGGGCCGGATCGTCATGCGGCGGCGGTCCGTCGAGCGAGGCCGCGAGGCCTGCGCCCTGCCGCGCCGTCGTCGCCGTGTTCGGGGTTTCCTGGGAGAAGGCCGAGGAGCAGGCGCCAAGCGTCAGCGCGGCCGCCAGGCTCATCAGATGGCTGGATGTCAGGCGCGGCATCACCGTCCTCCTGAAAGGTTGGCGCCCGGCGGGCGTGGCCGTCCGCCGGGCCGCTGCTGCTGCGTCAGTTGTATCCGCTCTGCACGACCACGGAGATGTTTCCATTTCCCCGCTGGCGCACTTCCACGTCCTGGTTGTGGCCCGTCTGGATGATGGCCGAAGCGTTGTTGGCGCCCAGCTGCTCTGTCATGGCGCGATGGCCCGTACCCATCTGCGCCGTGCCGGCGACGTTGCTGTAACCCCGTTGATAGGTGTCGGCATGGAGGCGAAGTCCGTCCTGCGCCGTAACGGCCAGGTTGGATTCCCCGCGCTGCTCGGTGATGGAGCTGTTGCGCGTGCCGAGCTGGTCCATGCGCAGGAAATTGTTGTAGCCGGTCTGGATGCCCTGCGCGTAGTGCCCGCGGCCATTCTGAACCGTGACTGAACCGTTGCGTTCGCCCGACTGCGCGATGGCCACTCCGTGGCCGCGGCCGCCCTGCTCGATCTGAACGCGGTTGCGGCCCTGCGCTTCGGCGACGCCGGCGCCCGCAATGACCGCCATCGCGAGGGCAGCTGAAAGGATACGTTTCATGGCCTGAACTCCGTTTGCTCTCGCGCACCTTGTCCGCGCGACATGAGCACGATCGCCCGATGCGCATGAGCGCAGCTTGAACGGAAAGTTCAGCCTGCAGATCATTCTGCAGAAACTGCAGTCGGGATCTGGCATGAATGAATCTTCAGCCGTGGCGGTCTTGCCTGCCTGGCTTCCATGCGATGCGGGGATCCTGTCGGACCGACGGGCCAAGTTGCTGGGCGATCAGCGTCTCGCGCAGCGTGCGCAGGGCAAGCAGCGCGCTGCCCGCTACATCATCGCCAGCATAGGTCTTGCCGTCGATTGCGAGCGAGCGCATCGCCATCGATGTTGCGACCCACAACCCCTGCAGCGATTCATCCGGCCTCAGTCCCGCGTCACGGGCCAGCCTTGCAATCGCTCGGCCGTACTCAAGGCCGATGCGCGTGAAGACAGGACGGAAGTATGCAGCCATCCGCGCGTCGCTTCGCGCCCCGATCCTCACCTCGTTGACCGCAAAGCTCGCCGGCATCCGCGCGACATGCCAGGACAGGTCGATCAGCGCGCGAAAACGCGGCAGGCCAGGGGCGAGCCGCTGAAGCTGGCGCTCACGATAGGTTGATATTCGCTCGTAGGCGTAGGTGACAGTCGCTGCGAGCAGATCCTGCCGCGTCGGAAAATGATGCATCAAGGCGCCGCTGCTGATGCCGGTCTGCTTGATGATCAGCGCATTGGTCAGCGCGGGAAAGCCCTTCGCGTGAAGAATGGCTATGACAGCATCCATGACCTGACGCCGCGTCTGCGTGGCCCGCTCGTTGTTTGTGCGGCGCGTCATTGTCGTTTCGGCGCCACGCGAGGAAACATTTCCGGTCATGTTCTCCATCTTCGGGACCCACTCGCGCGCCTCGGCTGCAGACCTTCGGCATTCTCGCACAACGGCTTTCATGCGCGCCACCGCCTCGGGTCAACCCTCTGGATGAAGCGTCGCCACTTCCGTCCACGTCATGTTGACGCACGACCCCGCCAGCGCGCAACTGAAACAGACCGGTCACTCGGTTTCTGACCGTCGGCGCAAAGACCGGCGGCAGACAGGCGGCGCAAGCCCAAGGGGAGGAGTCACATGAAACGCAAGAGCCATCTGCTGTTCGCAAGTCTTGTCGCGTTGGGTCTGGCCATCCCGGCGCAGGCGCAGACGGAGGCGCAGCCGCAATCATCGACCGATCCGGAGACGCGCGGAAAGGACGTGGTCGTCATCACGGCGAACAAGCGCGAGGAAACGGTTCAGGACGTCGCTGTCGCCGTGACCGCGATCACATCGGAAGCAAAGGAAGAACTCGGCATCATTTCGGTGACCGACCTCACCAACGTCACGCCCGGCCTGTCCTATACGCCCGGCAACGAGCGCGTCACGCTGCGCGGCATCGGCAGGCTGTCGAACAGCTTTGGCGCCGATCCCGGCGTCGCGAACTACAATGACGGCATTTACACCGCATTCGCGGTCTTCGCAGGCAAGGACCCCTTGTTGATCGATCGCGTGGAGGTTCTTCGCGGTCCGCAGGGCACGCTTTACGGCCGCAACGCCATCGGCGGCGCAATCAACACCATCTCCAAGCGCCCGACCGACGATTTCCAGATCGATGCCGTTCTGGGGGTTGGAAACTATGACTACCGCAAGGTCGGGGTCGCGGTGTCTGGTCCGATCACCGACTGGCTCCGCTACCGCGCAGTTGGATTCAAGGAGTCGCGCGAGGGCATCGACCCCAACTACGGCGAAAGCGGCGCGATGGTCGGCTGGGAAATCGACGACGAGTATCTCGAGCTTCAGCTGGAGGGCGAGATCGGCGACCGGTTCACCTGGTGGGCCAAGGTCGCCGACCTGTTCTATGACAAGGCCGGCCCTCCTGGCGGGCGCACCGCAACCTTCACAACGGCCCCCTACTTCATCAGCACGAACCCTGCACAGCAATTCCTCGCCGGAACGAACTACAACCCTGCATTCCCGTACACCAGCCACCCCGGGATCATCTCCTATACGCAGGGCGGGTCGCGGACCGACAACCCGTTCGCGACGAACCGCGAGCACGCCTACAACACGAACCTGCAGAACACGGCCCGTCTGCCCCAGTACGACGAGGCGATTCTTGAAGCGGTCTATTCGTTCGACGATTTCGATGTGAAGTACATCGGCGGGTACACCTTCTATGACTACGAACTGTTCAGCGACGCGGACGGAACGCCGATCACCTCGGTGACCTATAACGCCTTGCCGAACTACAGGCCTGCGGCGCCGGGAACGCCCGGCTCCGGCACGGTCACGATCCGCCCCAACGTGACGAACGTCTACAAGGAAAGCCGCTCGGCCTTCTCCAACGAGATCAACTTCATCTCGACATGGAATTCGCCCCTGCAGTGGATCTTCGGCCTCTACCAGTACCAGGACAACCAGAAACAGCCGGGCCAGGCGCAGTTCCTCTTCGATGAACCGCTGGCCGACATCTACTTCCGGTCGACGGGCGGGGTTTTCGGCGCCCCGACCGGCGTAAGGCCGAACCCGCTCCGCAGGACGCAACTGTTCAGCAACACGAGCATCCAGTACGCCTACGGCGTCTATGGCCAGATCGACTACCAGATGAACGACGAGATCAAGCTCACGGGCGGTCTGCGCTGGTCGGACGATCTGAAGGAATCGTACGAGGAGGCGTTCCTCCTGTCTCCTTATGCGAATGCGGTCGCAGGCGTATCCGCATTCCTCGACTTCACGCCGCTGGTCTACTACGCGCTGGCGGACGGCGTGGACGCCAATGGCGTGGCCCACCGCCGCCTGCGCGGCCACTGGCAGGCATGGACCGGCTCGCTCGGCGTCGAATGGACGCCTTCAAGCGACACGCTGGTCTTCGGAAAGTACTCGCGCGGCTACAAGGCCGGCGGCTTCAACAATCTCGGCTTCGCCGCAAATCCGTACACGGATTCCGAGTTTGTGGACGCCTATGAGGTCGGCTGGAAGCAGGAGTGGAGCGATCTCAACCTCACGACCAACGCCGCCGGGTTCTACTACAACTACACGGACGCCCAGGCGCCTCTGACCGTCGTTCGGGACTTTGGCCTGCCGACGCAAACGGCATTTACGGCCTTCCTGAACGTTCCAGAGGTCGTGATGAACGGCTTCGAGCTGGAATCGACGTGGAATCCCATCGACCCCCTGACCATTGGCTTCACCTATGCCTGGCTCAACAGCGAGGTGAAGAGCGATGACGTCTATGTGGACTCCTCCCGCGATCCGCGCTGCGTCAACCCGACGCCGGGCGGTCCGCCGGTCACCTGCAGCGCAACGGCGACAACCCTGGTCGACCCCCTGCGAATCCGGTCCGTCAAGGGCAACTCGCTTGGACAGTCGCCGGAGCACAAGATCGCCCTCAACGCCCGCTATCGGATCGACTTCGAGGACGGCTCCTATCTCCTGCCGACCGTCTCCTATTCGTGGCGAAGCGAGTTCTACGACTCGTTCTTCAACAATGCGACCGAGGAATCGCCGTCCTACGGGAACCTGGACGCGCGCCTGAACTGGTATTCGGCCAATGGCGCCTTCGCGATCACGGCATGGGTTCGCAACGCCCTGGACGAAGAGCAGACGACCAGCATCTCCGACACGTTCCGGGCCGCCGACTTCACGCGGTACTCGAATCCCTCATTCGCCCCGCCGCGCATGTTCGGCGTGGATTTCAAGTTCCATTTCGAGTGAACCTGCCCGGCGCGTTCCGGCGGCGCGCCCGCCGCCGGCTGGCCGGCCCTTCGGGGCCGGCCAGCTTGCTTTCAGAGTGTGGCCGCAACGCCGATGAACCAGTCGACATCGACCTCGTCATGATAGAGGCCGAGTCCGATGCGCAGCACGTCGCCGCGCAGGTCGGTCATGACGTGTGCGGCCTCGAGCGCAGCCTGCCACGCCTTCGCGCGCGGAGACTCCAGCGCAAGAAACCGCGCGCGCGGCTGCAGGATGCCGGGATTGAGCAGCCGGGCTGATCCCATTGCGATTCCATCCAGCTCCGCCGTCAGCGCGTTCAGCAGGGGATCGACATGGGCGTTGACATCGGCGGTTGACAGCCCCTCGCGCTTCAGCATCGCCTGCACTGCATTGAAGCGGTAGAGTCCTGACGGATCGAATGTCGCGCCCGCAAAGCGCCGCCCGTCCTTCGCATAGCCGACCTTTCCCGGCTTCAGCGCAAGATCATCGAACGCCGCAAACCATCCGGTATTGACCGGCCGCTCGCCATGGCCGGGCGGGGCGTGCAGGAAGCACACGCCCTCGCCGGCCATCGCATACTTGTAGCCCCCCGCGAGATAGAAGATCCGATCCGCAACCGCGGACAGGTCGACCTCGATCGCCATGAAGGCATGATAGCCATCGACCGCCACCCACGGCCCCTCCGGCCGGGCAAGCGATGCAAGCTGGTCGATCCCGCTGAACACGCGTCCCGTGCCGTACATCACATGGCTCACAAAGATCAGGTCGAAGTCTCCGCTTCGCGCACGCGCGAGAAAACGCTCGGCGAAATCCGGCGCGTCCGCCTCGACCGTTTCCAGCACGATCGCGCCCGCCTCGGCCCATCGCGCAGACTGCCGGCGGAAGGAGTGGAATTCCCCATCGCTCGCCAGCACGCGCGGCGCGGCTTTCCCCGTCGCGGACAGGATCCGCACCAGCAGCTCATGCGTGTTGGGCGCGAACGCAAGACTGTCCGGCGACGGCAGTTTCAGTTCCGCCGCGATGTGCGCCTGCGCCTCGGGCCAGACCTCGCCCATCACCTTGTCCCATTTGCGGTCCGCCAGCCGCGCCGCGTCCTCCCAGCACGCCTGCTGGCCCTCGAAGCTCGCATCAGGCCAGAGATGATGGCTGTGCGCCGCCATGTGCAGTCGTCCCGGCGCTGCGGCCAGCGACCGCGAGAAGAGATGCTTCCAGCTCACAGCCTGTTCCTCAACGTCCACAGCTCGGGGAAACACCGCTTGCCCAGGGTGCTTTCCAGATAGCTGACGCCCGCCGATCCGCCGGTCCCGGGCTTGCCGCCGATGATGCGCGCCACTGTCACCGCATGGCGGTGCCGCCAGGTCGCAAACGCATCGTCGATATCGAGGAATTTCTCGGCCAGCTGGTAGAGGTCCCACCATCTGTGCGTATCGAGATAGACCTCCGCCCAGGCGGCTTCGACCTCGGGGCTCGGCGCATGAGGCTGCGTCCAGTCGCGCTCCAGGATATGCGCCGGCAGGCTGAAACCCCGCGCCGCCATCGCCGCGTTCGCATCGTCCCAGAGGCTTGGCGATTCGAGCGCCTGCTTCAGCGCCGCCTGCGCCGCCGGCCGGTCGTTCTGGACGGCGATGTGCTTGCCGTCCTTCAGCCCGAGCAGGAACTCCACCGTGCGGAACTGGTCCGACTGGAAGCCGGAACTCGCGCCCAGCACGGAGCGGAACCGCGTATAGTCCGACGGCGTCATCGTCGCGAGCACGTCCCATGACAGCGTCATGACCGCCTGTATGCGCGAGACGCGCGCCAGCGACTTGTACGCCTCGATCAGCGCGCCCCCTCGCACAAGGGCCTTGGCGAGATGCAGCTCGGCGATCATCTGCTTGAGCCACAGCTCCTTTGTCTGGTGGACAATGATGAAAAGTGTCTCGTCATGCGTCCGGGACAGCGGCGACTGCGCCGACAGCAGCTGGTCGAGCTGCAGGTAACGCGCATAGGTCATGTCTGAGGACATGGGGACAGGCTCCCTTCGCCCGGCGCGACAGCGCACGGCGCATGCAGCAGAAACCAGCCCTCGGGCGATGATGCAACAGGACGGGCATGTCCTTGCGAAAACCGGCGCAACATCACACTCTGCCGGCATGTCATCCTCCGGCGTCGAACAGCTGCAGGCCTATCTTCCGCCCTTGCTGCGCGCGCTGGACGGCCTGATCTTCGTCGCCCGCCACCTGGACCCCGTCGGCTACAGCCGCCAGCTCGATCGCGTGGGCAAGCCGCACCTGGAGCTTCAGGCCGCCCGCGCCCTGCCCGAATGGGATGCGCCCTATGCGGCCTTGCGTCCGCTGCTGGATGAGACCGCCGATCTCGCCATCGCCGCCTGGGACGCGCTCTATGAGGCCGCTGCCCCGCCGGAGGACCTGACTGCAGCCTTCACCGCCCTGCGCAAGCTGCCCCGCGCGTTGGAAACGCTCTACCCCCTCGCCGGCATCGCGCCGCCCGTCAGCCGCTTCTTCCTCGACATGCACGTCCGTGACGACAGGGATCTGCAGCAGCGCCTCTTCCGCAAGCCACCGCCGCCAAACAGCGGCGTCATCCGCATCGGGGAGGATGACAGGGCGCGCCAGACTGTCTGGATGTATGTGCCCGAGACATACGATCCGGCGACGCCCGCCCCCCTCGTCTACGCGTTGCATGGCGGCTCGGGCAATGGACGCGCCTTCCTGTGGAGCTGGGTGCGCGCCGCCCGCTCGCGCGGCGCCATCGTCGTCGCGCCCTCGTCCCAGGGGCAGACCTGGGCCATCCAGGGCGACGATCCGGATTCGCCCCATCTCGACCGGATCCACGCCTTCGTGCGCCGCACCTGGGCGATCGACCCTGCCCGCATCCTGCTGACCGGGCTCAGCGATGGCGGCACCTTCACCTACACGTCCGGCCTCGTCGCCGATGCGCCCTTCACCCATCTCGCGCCCGTCGCCGCCGCCTTCCATCCCATGCTCGCCGCCATGGCGGACCATGCCCGTGTCAGGGATCTGCCTGTCCATATCCTGCACGGCGCGCGCGACTGGATGTTCCCGCCCGGCATGGCGGAGGAAGCCCGCGGCCACCTGTCCCGCATGGGCGCCAGGGTGACCTACCGCCAGCTCGACGACCTGTCCCACGCCTACGGCCCCGATCTCAGCACGCTGATCCTCGACTGGTTGCTGGCGTGATGAGACTTTGCGACCTATGACCCCACAAACATCCTGACGAGGCGCGCATGGCCATCCATCCGAAGATCGCCGAAGTCACGGCCCGCATCGCGGACCGCAGCCGCGACTCGCGGCGCGACTATCTCGATCGCATCAGGGCCGCGAAGGCGGCCGGCCCCGGCCGTCAACATCTGTCCTGCGGCAACCTCGCGCACGCCTTCGCCGCCGTTCCGCTGGCCGACAAGCTGGCGATGCGCGGGCGCGCGCCGAACATCGGCATCGTCACCAGCTACAACGACATGCTGAGCGCGCACCAGCCCTTCAAGGACTATCCCGACCTCATCAAGGACGCTGCACGCAAGGCCGGCGGAACGGCGCAGGTCGCCGGCGGCGCGCCCGCCATGTGCGATGGCGTCACGCAGGGCCGCCCCGGCATGGAACTGTCGCTCTTCTCGCGCGATGTGATCGCCCTGTCCGCCGCCGTGGCCCTCACGCACGATGCATTCGACGCCGCCCTGATGCTCGGCACGTGCGACAAGATCGTCCCGGGTCTCGTCATCGGCGGCCTGAGCTTCGGCCACCTTCCGATCCTCTTCTCGCCCGCCGGTCCCATGCCCTCGGGCATTTCGAACAAAGAGAAAGCCAAGGTCCGCGAGCAATTCGCGCTTGGCCAGGTCACGCGTGAACAGCTGCTTGAAGCCGAGGCCGCCTCCTACCATGCCGCCGGCACATGCACCTTCTACGGCACCGCCAATTCCAACCAGATGATGATGGAGCTGATGGGCCTCCACCTGCCCGGCACGGCCTTCGTCAATCCTGATACGCCGCTACGGTCGGCTCTTGTCCGCGCCGCGGCGACACGCGCGATCGAACTGGCGAGATCGGGCGAAGGCGCAATGGCCGACGTGATCGATGCAAGATCCATCGTCAACGCCATTGTCGGCCTGATGGCGACCGGCGGCTCCACCAATCACGCGCTGCATGTGCCCGCCATGGCGCAGGCCGCCGGGTACATCGTGGACTGGACCGATTTTTCGGACATCTCGGCGGTCACGCCCCTGCTCGCCCGCATCTATCCGAACGGCACGGCGGACGTGAACCAGTTCCACGCCGCCGGCGGCATGGCCTTCATCACGCGCGAGCTCCTGTCCGCCGGCCTTCTCCATGGCGACACCACGACTGTCGCCGGCCACGGTCTTGCAGCCTACACGATGGAGCCCTGGCTCGACGGCGGCGAGCTGAAATGGCGGCCAGGACCGGAGGCCACGCTGGACGAAACCATCCTCCGACCGGTCCGTTCGCCGTTCGAGATGGAAGGCGGCATCCGCCTGCTCACCGGCAATCTCGGACGGGGCGTCATCAAGGTCTCGTCTGTTCCCAAGGACCGTCGCCTGATCGACGCGCCGGCCGCCGTCTTCGAAAGCCAGGCCGACTTCACCGCCGCCTTCAAGGCCGGCCGGCTCGACCGCGATGTCGTCGCCGTCGTCCGTTTTCAGGGCCCGCGCGCCAATGGCATGCCGGAGCTTCACTCGCTCACCCCGGCGCTCACCGCGCTTCAGAACAAGGGCTACCGCGTCGCCCTCGTCACCGATGGCCGCATGTCCGGCGCGTCCGGCGCGGCGCCCGCCGCCATCCACATGACGCCGGGCGCCGACCAGGATTCTCTCCTCGCCCGCATTCGGGATGGCGACCGCATCGTGCTCGACGCCGAACGCGGCCGGCTCGACGTGATGGCGGACCTGTCAGAACTTAGCCGGCGCCCCCGCGCCGTCATGCCGCCGGCCGGCCATGGCTGGGGCCGCGAACTCTTCGCCCCCTTCCGTCGTCTCGCTGGCGACGCCGAGGCCGGCGGCGGCATCTTCAACCTTCTCTCCGCGGGAGCCCGCGCATGACCGTCGATGAACTCATGGCCGTGCAGCCGGTGATCCCCGTCATCACCATCCAGCGCGTCGCAGACGCCATTCCGCTCGCGACGGCGCTGGTTCGCAACGGATTGCGCGTTCTCGAGATAACGCTGCGCACGCCCGCAGCGCTCGATTGCCTCGGTGAAATGGCGCAGGTCGATGGCGCCATTGTCGGCGCGGGAACGGTGCTCAACGGCCAGGATGTCGATCGCGCGCGCGAGGCCGGCGCCGCCTTCATCGTCACGCCGGGCCTCTCGCAATCCGCCGTCGCGGCGTCGCAGGACAGCGGCATCCCCATCCTCCCCGGCGTCGCCACCGCGACCGAGCTGATGGCCGGGCTCGATCTCGGCCTCACCCGCTTCAAGTTCTTCCCGGCTGAACAGGCCGGCGGCCGCGCCATGATCGACGCCTTTCGCGGCCCCTTCGGCCACGTGAGATTCTGCCCCACGGGCGGCATCACGCCTGACCTTGCGCGCGACTATCTCAGGCGTCCGAATGTCGCCTGCGTCGGCGGCGGCTGGGTCTGCCCGGCCGATCTGATCGAGACGAAGCAGTGGGACGCGATCGGCGTACTCGCCAGGGAAGCCGCAACCCTGCCGCGCAGCTAGCCGGCCCTCAGTTCATCCGCGCGCGGCGGCCCCGCCATCAGCAGCATCACGACCTGGGCCAGCACCGCCATGGACAGGTAGCCGGCGCCTGCCATCACGTGCGGCATCAGCCCCGGTCCGAGCGCGAAGTAGACGGTGTTGATGTCGAGCGCGTAGTCGCGCAGCATTCCGGCGCCGACAAATCCGCTGAAGAAGGTCGTCGCTCCCATCCATCCGCCCGAGCGCATCATGCGCCAACCGAGCAGGGCGGCCGCGCCGCCGAAGAGGAAGCCGCCCGCCAACGCCAGCGCGAGCGTGGGAACAAGCTCGCTTGCCGACGGATATGTCCACCATCCCATGTGTGCGGCCAGCGTATCCCAGACGAGGCTGAACACCGTCGCCGTCGCGCAGGCGGCCAGGGCTGCGGACGTCCGCCGCGCGCCGGCCCGCGAAAGCCAGACAATCACGGTGAAGATCACCGGCGAAGCGAAGCAGACAGCAAGGACAATGTTGGCGGCCACGCGCAAACCCTCGCCACGACGCCGACAATGTACACCTTGTTACATTGTGAAGAAAGGGTAACGAAGCGATTTTGTGCAAGCGCAACATTCCACGCCGCATCCCGGGTGCTCCCCGCAGAGGCGAGTTCTGCGAGGGCGACTCCGCCGAGTGAGCGGCATGGCCCTCAATCGTCCGCTGGCTCGAAGTACTTGGACAGACGCAAGCCCTGCCCCGCATAGGTCGAATATGACCCCGCCGCGCCATAGGGTACGTCCGGCTTCGCGGTCAGCTTCTCGAACACAAGGCGCCCTACGGGCTGCCCATCCTCAAGGATGAACGGAACATCGCGCGACCGGACTTCCAGGACAGCCTTGCCCCGCGAATGGGTCACGCCGAATCCCGGATCGAAGAAGCCCGCATAGTGCGCGCGGAACTCGCCCAGCTCGGGCGCAATCGGCGCCATCTCCGCCGCCTCGTCGAGCGGAATGATGATCTTCTCCTTCGAGGCGAGGATGTAGAACTCGCCCGGGTCCAGCACGATCCGCCCGTCGCGGGCCCGCAGCGGCTCCCAGAAATCCTCGACCGTATGGGCGCCGACGGCCGCCAGATCAATCACCCGCGAATGCCGCTTGGCCCGATAGCCCACGATGTCCGACTTGGTGGGATAGAGATCAAGGCTGAACGTCATGTCCCGCACCGGCCGTTGTTCCCCACGCCGCACGCGCAGCTGCAGCAGCCTGTCCCCCGTGCGCGCCAGCACGGAGAATGTGCGCGGACTTATCTCCGCATAGAGTTCGCCGCTATAGCCCGCCGGAATGCCGTCGAACGCCTGGGCCCGGTCGGACACGGCGCGCACGAACACGTCTATCCGCCCCGTGGAACTCTTCGGGTTCGCGGCCGCGGACAGGTCCTTCGGCAGTTTCAGCTTCTCCTGCAGCGGCGCCAGGTAGACGCATCCCGTCTCCAGCACCGCGCCCTTGGTCAGGTCCAGCGTGTGCATCACGAGGCTGTCGTCCAGCCTGTCGGCAACCACATGCCTGCCCGGCAGGAAGCTGGCGCGCAGCCGGTAGGCAACCTTGCCCAGCCGCAGGTCAAGGCTCGCCGGCTGCACCTGATCGTCGCGAATGCCGCCATCGGCGTAGACCGCCCTGGCCTTGATGATCTCCTTCAGCTCGCGGTCGGGCAGAACGCCGACGCGCGCAACCTCGCTCGCCTTGCGTTTCGCCACGGTCCTGGCTCCGGCTTTCGTGGTCGGTCTGGTCATGCGGGCGGCGTCACCTTGAACGGCTGCTGGATCTCGCGGAACACGTCGAGCGCCTCGCATCCTGCCGCATGCGCCGCCAGCAGCGGCCATCCCTCGGACAGGTCGAACAGGCCCGGATGCGCGTCGCCGAGGAAGCGCAGCACGCACGCCACGGCGATATCCGCATGCCCGATGGACGGACCGAACCACCATGGACTGTCATG
>CAZTMG010000043.1:0-2096 GCA_964614815.1 uncultured Rhizobium sp. | reverse complement strand
CGGCTGCGCTCCAGTTCGCGAAGACATCCCGCGATCTGGCTGCGGCACCGTTCGACCCAGGCCGGTGTCGCCCGGTCATGGATCACGCTCTCATAGACCAGCGACACCGCCTTGTCGGCGAGTCCCGTGGCTAGGGCGCAGACCTTCATCGCCTCGCGCCGCTCCGCCCCGCCTGCGGGCATCATCGCCACGCCCGGCGCCGCCAGCTGGTCCAGCGCATCGAGAATGGCCTGGCTCTCGATCAGCGCCTCGCCGGTGTTGAGCACCAGCGTGGGCACGCGCATCAGCGGATTGTACTGCGCGATCTTCTCCGCATCGCCGAACACGGACCACGGCCGGTGCTCGAACGGCATGCCGTACAGCCGCATTGCAATCGCAACGCGCCGCACGAATGGACTGTCATACTGGCCGATCAGAATCATCGGGGCCTCCAGTGTGTTGGATAGCAGCAAGGGCCTGTTCTGCCGACAGGATTCCGGCGACCGGGCCCCCAATCAATTCCTTATAGTCCCGCTCACTGGCGCGGGCGCGCCGCAGGCTCTATAGGGCGGTCCCGAAGCATCAAGAGGCAGCCGCCATGGGCAGGGATCTCAACAAGGGCAGGAGCGGCCGCTGGCGGCCACAGACGATGATGGTCCGCGGCGGGCTCACGCGCTCGGAGCACGGGGAGACGTCCGAGGCGCTCTTCCTCACCTCCGGCTTCGTCTATGACAGCCCGGAAGAACAGTCCGCCCGCATGGCCGGCGAGCGGTCCGGCTACATCTACAGCCGCTACGCCAATCCCACCGTGCGCATGTTCGAGGAGCGTCTCGCCCGCCTCGAGGGCGCGGAGGATTGCCGCGCAACGGCCAGCGGCATGGCCGCGATCCACACCATGCTGGTCGCCCCGATAAAGCCCGGCGAGCGTATCGTCGCGCCGCGCCAGCTCTTCTCCTCCGTCGTCTGGATCCTCAAGAACGTCATGCCGAAGATGGGCGTGGAGGTCGCCTGGGTCGACGCCTCCGACCTCGGCCAGTGGGAGCGCGCCACGGCCAGGCCATGCCGGTTCGCCATCGTGGAGACGCCGTCCAACCCTCTGCTCGATGCGGTCGATATCCGTGCGGTGGCGGGCTATGTCCACGCCGCGGGCGGCGAGCTGATCGTCGACAACGTCTTCGCTTCGCCCATCCTGCAGAAGCCGCTCACCCTGGGCGCCGACTGGGTCGTCTACTCCACCACCAAGCATATGGACGGCCAGGGCCGCACGCTCGGCGGCGCCATTCTCGGCAAGGCAAGGGCCATCGAGGACCAGATCCAGCAATACTACCGCCACACCGGTCCCTCCATGTCGCCGTTCAACGCGTGGGTAGCGCTGAAGGGCCTCGAGACGATGGATCTGCGCGTCCGCGCCATGAGCGCCAATGCGCGGCTGATCGCCGACCGTCTCGCCAGCCATCCGAAGATCGCCGCCGTCCGCTATCCCGGCCGCCCGGACCATCCGCATCACAACATCCACGCCGCCCAGATGCCGGAAGCGGGCGGATCGATGGTGGCGTTCTCGATCAGGGGGGGACGCGACGCCGCCTACGCAATGCTCAACAGGCTTGCCCTCGTCGACATCTCCAACAATCTCGGCGACGCCAAGTCCCTGATCACCCACCCCGCGACGACGACGCATCGCACCCTCACGGACGAGGAACGCGCCGCCATCGGGCTGGACGACAGCTGGGTTCGCCTGTCCGTGGGTCTGGAAGATCCGCACGACGTCGCCGAGGACATCGAGCAGGCCCTCTGAGCGGTCCGACGCAAGCGCGGTCAGCGCCCTGATCGGACCGGCCAGCGGCCGCGCGCCGCACATTGTTGTAATCGCAACAACACGTCCCATATAGAGCCGCCGCACGCGGGGACCGGCAACCGGCCTCGCGGGCGTCCATGTCATTCAGGGACCAGTCCACCATGAAAACGCACCTCCTCGGCGCAAGTCTCGCGCTCCTCGCTCTCGCCGCCTGCACGCCGGCCGCCGCGCCGGCCGCCGGAACCGCAACGGCAACCGAAACGGCGCCGGCGGCCCCGCTCGCCATCGCGCAGTCCCGACCCGTGCCGACGCTGGCCGCCGC
>CAZTMG010000042.1:4002-17580 GCA_964614815.1 uncultured Rhizobium sp. | reverse complement strand
ATCGGCGTCGATGGCGGAGGCGTCGCGGGCGGCGGCGGCGGCGGAGGCTTCCAGCGCCTTCAGCCGGGCGAGTGCGGCGTCGCGCGCGGCCTCCGCCTTCCTGAGGTCATCCTGGGTGAAGGTCCGGGGCGCGGCGCGGGACTGGCCCATGGCGGAGGGCCCCGCGGCGGGGACCGCCAGCAGAACGAGGATGAGGGCCAGCCAGCGCATCAGTCCCGGTGGTAGGGCGATCCGGCCTCGATCGAAAGGGCCCGGTAGACCTGCTCGGCGATCATGACCCGGACCAGCCTGTGCGGCCAGGTCTGGACGCCGAGGCTGACCGTGTGGCGGGCCGCTTTCGCCACCTCCTCCGATGTTCCGTCCGCCCCGCCGATCACGAAGCTGGCCGCCTCTTCCCCGGCGTCGCGCCAGCGGGCGAGACGACTCGAAAGATCCTGCGAGGTCCATGCCTCGCCGCGCTCGTCGAGACGGACCAGAACGCCCTGTCCATGACGGGCGACCAGGCGCCGGCCTTCATCGTCCCGGGTGGAGGCAGGGAGTTCGACTTCCTCGACCGCGCGGTAGCCGAGCGGCCGTCCTGTCTTCTGCGCCCGTGCGACATAGTCGTCGACGAGCGCGCGTTCGGGCCCGTCCTTCATGCGCCCGATGCAGAGGATGCGGATGCGCACGCCGTTTCGGCTGCTCAGGACGCTACGCGCGCGTGGCCGGCGGCGACATCCGAGGACCAGATGCGCTCGAGGTTGTAGAAGGCGCGCACCTCAGGCCTGAAGATGTGGACGATCACATCGCCCGCGTCGATCAGCACCCAGTCGGCGTTTGGAAGGCCCTCGATGCGGACCTGCGGGATGCCGGCGTCCTTGATCTTGCGGGCGACATGGTCGGCGAGCGCCGAAACGTGACGCGCCGAACGGCCCGAGGCGACGATCATCGCGTCGGCCATGGGCGACTTTCCGGTCAGCGGAATGGTGAGGATGTTCTCGGCCTTGTCGTCTTCGAGCTGCTGCGCGACGAGACGGGCGAGCTCAAGCGGGTCGAGCGAGGCGTGAGCGACAGATTCATCGCCTGGCTTCGCTGGGGCCGGTTTGGCGGAAAGCTTGCGACCGGTCCGGGGGCTGCGGCTGGCAGACAGGGCTGGGTCCTCTGGGCTGTTGAACGGTGACTCGACGTTATCACGTGGGGTCCGGACTCGCGAGGGGAAAGACCCCGCCGATGACTGGGCAGACACGGGGCAGGCTGGCCCCGATGCCCACACGCCCAAATTTGCAGAAAATCTAAACCACTTAAATACTATCAATTTGATCGTGTTTAAAGTGACATCTCACCAGAAGGTAAGAAAATCCATGAATTAGCGGAGATATTTCGGTGGTCTCTGGAAACAAAATCACATCAAAAAAGTCGAGTAACAATGTGAGGTACAGGATATCAGCTGCGGCGGCGGCTGTGCTCTGGGCCGCCCCGGCCTTCGCCCAGGGTGAAACC
This sequence comes from uncultured Rhizobium sp., assembly GCA_964614815.1. Taxonomy (GTDB): domain Bacteria; phylum Pseudomonadota; class Alphaproteobacteria; order Caulobacterales; family Hyphomonadaceae; genus UBA7672. The sequence goes on along the minus strand of CAZTMG010000042.1, from coordinate 16,101 downwards.
GCTGCCGAAGGTCTGGCGGCGGACCAGTCCGGCCCGCAGGTCGAGGCCCGACAGCCGCAGGCCGCGCCCCAGCCTCTAAATCCCGGCGACCGCGTCGTGGTGACCGCTCGCCGGGTCGAGGAAGACGCCCAGGACGTGCCGATTCCCGTGGCCGTGCTGAGCGAGGATTTCCTGCTGGACACCGGCGCCTACAATGCCAGCAAGCTCACCCAGCTGGTCCCCTCGGTGCAGGTCTACTCCACCAACCCCCGCAACACGGCGATCAACATCCGCGGGCTCGGAGCGCCGTTCGGCCTCACCAATGACGGCATCGAGCAGGGCGTCGGGCTCTATGTCGACGGCGTCTATTTTGCACGGCCCGCCTCGGCCGTTCTGGACTTCATCGATGTCGCGCGCGTCGAGGTGCTGCGCGGGCCGCAGGGTACGCTCTACGGCAAGAATACCACGGCCGGGGCGATCAACGTCACGACCAAGGCGCCGGAATTCACTCCTTCGACCGAGTTTGAGCTGAGCTATGGCAATATCGGCTTCGTGCAGGCCAAGGCGACAACGACGGGTCCGTTGACCGGCACGCTGGCCTTCCGCGCCTCCTTCTCCGCTACGCAGCGCGACGGGGTGCTGTGGAACGTCGCCGAACAGGACGATCTCAACGACATCAGCAATATCGGCGGCCGCCTGCAGCTGCTCTGGCGGCCCAGCGACACGCTCGACGTGAAGCTCTCGGCGGACAACACGGTGCAGCGGCCGGAAGGGTATGCGCAGGTGTTCGTCGGCGTCGCGCCGACACAGCGCCCGCTCAACCGGCAATACGCCGCGCAGTCGGCATTCTACAACTACGCCCCGCCCAGCCTCAACCCGTTCGACCGCGTCACCGACCTCGACACGCCGCACCGCTCCAACTCCGACATTGGCGGGGTTGCGCTGAATGTGGACTGGGATGTGGGCGGCGGCGTGCTGTCGGCGATCACGGCCTGGCGCTACTGGCTCTGGGACCCTTCGAACGACCGCGATTTCCTTGGCCTGCCGATCCGGACGCTGTCGCAGAATCCGTCCAAGTCCTACCAGTGGTCGCAAGAACTGCGCCATGCGGGCGCGTTAGGCGACAAGCTGAATTATGTCGTCGGAGCCTACTGGTTCAACCAGGTCACCAAGACGCTCGGCCGGGAGGAACAGGGAGCCGCCGCCTGGCGCTGGCTGCTCAATCCGACCGCCGCCTTCGTGACGACGCCGGGCCTGCTCGACGGCTACGGCCAGACCACGCGGATCCGGTCGGATCATACCAGCGCCGCGCTGTTCGGTCAGCTGGAATGGAAACTGACGGACCAGTTCCGCATCCTGCCCGGCCTGCGCTTCAACTACGACGAGAAAAGCGGTTTCTATATCGCAACGCCCTATGGCGCGCTGGACACGACCGGCATGCCGGTCGCGCAGGCCAACGCCATCCGCGCCTTCGAGCGCAGCGTGCTCGCCCCGCAGAACTACGAATCCGAAGGCGAGGACGATAACGTTTCAGGCCAGCTCACCGTGGCCTACCAGGCCGCAGACACGCTCAACCTCTATGCAACCTACGCCACCGCGTTCAAGACGTTCGGCCTCAACAACAACGGCCTGCCGCTGGATGCAAACAACAACCCGTTAGTGGAGCTGGCGTCCGTAGCGCCGGAAGACACCCGGCACATCGAAATCGGCGTCAAGTCGGAACCGTTGCCCGGCATGGTCGCCAACCTCACGGCCTTCCACACGACGATCAGCGACTTTCAGGTCAGCGTGGTGAGCAACCAGGCGGGCACGTTGCGCGGCTATCTCGCCAATGCAGATGAAGTGGTGGTGCAGGGCGTCGAGTTCGACGGAGCGTGGGAGATCGGCGACAATGTCAGTCTGTACGGCAACGTGGCCTGGACGGACGCCAGATATGAACGCTTCACCCAGGCGCCGCCTGCGCTGGAGGATTCCGGCGGCGCAATCGGCCTTGTCGACGCTTCAGGCAGCAAGCTGCCGGGCGTCTCGGAATGGGCGGCCTCGTTCGGCGGGGAATACACCCAGCCCGGTTCGTTTGGCGGCCGCACAGGCGACTACTTCGGGGCTGTGGATGTGACCTACCGCTCGGACTTCTCCTCCAGCCCGACGGAGTCCGACTATCTCAACATCGATGGCTATGCGCTGGTCAATGCGCGGCTGGGCTTCCGCGGCGATGATGGATGGGACCTCTTCCTGTGGGGGCGCAACATCCTCGACGAGGAATACTTCGAGATGCTCAACGCGGGCGGCGCGAGCTCGGGCTATTATGCAGGCCTCCTCGGCGATCCCCGCACCTATGGCGTTACCCTGAGGGGGAATTTCTGACGATACGAACTCCGCCGCTCTCCGGGCGGCGGATAGAGGGGCGGGTCGCCCAGCGTGGCCTGCCGGTCCCGGCCCCCGTCCGGAATGGGATCACGACTGCAGGACCCCGCACCGTCCTCCAGCGGCCCGCCCCTCGCACCTTTCACCTTCAGGCATTCGCGACTGCCGCGGGCGGCTTGCGATCATAGGTCACGTTCTCGGGCGTCACGGTCCCGCCGCATTCGGAGCATGTCAGCACGGGCCGGAAGGCATGCCCGCAGGCGGCGTGGCGTCGGCCCGGGGACCGCACCGGCTTGCCCAGATGCGTTTCCGACCAGTGCGACAGCATCATGAGCACGGGCTGCAGGGCGCGGCCGCGTGGAGTGAGACGATAGGCGAAGCGCGGCGGGTGGGCTTCATATTGCACCCGCTCCATCACGCCATGATCGACCAGATGCGAGAGCCGGTCCGACAGGACGGCGCGCGAGGCGCGGGTGGCGCGCTGGAATTCCTCGAACTTCGTTGCGCCGCGCAGGGCGTCGCGCAGGATAAGCATCGTCCATGTGTCGCCAATCGCGGCCATGGCCTGGGCGACCGGGCAGGGGACCTGTTCGATCTCGCTCCAGCGCATGGCGCGCTCCCGAATTCGTGCGCGGCGCAGGCGCCAGCAGCAATTGACCCTGCGGTGGAAGCAGGGAAGGGTCCGTTCAGATAATAAACTAACACGGCCGGGGAGGACCGAAAATGGACAGCGTCAGGCGCGCGCGTCCGCTGAAGCGGGCGGTGGAGATTGCCGCGCTGGCGGCGGGACTTGGGCCCGTGGCATTGGCGCAGCAGGCGCCGGCTGCGCCTCCGGCCGAGACCATCGCCGCCCCCGATGCGCGCACGGCCGAAGGCGTGCAGGTGTTCGAGGCCGCCTATTTCCGGCAGTACAATCCCGTCACGGCGGCGGACATCGTGAACCGCGTGCCGGGCTTCGAAATCGACGATGGCGAAGCGTTGCGCGGCTTTGGCGCGACGGCGGGCAATGTGCTGGTCAATGGCGAGCGGCCCTCGTCCAAGGTGCAGATCTCCGAACAGCTGAAGCGCATCCCGGCGGACTCGGTCGTCCGGGTGGAGTTGATCTCCGGCAGCGCCTCCAACGTCGACGTGCGTGGCCAGACCCAGCTGGTCAATGTCGTGCTGAAGCAGGCGGCGCGCGACGGCGGCGGCTCGCCGACGACCTTCGTCTTCGACCTGCGTGAGATCCAGTATTCCGAACGGATCGGCTGGACCCTGCAGCTGACGCGGCAGCTTGCGCTGGGAGAGGATGCCGATCTGACGCTGGACCTGCAGTTTCCCAACCTGCGGGGTCGCGTGGAGAGTTTCGAAGCCGTGCGGAATCCGGCTGGTAACCTGCTTCTCTATCGCGAGGTGAATGCACAGCCGAACAATATCGGCGTGCAGGGATCGGGCGTGCTGAAATGGCGGCCGACGGCGCAGGACACGCTCAGCTTCAACGCGCAGGTCGCGCCGACATGGAACACCAACCATCTCGGCGTCTTCACCTACACGCCCGCCGGCGCCTTCGTGCAGGCGCTGGCCGGGACGACGAAATATTCGGACAACTACACCGCCGAGCTGGGCGGCGACTGGGAGCGCCGCTTCTCGCCGGAGCTGTCGGTGAAGGCCATCGCACTGGCGACATTCTCGAACGCCAGCCAGCACGATCTCTATCACATCTATACGCCGACTGGCTCGGCCGGTCCGGGCGGGCTGTTCAACACGCAGGAGCATCGCCGCACGACCGAAGCGGGCGAGCGCGTCGGGCGCGGCATCCTCACCTGGCGGCCGGATGCGGCGCACACGATCGACATCGGACTCGAGGGCGCTTTCAATTTCCGCGACACCACGCTCAGCATCTTCGACAATTTCGGCGCCGGCCCCGTGCCGCAGGTCCTGCCGGTGTCGGACACGCGCGTGGAGGAAACCCGCATCGAGCCGTTCATCACGGATGTGTGGAAGCTCTCGCCGCAGCTGACGCTCGAGGCCGGCTTCATCTACGAGGCGTCGACGATCAGCCAGACAGGGGATGAGCAGAAGGAGCGCGAGTTCTCCTATCCCAAGCCGCGCGCCATCCTGACATGGCAGGCTGGCGAGGCGGACCAGCTGCGCGCTTCCGTCACGCGCGAGGTGGCGCAACTCGACTTCGCCGAATTCGCGACATCCGTGAACGTCATCGATGCGTCAAGCCTGATCGGCAATCCCGATCTCGAACCGGAAAAGACCTGGCGCGCCCGCGCCGAATGGGAGCACAGGTTCGGCGCGCGCGCCGCCGTGACCTTGGCCGTGTTCCATGAAGAGGTGCAGGACGTGCAGGACTTCGTGCCGCGCACCATCTGCATCAGCCCGGTCGGCGCGCCGTTGGCTGGCTGCGCCATCGCCAGCCAGCGCACGTTCGATGCTCCGGGCAATATCGGCGACGGCGCGCGCACGGGAGTGGAGATGCGCGGCGCGCTGCCCTTGGCACCGCTGCTTCCCAATGCCGAGGCGCGCTTTTCCGGCCTGTGGCAGGAGACGGAGGCGACCGACCCCATCACGGGCGAACGGCGCCGCTTCTCCGGGGAGCGGAGCTGGACCTACAACCTGTCGCTGCGCCAGGACCTGCCGGACATGAAGGCGGCCTGGGGCGCAAGCCTGGCCGGCCAGTCCGACCGGCGCGAATACAAGGTCGCCGAGGCCATCCTGTTCGATCGCCCCGGCGCGCGGCTTGACCTCTATGCCGAGACATCGGCCTTCGGCGGCGTCACGGTCCGGGTTTCCGCGTCGAACATCTTTCATCCGGAGGAGTTCAGGGACCGCACCTTCTACCGGGCCGATCCGCTCGATCCGGCGGCCCCGCCGCGGGGCGGAGGGCATGTGCTGCGGACGGAGGCGCGCAAGCAGAAGGGGGGACCCGACGGCACGCAGTCCTTCTCCGTGCGCGTCTCCGGCACATTCTGAAAGCCGGACAATCCCGGAAATTTCTTGCGCCCGGTCAAGGTTCGCGGGCAGGCGTAACCGCCTGCAGCCGGGACAAGGGCGCCGGGCCCTGAAAAATTTTGGCAGGGCCTGTCGGCGCGGGCTATCTTGCGCCGTCCTGGATGCATGAGAGCCGTTCCCATGATGTATGCCGTGCTTTGCTACAACAACGAGGAAATGGTCTGCGGCTGGACACGGGAGCAGGACGAGGCCGTGATGGCCGCCCTGTCGAAGGTTCATCATAAATGGGAAGGCGCGGGCAAGCTCAAGCCATCGATCCGCCTGCTGCCCACGTCGGCGGCGACGACCCTGCACAAGGCGAAGGACATGGTGGTCGATGGCCCCTATGTCGAAACCAAGGAGGCGCTTCTCGGCTTCTACATCATCGATGTGAGCGGGCTGGACGAGGCGCTCCAGTTCGCGCGCGAACTGGGCGCGGCGAACCCCGGAGGGGCGTACGAGCTGCGTCCCATCCACCTCTACCTGCCGGGGGCGCCGATCGAGGGACCCTATGAAAGCCGCCGCGACTACGCCGACGACAAGGTCGCTGCCCAGAAAGTCGACGTGAAGTGACGGACCAGGCCTGGATCGAGGCGGCGCTGACCGCATCCCGTCCACAGGCCATGGCGGCCTTGCTTCGCTACTTCCGCGATCTGGATACGGCGGAGGAAGCCTATCAGGAGGCTTGCCTCCGCGCGCTGAAGAACTGGACCGCGAACGGTCCGCCGCGCGATCCCGCCGCCTGGCTGATCATGGTCGGCCGCAATGCGGGACTCGACCAGAAGAGAAAGACATCACGTTTCACAGCCATGCCGGACGAGGCGCGGATCTCCGACCTCGAGGATGTCGAAACGACGATGGCGGAGCGGCTCGATGAAAGTCACTATCGTGACGACATTCTGCGCCTCATGTTCATCTGCTGTCATCCCGACCTTCCGGCGACACAGCAGATTCCGCTGGCGCTGCGTATCGTTTCCGGCCTGTCGGTCAGGCGGATCGCGCGCGCCTTCCTGGTCGGCGAGGCGGCGATGGAACAGCGCATCACGCGCGCCAAGGCGAAGATCGCCGATGCAGGCGCGCCGTTCGAGTCGCCGGGACCCGTCGAGCGCTCCGAGCGCCTCGCCGTTGTGATGCAGATGATCTATCTTCTCTTCAACGAGGGTTATTCGGCGGGACCGAAAGACGATGACCGCGCCAGCCTTGCGGATGAAGCGATCCGTCTTGGCCGCCTGTTGCTGCGCATGTTCCAGGCGGAGCCGGAGGTGATGGGGCTGCTCGCCCTCATGCTGCTCCAGCACTCGCGCCAGCCGGCCCGCTTCGATTCAAACGGCAATGCGGTCCTGCTTGAGGATCAGGACCGCCGCCTTTGGCGCACGAAGCTGATCCAGGAGGGTCTCACGCTGATCGACAAGGCGATACGCCATCGCCAGACCGGCGTTTATCTCGTGCAGGCCGCGATTGCCGCCATGCACGCCCGTGCGCCGCGCTTCCAGGATACGGACTGGGCTGGAATCGATGCCCTCTATGCGACGCTGGAGCGCCTGCAGCCTTCGCCTGTGGTGACGCTCAACCGCGCCGTCGCGATCTCGAAGACGCAGGGCCCCCAGGCGGCCCTTGACATGATCGAGCCGCTGGCCGACCGGCTCGCCAGCTATTTCCACTTTCACGGAACAAGGGGCGCCCTGCTGCTGCAGCTCGACCGAAAGCGCGAGGCCCGCGAAAGCTTCGACCGCGCCATCGCGCTGGCGGGGTCCGCCGCCGAGGCGGCCCATATCCGCATGCACATCGACCGGCTGGTCGCAGACGGCGAAAGGCGGGATTGAAGCGTCGGGATTCTTGCGGCCCCGGAAGAATCGTCGGGCTTCGTGTCGGAATCGCTTTGTGTCCCTCGTCCTTGAAGCACAACCGGGCTGCACGCCAAGAGGAAGGTGAGACGCCATGACCGCCAGGCACGAACTCGTTCTCGAACTCGTTCTCGACTGCACGCCGCAGAATCTCTACCGCTGCTGGACCGAACCGGAGCTGATCAGGCAGACCTTTGCGCCCAAGCCCTGGACGACGCCGTTCGCGAAGGTGGACGTGCGACCGGGCGGCGGCAGCGAGATCGTCATGCGCTCGCCGGAGGGACAGGACTTCCCGAACAAGGGCCAGTACCTGGAAGTGGTCCCGGGCCGGAAGCTGGTCTTCACCGACGCCTTCACAGGCGACTGGGTCCCCAGCGAGAATCCGCCCTTCTTCACCGCCGTCCTGACGTTCGAGGACGCCCCCGGCGGCAAGACGAAATACACGGCGCGTGCGCGTCACTGGACCGCCGAAGCCAGGCAGCAGCACGAGCAGATGGGTTTCGTGTCCGGCTGGACGATCTGCGCCAAACAGATGGAAGCGATGGCGCGGACGCTCTGAGACTCCAAAGTGAGAGAGGCGGGACGGACGATGCCTGATGCGAAACCGATCACCAAACCGCTGCCGGGCGTGATTCCATACGTCACGGTCGATGGCGCTGACGCCGCCGCCAGATTCTACGCCAGGGCGTTCGGCGCGGTCGAGGTGCGCCGTCAACTGGCGGGGGATGGCAGGCGTCTGGTGCATTGCCAGATGGACCTGAATGGCGGCGCCTTCATGTTCTGCGACGGCTTCCCCGAATACAGTCGCCCGGCGAAGATCGACGCCGCCTGTACGATGCAGCTCGTCGTCGCCGACGGCCATGTCTGGTGGGACCGCGCCGTGGCTGCCGGATGCAAGGTGGAAGACCCCTACAGGCAGGCCTTCTGGGGCGACATGCATGGCCGGATACGCGACCCGTTCGGCATCACCTGGTCGATCGTCTCGCCCGCGTGACAGGAGACGGCAATGCGGAAGATGAGCGTTTCTGTGATGGCCCTGCTCGCAGGCGCGATGAGCATCATCAGCTGCGCGCCGCAGCGTGAGCTGTTCTCCGACACCGTCGTTCGCGTTGCAGCCGCTCAGACCGGCGGGAGTGCGTTGACCAGAATCTGCGCCCGCAGCTCGGTCGACGAGGCTGGGTCGAGCGGGGCGGCGATGTACACCCAGCATGGCGGCGCGCGGCGCGCCAGCGTGCGCGCCGCCGACTGAGGCAGGCGACAGGCTGAAAACTGCCGGGCGAAGCGCGACAGTCCCGCCTTCGGATTGGCCCCTGGCCGGGCGACCACGATGATCGGCGCCAGCCGCGCAAGGGACCGCCAGTCCTTCCAGCGGTGGAAATCGCGGAGATTGTCGCCGCCCATGATCCAGACGAAACGTGCGCGCGGCGCGAGGCGCTTCAGGCGACGCAACAGGTGGATGGTGTAGCGCGTGCCGAGCCGGCCCTCGATGTCGGAGGCGATGACGCCCCGCCCGCCCAGCCGGCGCTGCGCCGCGGCGAGCCGGTCGACCAGCGCGGTCTGCGTCTTCTTCAGCGGGTTGCCCGGCGAGACCAGCACCCAGACGCGATCAAGCCCCGCCGCGCGCCGCGCCGTGGCGATCACATGTGCATGTCCCGAATGCGGCGGATCGAACGATCCGCCCATCAGCCCGATGGCAAGGCCATCAGCCGGAGAAGGCAGGCGCGGGCATGCGGGCAGGCGGCGGGTCATGCGGCGGTTGTAGGCCGGGCGGGCGGTGCAGGCTACAGGGGCAGCCGCGTCTCGCGTGGCGGGCTGGCGTAGAGATGGCGTCCCGAACCCGGCACATCGACGCGCCGGTAGGAAAAGCCGCGATAGCTGGCGACGCCGTTCAGGGCGGCGGCGACCGACGCCCGGGTCGCCTCGTCCGCGCCCGTGAGGGCGGCGGCGAGCCTGTCGCCCGCTTCGGCGGCGACAAGTTCGGCATTCGTCGGCCGATATTCCTGCGGGTCGGCGCCAAGCTCGACCTGTCCGGCCTCGTATGCGCCGGGGGCGGCGTCGGCGCGGGCTTTCCAGGGGGGAAAGGCGGCGGCGAGCGCGGTCGCGTCGCCCACGGGCGGCAGCGCGCCAATGTCGTCGGCGACGGATGGGCGGTATTCCAGCACGGTGACCGGGCCGGAGAGGGCGCTGTCCGCCGGGGCGGCGATGGGCGCGGCAGGCAAGGCCTCGCCCTCGCGTTCCGCGATGACCTCCGGCGGCAATTCCGGCGGCGGCGTCCGGGGCGGGGCTGCGGCGACGGTGATCTCGCCCCTGGCGTTGGCGTTCGAGGCAAGTTCGGTCGGCTTCGCACACGCGGCGGCTGTGACCAGGGCAAGGGCGATCAGGAGCGGGCGTTTCATCAGCGGCGTCTCCGGCGGGCGTTCAGGCGCCGGTCACCAGCTTCGGAAGCTGATCCGGCGAACTGACGAGTGACCATGTTCCGCCCGCCGCGACAACCGTCGCCTCCCATTCCCTGAGCGTGTCCATGTATTTCTGCGGATCGGCCGGATTTGTCTTTATGACGTTCGCCGCAACGACATGGATGCCGGACAGGTCAAGGGCGACGCCGGAGGTGTCGCAGGTCTTCCCGTAGTCGGCCATCATGTCGGAGAACAGGACGATGAACCGTTCCGGCTCGGGGCGCAGTTTCAGCTCCATCGCGGCCTGGGCGAGAGCGCCGCGTATGTCGGTGTACTTCGCGGGCCTTACCTGCGCGGAGTAGGTCCTGAACGCGTCGAACAGCTTGCGCTTGGCGTCCTCGGCGAGGCCCGGCGTGGATGGAAGCTGGCGCTGGAGGATGATCTCCTTCTCCGAGAAGGAGCAGGCGCTGATCTGGCTGGCGGCGACATAGTCGCCCGGCAGCATCCTGGCGACGGTCATCACCGCCCATTTCGTCGCATCGGGAACGGCCTCGACATACGTGCCCGACACGTCGAACACGAAGAAGACAGAGCGGTTGGCGGACGTCACCAGTCCGCAGGCGGAAAGGGCGGCGAGGGCAAGGCCGCATGCGGCGGCGGCGAGGCGGCGGATCATGCCTTCTCCAGCTCTGTCCTGGTTTTTCCCTGCTGGGGCGCCTTCTGTCTGGCCGGCTCGACGAGCGGCTCGAGGATCAGATCGTCGGCGCTCCCATCCGTGTCGTCGTGATTCCCGCTCTTTCCTTGTCGGGCCGCCGCGTCGCGGGCTCCGCCCTGGCGCGAGGCCTTCGCCCATCTCTCGATCCAGAGCGGAATGAAGATGATGAAGTCATAGATCGCCAGCACGAACACGCCGACATTCTTGAACACGGCGGAGATCGTCCGGCTGGCGAAGCTGAGGAGGATCAGCGCGAAGCTCGCGAGGATCGAGACGATGAACACCGAATTGCGGATGATCGTCTCGAGGGGCAAGGCCGCGGCGGCGAGAAGCCAGGGGATGATTCCGGCGAGGATCAGTTGCGCGAAGGTGGACAGTTCGAGCCCGAACACGTTGGCCCGCGGCCGCTCCGCCGGCGCTGTTGCTGCGGCCTCTGTCGCATTCGGCGAGGGCGTGGTCGGCGGCGGACCGATCAGCCGGGCCGCCATTTCCGTGGTGGTGTTCTGCCGTTCGATGATCTGCTCGCGCACGATGGAGAGCGTCATTTCCATAACGGAGAACAGGCTGAGAAACAGGAGCGCAATCGCCAGCATGATGCGCCTCGGCGCGGCCGCCATGGAATGGAAGGCGGGGATCAGGCGGGTGAATCCCGCCGAGTCCATCAGGATCACGCCTGTCACGAATTCGAGGAAGATGACGATGATCGCCGCAAACGTGGGCAGGCCGATGCCGCCGATGCGCGCGCCTTCGCCGACGATCTCGGCCATCGGTCGCTCGATCAGGAAGAAGTTGAGAAACACGCCGGCGAGCGCAATCGTGGTGATCAGTACGGCGATCGCCCATGGCACGACGATTGAAGCGCGCGACGCGATCTTCCGGCGATCTTCTGAACGGACGATTTCCTCAAACTCCGCGAACGCCTTGTTCACGTCGGACGCGTTCTTGTTGAAGTCGTGCTCGATCTTCTGCAGCCTTTCAGCCACCTCGCGCAGACGCGGGGCCTCGCTGCGGATGGCGATCAGCGCCGGGCGCAGCGGCGTCAGCTTGTCATTCATCGCGCGGGCGGTGTTGGCGGCGATGTTCTTCTCGATCTTGCTGAGGCCGCGCCCGGATTCCATCGAGGGCAAGGCCTGGCGGAAGGCGCGCTCCGCCGCGTCCTCGAGATTGATGTCGGAAATGGCGTTGGCGCCGGCGGCGAGTTCGTGGGTCGCCTTGTCCAGCTTCTTGAGGATCGGGCCGGTCTCGCGCGCCAGCTGTTCGGTGCGCTTGCCCATCTTCTCCTCGAGCATCAGCATCCGGTCCTGCAGTTCGTCCGCGCGGTGCGAGGCGATCTTTTCGTTCGTGACCTCGCGGGCGTGGCGGCCATGGTCGAGCAGCGTCACGCCCCAGCGTGCGAACATGTAGCCGAGGAAGAAGAAGGTCTGACGGACGATGCGGTGCATCGGCGCGCGTGCGATCCACATGGCGACGACCAGGGCGACAATGGCGAGCGCCAGGGGCCAGCCGTAGGGGATGCCAAGAAAAGAGCCGCCGTCCACGGCGGCCGCGTCCGACGGGAGGCCCGTCGCTGGATCGAGTTGCTGCACAGCCCGCCCTTCTGCTGCGTAAGCCAGGCCCCACCGCCGTCACCCGCGGAATATAGAGCGCACGCGATGGGGCGGTTATGTGGCGGAGACGTTACATTCCGGAAATGATCCGGCGCCGGAAGCAGTCTCGCTGCGTTTGGCAAGGCGGTCCGACATCAGAACACCAGTGAACGGTGGGCCATCGCGCCCGCCAGGGCTCCATCCGTGCCCCGCAGTGGCGCGGTGGCGCCATCATC
>CAZTMG010000042.1:0-3987 GCA_964614815.1 uncultured Rhizobium sp. | reverse complement strand
CAAATGCGCCAGGAATCGACGTTTGTTTCATCTCCGTCCTTATCTGTACGCCGACTGGCGTTGTCTCCAGCTCGCAGCCCAGCGTTTCTGCCAGCGAGGTCGAAGGCCTGCAGTGCGGCGCCGTGAACAGGCCCGCAAACGACAACAGCCGACCATCGGCGAGTCGCACGTCGGCGGCGCCCTCGATCCTTTCGACCGGAATCGTCTCGATGATGATGCCCCGGCTGGCGAGATGCGTCCGTTCCTCCTCGGTCGGCGTGAACGCGCCGTTGAGGAAGAAGGTCGTCCGGCCCCATTCAGTCAGAAGCTGGGCCTGATGCTGCGACATGGGCGAGGCCGCGATCACGCCGATATCGCCCTGGTTGAGCTCGTAGCCATGGCAGTACGGGCAATGAAAGACGTACTTGCCCCATCGCTCCGCCATTCCGGGAATGTCGGGAAGCGTGTCGGATAGGCCCGTCGCGATAATGATGCGGCGAGCCTCGTGCTGCTCGCCATCGCTGGTCCCGACCGTGAATGCGTCCGCTTGTCCTGCGGCGGTCACCGCCGTCCCGTCGCGCCAGGCCAGTGTGGGATAGGTTTCCAGCTGCCTGCGCGCCATCGCTGCGATCTCGGCTGGATCGGCCCCGTCCTGCGATAGGAAGCCGTGCGATTTCTTCGCGAAGCGGTTACGTCGCTTGCCGCCGTCGATCACCAGCACGTTCCTGCGCGCCCGCACCAGCTGCAGCGCCGCCGCCATGCCGGCATAGCCCCCGCCCACGACGATCACATCATGGCGCATGTTTCTTCTTTGCGTGCTTGTAGGCAGCATGTCTGCGGGTGAACTCCGCCGAAAGGTCCGCCAGCGTCACGGTGGCGAACCGCTCCAGCAGCAGTCTTTCGGCCTCGACATAGACGTCGTCGAGCATGTGATTGACCGACTGTTCGACAAGGCAGGTCGGATTTTCGTTGCGATGCCCCATCGCGAAGATGGCAGGCTCCCCCAGCGCTTCATAGAGGTCGCGCAGGGTGATCTTCTTCAGGTCCGTCGCGATGGACCAGCCGCCGGCATGGCCGCGCACGGCGGCGACGATGCCATGGTCGCGCAGCAGTCCCATCGTGCGGCGCACGACGACAGGGTTCGTGCCCATGCACTTTGCCAGCACGTCCGAATTCATGAGCCCATCATGCTGGGCCATGTGGAGCAGGGCGTGGAGGACGCCGGAGATGCGGCTATCGCGCTTCATGTAACTATATAAGTTACAATTGAGGATGCGAATGTCAAGGATGGCGGCGAAAAGCCATGGCGGAACCTAAGGCCGCGTCTGGCCCGTTCCGCGCACGACGTATTTGAAGATTGTCAGCTGCTCGGCGCCCACCGGGCCGCGCGCGTGCAGGCGGCCGGTCGCGATGCCGATCTCGCCGCCGAAGCCGAACTCGCCCCCATCGGCAAACTGGGTCGAGGCGTTGTGCATGACGATGGCGCTGTCGACCTCGCGCAGGAAGCGCTCTGCGGCCGCAGTGTCCTCCGTGACGATGCTCTCCGTGTGCTGCGAGCCATGGCGGGCGATATGGTCCATCGCGCCGTCGATTCCATCGACCACGGCGATGGAGAGGATCGGCGCCAGATACTCGGTCGTCCAGTCCTCGACCGTCGCTTCCTTCATCGGGTGGATGGCCCGCGCCCGCGCGTCGCCGCGCAGTTCGCATCCCGCCGCCTCCAGCGCCCTTGCCAGGCGCGGGAGGAGGGCGGGCGCCACGCTGGCGTCGATCAGCATCGTCTCGGTCGAGCCGCAGACGCCGACCCGGCGCATCTTGGCGTTGATGATGATGGCCTCCGCTTTCGCAGGATCAGCCTTCTCGTGGATGTAGGTGTGGCACAGCCCTTCGAGATGGCCGATAACAGGCACGCGCGCCTCGGCCTGCACCCGCGCGACCAGACTCTTGCCTCCGCGCGGCACCACCACGTCGAGCTTGCCGTCGAGGCCGGAGAGGATGTGGCCCACGGCCGCGCGATCCGGCGTCTGCACCAGCTGGATTGCATCCTCCGGCAGCCTCGCCTCCTTCAGGCCGGCGCGCAGCGCCTCCGCGATCACGCGCGAGGAATTGAGGCTCTCCGATCCCCCGCGCAGGATCACGGCGTTGGCCGCGCGCAGACACAGCGCGCCCGCATCCGCCGTCACGTTCGGGCGGCTTTCGTAGATGATCCCGATCACCCCAATTGGCCCGCGTACGCGGCTGATCTTGAGCCCGTTGGGCCGCTCCCATGTCGCCAGCACGGCGCCGACGGGATCGGGCAGGCCGGCCACATCCGCAACGCCTTGCGCCATCGCTGCGATCCGGGCCGGCGTCAGCTCCAGCCGGTCGAGCATCGCGCCCGACAGTCCTTTTGCGCGTCCCGCCTCCATGTCCGCTGCATTGGCGGCCAGGATGTCCGGCGCGATGGCGCGAATCCTCGCCGCCATTGCCATAAGCGCCGCCGTGCGCGCCTCCGGTCCCGCCTTCGCCACGGCGGCGGAGGCGGCGCGGGCCGCCTCGCCCATGGCGAGCATCCGGCCTGCAAGGGCGGCGCTGGTTGCGGAAAGAGGAAGCTGGAGCGTCATGCGGCGTGCCATATCACCGGGCGGTCAGTCTGGCCACTCATGCCAGGGCCGCGGATCGTCCCGCAGCAGGCCATAGATCAGCGAGTCGCGGATCCCGATATGCATCTCCCACTCCCCGCGCAGCCGGCCTTCCAATGTGAAACCCAGCTTCTCGAACACGCGGACCGATGGCGTGTTGTCCGGGTCGACATCCGCCATGATGCGCCGCGCGCCGCGCCGGTCGAACGCCTCGTCGATCGCAAGGCCGAGGGCGCGGGCGGCCAGGTTCCGCCCCCGCGCCGCCGGCGAGATCATGCAGGCCGCCTCCCAGACATTGTTGCGGCCACGCGCATAGAGGGCGACGCGTCCGAGCGCCGGGCCGTCCGGCGCATCGGCGATCACCCAGTTGATGTCGCTTGCATCGCCCAGCCACTCCGTCATCATCGCGATGGTGTCTGCGACCGTGGGCGAGGCCGGGCGCGTCAGGTAGCGTGCGCTGTCCGCGTCGCCATAGATGGCGTGCAGCGCGGGGCCGTCAGCCACGGGATCGATCGGACGGACAAGGAAATCGCGGGGCATGCCCGCCCTCTATCACCATGCGAGCCGATTGGGGTAGCGCCATTCGTCAACAGCCTTCTCTCCTTCGGATCAGCGTCCGGAAAGGGAGGGCCAGGACAGCCGACAGGCCTGCCGCAACTGGCTCGCCGATCCCCCTGTTCTTGCCTGGTTCAGGCGCTATGACACCGGGAGGACGAGACTGGGAGACGTCATGGACGTGCTGCGCGACAACACGGAAGACGGCCGGTACGAGCTGGACATCGCGGGCGAAACCGTGTTCGCCCGCTATCGCCGGCAGGATGGCGTGCTCACCATCCTCTGGGTGGAGGCTCCGCCCGCCTTGCGCGGGACCGGCGCCGCGGGCCGGCTCATGAAGCTGATCGCACGGGAAGCCCGCGCCCGGACATGGCGCATTGTTCCGGTTTGCAGCTATGCCGCCGGCTGGCTGCGCCGGAGTGATGATTTCCGCGATCTGGCGATCTGACATCCCCCCGCGCGGCTTGCGCGCTACAGGCTTTTGAAGTCTCCTCCGAGGCTGATGTGAGGAGCGGGGGAGAAGGACAATGGACAGCCGTATCGGCGTGGCGCTCCTTGCCGCCTGCGGCGCGCTGGCCGCAGCGGGCCTCGCCATCGCGCAGGGCGCATGGACCACGGTCAGCCGCGTCGATCTCGAGGTCTGCCGACCCGTCTTCGCTCAGGTCCACGCCGCCGAACACGCCTACATCCAGGCCGAGATCGACCGCTACTGCCGGCGGGGCTCGCAGTATTTCGACGACCGCAATTGCCAGACGGCGCAGGCCTGGATGGCCGAGTCGCGCGTCCGCGATCCGGTTGACTGGTATTTCGAGGGCAATGGCAGCTGCGAAGG
>CAZTMG010000041.1:3456-17606 GCA_964614815.1 uncultured Rhizobium sp. | reverse complement strand
GGGAGATCGACGCCGGCGCCGGCGTCTGGGAGAATGGACTGCGCCGCCCCGCCCGGCCGGGCGACTTTCTGATTCTCGTCAAGCGTCGCACCGGCGGCGTCTTCGACGCCGTCCTGCAGCAGCTGAAGGCGTTCGACATTCCCGTCGCCGGCGCTGACCGCATCCTGCTCCTCGACAGCCTGCCCGTTCAGGACGTGCTGAACCTGATCCGCTTCGCCCTCTGTCCCGAGGACGACATGACGCTGGCCGAAATCATCAAGGGTCCTTTCGGCGCCCATGGCGAAGGCGGCGACTTCCCCTGGCTCGACGACGAGGATCTGTTCACCCTCGCGGTCGACCGCCCCGGGAGCCTGTGGGAACGGCTCCAGGCTTCCGGGACTCCGCGCCATGCGCCGCTGCGCGCCTTCCTGGACGACGTGCTGGCCCGTCGTCATCAGCCTCCCTACGAGTTCATCACCCATGCGCTGGAGCGGGGGCATGGTCTGCCGCGCGCCGGCTGGGATCTGATCCTCTCCCGCTTCGGCGGCCCCGCGCGCGAGCCCGTGACCGCCCTGGTCGATCGCGCCGCCGCCTTCGACGCTGATGGGCCGCCCAGCCTCGAACTCTTCCTCGCCGCGGTCGAACAGTCCGGCGGCGAGATCAAGCGCGAGCTCTCCGGGCCTCAGGGTGAAGTACGGGTCATGACGGTTCACGGCGCGAAGGGGCTGCAGGCGCCCATCGTCATATTGCCGGATACGACCAGCGCCCCCAGGCTGGATAACTCCGGCCTGTTTTTCACCGATGACGGCCTTCCCGTCTGGGTCGGGAAAAAGGAGGACGACACCCCTGCCACGGCGGCGCTCCGACACGACCTGGAAGAGCGCGCGCTGCGCGAGCATCGTCGCCTGCTCTATGTGGCGCTGACGCGTGCGCAGGATCGCCTGCTGATCTGCGGGGCCTGGCATGGCGGGAAAAAAGGAAAGAACGGCCACCACAAGGACTCATGGTATGCGCTCTGTGACGCCGCCATGCAGCGCCTCATCAAGTCCGGGAAGGCCGAGACCGCCGAAGACACGCTCGGCACAGTCTTTCGTCTGGGGACAACGCCGCCCGCGCTCGGACCGGCGACCTCGCCTGCCGTCACTCTCGCCAGGGGGCCGGCGTGGCTTTCCCGGCCGGCGCCGCAGGAAACGGCGCGGCGCGTCCTCTCTCCCTCGCGTCTCACGGCGAGCGCGGAACCCCCGGCGATCTCTCCCTTTGGCGCCAACCGCGCCGCACGCCTGCGTCGCGGCAGCCTGATCCACCTGCTGTTCGAGGTCCTGCCGGACCTTCCCGTCGCATCCCGGCGCAAGGCCGCCGAGACCTTCCTCCGGCGGCAGCCGGATCTCACCGACGCGCAGCGCCGCGAAATTCTCGACACAACGCTGACAGTGCTGGAGGATGAGCGATTCGCAGCGATTTTCGCCCCGGGCGGCCGCGCGGAGGCGCCCGTCATCGGCCAGCTCGGCGGCGACCTGATCAATGGACGCATCGACCGTCTGGTCATCACCGGGTCGGAGATCCTTGTCGTCGACTACAAGACCGATCGCCCCGCCCCTTCGGCGGTGGAAGGCGTCGGGGAGGCCTATCTCGCCCAAATGGCCGCCTATCGCGCCGTGTTGTCGCAGCGCTGGCCGAATCGTCCCATCCGGTGCCTGCTGGTCTGGACAGACGGCCCCAGGCTCATGGAAATACCTCCCTCCACCCTCGACGCGGCCTTGGCCCGCGTCCAGCCGTGAACCGTCCGTTTAGTCGCGCTCTGTTGGAGCGGGGTCCGACCGGGCCTACCTCAGGCGCCAGGAATTCGAAGGGAACGCCATATGACCGTCGCGTCGATCACCGATGACAGTTTCGATGCGGAAGTCCTCGCAGCGAAGACCCCCGTTGTGGTGGATTTCTGGGCGGAATGGTGTGGACCGTGCAAACAGGTCTCCGCCCATTTCGAAGCCTTGGCCGAGGAGCTTGGCGACAAGGTCAAGGTCGTGAAGCTGAACATCGACGACAATCCGATGACCGCCGGGCGCTTCGGCGTGCGCGGCCTGCCGACCTTCATGATCTTCCAGGACGGCAAGGTGACCGCCACCCATCTGGGCGCCATGAACAAGACGCGCATGGTCGAGTGGATCAGGGAAGCCGCCCCCTCGGCGATCGGCTCCTCCGCCGCCTGAGCGATCTCGCTTCAGCGAATGCCGGACCCGCGCAGTTCCCGCTGCGCGGGTCTTTTGCATCCGCTTGCGACGAACCCCGCAGCGCAACCCGGCGCTGTCCGGCGCGGCGTCAATAGACGTAGATGGCTGCACCCCAGCGCATGTAGAGATTTGGCAACGCTTCCTCATAGGGCCCGAAATAGGGATCGAGAATGCTGACAATGCCCAGCGGCCCGCCGGGCGTCGCGACGACCTTGATGCCGTTGGCCACGACAAAGTGGCTGTTGTTGACATAGAGGATGATGGGCCGCCCCTGCTTGAACAGGTTGAGCAATGTGTACCCGTCCGTCGGCGGCCCGATGCTCGACGAGCGCAGCCCAAAGCTCGCGACAAGAGCCTGAATTTCCTGAATGTACCCCGGCCGCGCGCACATGGCGGGATTCTGGCAGCACGGCGCGCCGTACTGTTGCGCCAGCATCTGGCATTGAGGAGGCGTCGTCACATTGTAGTACCGCGCCACCATTCTGGCCGTCGCCACCCAGCACCATACCTGCGTCTGCTGGGTTTCGAACGGCACATTCACATACGCCTGATCAAGCACCATCACCTGCGGCTCTGCCGTCGATGGCGCCGATGTCGACACAGCCAGCAGCAACCCGTGAACAACCGCCACCGCGGCGGCTCGCAGGCCGCGAAGCATGCCGAGCGCTTTCCTCAAGCCTGTCATGAGACGCCCCCCCAAACGGCCATTGCAAGCTATCAGCAGCCTGCGTTTTGTCCAAACGGCTGGCGGGACGCGACGTTGCCAGGCGTCTCGCCGATCGGGCGCCCTACTCCGCCGGCGCGACTACCGGTTTCGGCTTCGTATCCGCGCGCAGCGGCGCGAATGTCGCCGCACACGCCAGCGCCAGCAACACAAGAATGCCGTTGATCACCCAGGCGCCGGGGTCGGCGTAACCGCCTCCGTTCAGGACAAGGTGAACCGCCGGCACGAGCCCGATCAGCACCACAGACGCCGCGCGCAGGACCACCGACAGTCGGCGCTGGGTGCACAGCACACATGCCCCCAGGGCCGCGAGCGTCGCTGCGCCCCAGGCCGCCAGCAGCGGGATGCCGGGCGCAGTCATGGAAGCGATCGCCGCGATTGCCAGCGCAGGCGGCTGACCCCAGCAGAACGCGGTCCACACCCGTTCCCACGCCGGCGCCGGCTTGCCCTTGTCGCGCCGCCGCGCCAGCCAGATCGCAACGCCGCTCGCCGTCACGGCCGTGAGCCCCATGCCGAGCAGGACATAGGCAATCTTGATCGGCCAGCCGCCGAACCAGCCGAAGTGCAGAAGATACAGCCCCTGCAGGATTGCATTGCCTGGCCTGGTGCTGTCGGAGAACCCGCCTTCCAGCAATTTGCCATCGCCGCCGAACACCCAGTAGTCGCCGCGATCAAGCCGGTTCGGCGTTTCCGCCGTCACCATCACGCTTTGCCCGGTTTCGCCTGGATGCTCGAAGAAAACGCTGGTGATCCTCGCATGCGGTGCCTGTTCCTGGACATGGGCGAACATCGGATCGAGCGGCGCCAGCGGCGCGGGCCGCGGATCGTCGGCTGGCGCGGGCGCGAGGAACAGTTCGTAGGCCTTGTTGGCGTCGCCCTCGAACACGATCAATGCGAGGATGCCGATCATCAGCGTGCTGAGGCCCAGCAGCGCCCCGCTGAGCGACACGAGCACGTGGAAAGGCAGGCCCCACACGCCGATCCGGTTGTGCATGTCGGCTTCCTGCAGACGCCTTGATCCGCCCCAGCGCAGGTGGAATGCGTCGCGGAACACGCGCGGGTGCGCCATGACGCCGGACACCAGCGAGGACAGCAGCGCTACGCCCGTCAGGCCCACAACGACCAATCCCCATGTCGGCGGCAGGAAGAGATAGAAATGCAGCCGTTGCAGGAAATCCCTGAAAGGCGCCGCATACTGCTTGACCAGATGGCCGTTCGCATCCGCCGCCCATTCCTTGAGCGGCTGCCCCTCCACCGCATCCACCATCACACGCGCCCGCGGCATGTCGTCGGTCGGCAGGTAGACATAGAGGTGATGCGCGCCGGGATACTTCGCGAGCGCCTCGTCACGCATGGTTGTTACCGCATTCAGCGGCGCATCCCGCCTTGGCGCGATCTGTGGCGCTTCCCAGCGCTCGATCTCCGTCAGAAGGACAGCCATGGCGCCCGAGAAGCACACGAGATAGATCAACGCCGCAAAGGCGAGCCCCAACGCGGAATGGCCTGCCAGGATCGCACGCACCAGCGGCGCGGAGGCCTTCGGCCAGATCGGTTTGCCTGCCCCGGCTTTTGCGTCTGCCATGATCCTCACCCGAATCCCTTGATCGCCGCGGCGCCGAACGTCGCCACCGCAACACCCGCCAGAACCGCGGTCGCGCGAATGATCCTGTCGTCCGACAGCGTCCACGCCATCAGCGCGCCCCACATGATCGGCGCCGCAAGGCCGCCTGTCACAATGCGCGTCTGGTCATCCGCCGGCAGGGTCACCGTCCACAGCACGGCGACGCCCATCGCTGCGACGCCGCCGATCGGCCCCGCCAGCAGGAAGCGCAGGACGCCGCGCCATGCCTTTGATGGACGGTCTGAAGGCTCGGGCACCAGCGACGCCCTGTCGGCGGCCGCCCGCGCTGGCCGGATCTGGACGTTCGCCGCCACAACCGCAAGCATGCCCACGGACGCAAGCGTTGCGGCGATGAAGATCCACCGTGGCCCTCCCATCGCCACATGCGCAGATATGGTTAGAGCGGCGAGCAGCGCCCACCCGCCAAGCATGAACCAGACCCGGTCGGCGCTGCGCTCGCGCCAGGCGCGCTTCAGCAGGAGCCCCGCCCCGACACTCGCCGCCAGCAGCGCCAGCGCGACAAGGTTCTGCACCTCCGTCATCCGGATCCGACTCCCCGCGCCTCTGGCCCGGAGCAGCCGCGCCAACACGTCACGTCTTAATAATGCGAATGACTTTCATAAACAAGAAGCCTCCCGCCGTGATGAAGGCTTGAACGCATGGCGTCCCTACGGCAATGCAGCACAGAATTGGAAGGATATGCCCTTCCAACCGGCGACCGGACCAGAAACGGGCACGAACATGAGCACACGCACCCCCCGCCAGTTCTTCAGGCCGCTGGCCATCGGCGCGCCCGAGCCGATGCGCGAGCTGCCGGTGCGCCTCGAGCGCATGATTCATTTCGTCCCCGGCCATAACGAGAAGGTCCGCTCCAAGACCCCCGAAATGGCCGCGAAGGTCGATGTCATACTTGCGAATCTGGAAGACGCCATTCCCTCCGACGCCAAGGACGCCGCCCGCGCCGGCGCCATCGAGATGGCGAACATGCTCGACTGGAAGAAGCAGGGCACGGGCCTGTGGACGCGCGTGAACCCGCTCAACTCCCCCTGGTTCCTCGACGACGTCACGGAGATCGTCACCAGGGCGGGCAACGTGTTCGACGTCATCATGCTGCCCAAGGTCGAAGGCCCGTGGGACATCCACTACGCCGACCAGCTGGTCGCCCAGCTTGAAGCGAAGGCGGGCGTCAGGCGTCCCATCCTCTTCCACGCCATCCTCGAAACCGGTCAGGGCGTGGCCCTCGTCGAGGACATCTGCCTTGCCTCCCCGCGCATGCAAGGCGTCAGCCTCGGCCCGGCCGATCTTGCCGCCAGCCGCGCCATGAAGACCACCCGCGTCGGCGGCGGACACCCGATGTACCGCGTGATCGAAGACCCGGTTGAAGGTCGTGACCGGGCCGCCGCCCAGCAGGACCCCTGGCACTACACGCTCGGCAAGATGGTGGACGCCTGCGTGCAGGCGGGCATCAAGCCGTTCTACGGTCCCTTCGGCGACATTGCCGACCTCGCCGCCTGCGAGCAGCAGTTCAAGAACGCCTTCCTGATGGGCTGCGCCGGCGCCTGGTCGCTGCACCCTGGCCAGATCGAGATCGCCAAGCGCGTGTTCTCTCCGCAGGTCGACGAAGTGAAGTTCGCGCTGCGCATCCTCGAAGCGATGCCCGACGGCACGGGCGTGGTGATGCTGGACGGCAAGATGCAGGACGACGCCACCTGGAAACAGGCCAGGGTGATCGTCGATCTCGCCAGACAGGTCGCCGCGAAGGATCCGGAAATGGCGAAGGCCTACGGCCTCTGATGCCGGAGCGGCATGCCGCCCAGCCGGCTGCGGCGGGATGGCGGGTCGGGCGCTGGCGTGCTCCGGCCGCCCCCTTTCGGTTGCCGGCTCAGGGCTCGGCCAGTCCTGCCGTATCCCGCGATGCATCCAGGCGGTAGCGCCACGTCCCATCGCGCTTGACCCCCTCGACGCGCAGGCACGCATAGGGCCGCGACGGCTGGTTGTCGGCATCGCGGCTGTCGATGGGCCACCGCCTGCCGCAGTCCCCCGCCAGGCACCAGCAGATCTCCCCGGCCGGCGCGTCCGCCGGTGAACTGCGATCGCTGAAAATGGCGACCGTCCGGTCCGCCGTCTGCCTCAGCCCCGCCAGCGCGGAGCCATCGCCCTGATGGAGCCGTTCGGCCACATACGCGTTGCCCAGCATGTCCTTCAGCAGAGCTGGCGTGTCGCTCTGCATAGCTGTCTCGAACCGCGCCGCATAGGAGAGCGCCACGTCGTGCAGCGCCCACGCCTCGGTCGCCGGAACCAGGTTACCCCCCTTCGCACCCGGCAGCCGCCGTTTCAGCCCCGAGGGCTCAAGCGCGCCGTGACTCATGAACATCAGGAAGGGGCCGACGCCCCTTGTGCAGCCCAGCACGCGCTCGTGCAGGCTGATCCCCGGCGCGCGCAGCTGCGCCGTCAGCAGGATTTCCTCCGCCGACGCGCAGTCCGACACCCGCCCGATGAATGTGCCGCGAACTCCTCCCGGCGCCGCGCCGAGGCCGTCGACGAACCCGCCGACCGAATGATCCGTCACGCCATAGATCGCATCTGCATCTTCATAGACGCGTTCACCGGAATAGACCCCCTCCACCGCCACGCACCGGCCCATCCACGCCTTGGGATCGGCCGCCACCGCCGCCACGCTCGTCCGCTCGGAATTCTCCGCCGTGCACACCGCCCCGCGGGGGATGTTCTGCGCCCCGGCGCCGGACGCCATGAGAAGGATCAGCATGAAGGCCAGGGCGATGCGTTCCATGCCCCATCGCTAGCATGGGCGCCCGAGAACGGAAACTCGGGCGTCGTCAGGTCCAGGCCTCGAACCTGAACCACCCCTTGATCGGCCAGCTGAACAGGCACGGCTCCTCGCGCGTGCCCGCGCCGATGTTGTGCGCGATCTGCGGCTCCTGTCCCTGCCGCTTGCGCGTCACCACGCCGATGTGCGGCAGACCCCCGCCCGCCAGCCGCCAGCTCACGATATCGCCGGGCCGGTAGTCTTCCGCCCGCTTGCTGATCGTTCGCGCCCCGCCCCTGCGGCGGAACAGCGTCTCGAGATTCGGCACGCGGCGATGATCGATGTTCCGATCAGGTTTTGTGAGTCCCCACATCTTCGGATAGGCGCTGAAATTGGCCGTCATGTCCTCATGCACCTCCACCTGCAGGTCGACGCCCGCATGACGGAAGGCGCGGATCACCGTGTCCGTACAGACGCCCCGGTCATCCGCCACGTCCCCGCCGGGATAGGCCAGCTTCACATAGGCCGGGTCGTAGACCTCTGCCTTCAGCGCCCGCAGCTCCGCGCCGATGGCGATCTTCATCGCGAAGGGAATGTCCCCCGGCTGCGCCATTGCTCTGGCGGACGCCAGCAACGCGCCGCCCCCCAGCAAGACCCATCTCCGATCGATCATGCTGGACATGAAAAACCCCCTGACACGATTTGGCGCCAGGGGGCCTCATGATTGCGGCGATCCGGCGACCGAAACCCGGCCAGCTGCGGCCGCTCAGAGCTTGGTCGGCAGCTTCAGGATTCCGAGGTGAGTGAGGACGATCAGCACGCCGCCCGCCACGGTGATCAGCATGCCCGGCGTGATCGAGAAGCCGATGAAACCGCCGCCCATGACGCCGCCGGCTCCGAAAGCCGCCGCCATGCCCATGGCCTGCTTGTACATCTCCGGCGCCAGCAATCCGGCCAGGAACGGGATGATGATCGGCCCGCCGATCGCCACGGCCGCCGTGACCAGACGGAACATCTGCGTGAGCGGGCTGTTGGTGAACTCGAAGAAGATCAGCACGCCCGCCACGATCGGGATGGCGATCATCAGCGAGCCGAGAAGCGCGCTGATCCCGAGGCCGGTTCCGAACGGACCGTTCATGGACTGCAGCAGGCTCAGCGACGAGAAGTAGCCCGCAATCAGCGAGCCGAGGATGATGACCGCCGCCCAGAGGACATTGGGTCGCGCCAGCAGCATCTGCACGGCGTCGCCGCCTGCCGGCGCGCCCCCCGTGGACGCGCCGCCGCCTGCACCGACATTCGGAATGCTGAGGCCGGTCGTCCCGGCGGAGGTGTTCTTGGCTGCATTGCCTTCGGTCTCGAAATCGACCGTGTCGTTCGGCTTCAGGGGAGCCGGGCTCTTGTTGTCGGCGGCCGTGAAATTGTAGCGATTGCCGTCATCGCCCGTGATGGCGCCGGTGCCGCTCGCGGCGTCAAACCCAAGTACCTTGCCCTTCATGCTTTAACTCCAGCCCCTTGAGAATCCCAGTCGGGTCAAGTGTCTATCAAAGGAATGCGCGCGAGGCAAACGAGCGCCTGCATTCCGGAACCACCCGATGCAGCTGCCTCGGGCGCGC
Source organism: uncultured Rhizobium sp. (assembly GCA_964614815.1). Lineage (GTDB taxonomy): Bacteria > Pseudomonadota > Alphaproteobacteria > Caulobacterales > Hyphomonadaceae > UBA7672. The sequence goes on along the minus strand of CAZTMG010000041.1, from coordinate 8,674 downwards.
CGCACGCCACGCATTCGCCTTCCCAACGGCCCTTAACGCGCCCTCAACCCTTTTTCCGACCTCCGCGACACGCTGCGTTAAGCTTGATCGTGCATAAACGGCACAACCAAAAAAGTACGACTGTTGGTGGGTCCGCGTCATGTTCCAGATCATCGGGGTGGTGGTCGTCTTCGTGATGGTGTTCGGCGGCTTCATGCTCGCCGGCGGCCATTTCGACGTCATCATCAAGGCCGCCCCGTTCGAGCTGATGATGATCGGCGGCGCGGCCGTCGGCGCCTTCCTGATCGGCAACTCGTTCAAGACGGTCATGGCCGCCGCCGGCGGCTTCGGGAAGATTCTCGGCGGCTCCAAGTGGAAGGCGAAGGACTACACGGACCTCCTCTCATTGTTGTTCATATTGACCAAGACAATGAAGACGAAGGGGGTGGTGGCGATCGAATCCCACATCGAGAACCCGAAGGAATCCTCGATCTTCCAGAACTATCCGAAGATCCTGAAGGATCACTTCGCGACCGATCTCATCTGCGACACGCTGCGCATGATGACGATGAACCTGGAGGACCCGCACCAGGTCGAGGAAGTCATCGACCGCCAGATCGAGAAACACCATCACGAGGCCCACAAGGCCGCTCACGCCATCCAGAACATGGCCGACGCCCTGCCCGCCCTCGGCATCGTCGCGGCCGTGCTCGGCATCATCAAGACGATGGGCGCCATCTCCCAGCCGCCGGAATATCTGGGCAAGCTGATCGGCTCGGCGCTCGTCGGCACCTTCCTTGGCGTGTTCCTCGCCTATGGCTTCGTCGGCCCCTTCGCTGCGCGCCTCGGCCAGGTCCTCGACGAGGAAGGCCAGTTCTACAAGATCATCAAGGACGTGCTTGTCGCCCACCTGCACGGCAACGCGGCCCAGGTGTCTGTCGAGATCGGCCGCGGCCAGATCCCGTCCGAAAGCCAGCCCTCCTTCGCCGAGCTCGAGGAAGCGCTCAGCGGCGTCACCGTCTAGCCCCTTGTTCGGCGGATATCCTGACGGCCCGGCCGCCGAAGCCGGGCCGCCGTCATGCATGACACTGCCAGGCGCCGTCTCCCCTGCGTCATCACGCACGGGAGCAGCCCACAGCCTCAAGGCAACCCCATGACTTTGGCGTGGCCAACAGGCTAGACTCGCGGCCTTGGGAGGGGACCCGATGTCGAACGCGCCGAACCTTCAGGCGTCTGTCAGGGAAAGACTTGCCGCCGCCAACGCGAAGGTCGAACCGCTGCGCAAGGCGTGGTTCACGGCAGCCGTTTCCCTCCTGCTCACTCTCGCGCTCGCCCTGCCGGGTCTTGCCTCTTCGCAGGTCGCCGAAGCGCTGATGAACCATGTCGGCGACGTCGCGGACCCATGGAAGGATTTCAACTGGCCGACCGTCTGGTTCACCCTGTTCGCCTTCCTCACCATCGGCCGCGCCCTGCGTCACTGGACCTCCCGCCTGCTGGGCATCCGGCCCGGCGATCTGCACCGCCAGTCGCGCGCCCTGCGCATCTTCGTGGGCGTGATCTGGGCTGCGCCCTGGGCGGGGCTCACGCTTATCTTCCTGCAAGCGTCGATCACACTGACGACCTATCAGGACGAGCTTGGCCTCGGCGGCGACAGCTGGAATCCCTTCACCCTGCTGATGCTCGTCGCTGTCTCGGTTCCACTGGGCTTCTACATCCTCTCGCACCTCGGCCCGATCCGCCGCTGGCTCGACAGGGTCGACGCCAATCCAGACGTGCAGATGTGGCTCGATCTCTTCCCGATCATCCTGTTTGCGCTCGGGCTTGTCCTGCTCACCATTCCGGAGGCGATGGTCCCGCTGACGCGCTTTGCCGGCCCGCCGGCCATCCTCGCCTTCGCGCTCGCGGCGCTTGTCTCGTTCTGCGGCTGGAGCTTCATCGAGGGGCGCAAGCGGAGGTTTCCGATTTTCTGGACAGCCGCGGGATTGGCCATCGCCTTCTCCGCCTTCGACCTGAACGACAATCACCCCATCCGCCTTCATCGCGAGCCCGTTTCGCAACTCCCGGCCACGCCCGCCGACGCCTTCGTCAGATGGATGTCGATCAAGGGGCATCCGACGCGTCCGGTCATCCTGGTCGGCGCCGAGGGCGGCGGCATCCGCGCCGCCTACTTCACGGCCATATCGCTCGCCCGCATCGCCGACCGCTGCCCGACGGCGGCCGACCGCATCTTCGCCATCAATGGCGTCTCCGGCGGCGCTGTCGGCGCCGCCGTTTTCGCGGCCATCCTTCATGAACATCCGCTGCCGGACTTCAGCGCGACGCCGATCGACCGGTTGCCGCCGTGCGATTTCAGCCCGGCCGAACCGGGCCCCTACGAACAGCGCGTCAACGCCGTTCTTCGCCAGGATCACCTGTCGCCCCTGCTGGGAGGCCTCCTCTTCCCGGATACGGTGCAGCGCTTCCTGCCCTTCGCCGTCCCCATGTTCGACCGGCAGCTCGCCTTCGAGCGGGGACTGGCCGTCTCCTTCCGTGACGCCATCGGCGCCGACACGCTGTCGCAATCGATCTACGACATGGTCCCGGCGGCGGGCGAGCATCGCTCCACGCCCCACCTCCTGCTCAACACAACGTCTGTCGAAACGGGCGAGCGCGTCGTTGCGGGCAACATCCTGTTCTCCTCGCCGGACAACGTGCCGAACATGCGCTCATTCGCCTCGATGATGCCCGAGGCAAACTTCCCGGTCGTCACGCTTGCAGCGACCAGCGCGCGCTTTCCCTACCTTTCTCCCAGCGGCTACGTGATCGCGGGCGGGCGCAAGGAACGTTTCGTCGATGGCGGCTATTTCGACAACTCCGGCGCCTCGACGATGATCGACCTGTTCAACGGCCTCACCGATTCGAATGCGCCCGCGCTTGCCGAGCATGCGCGCACGCCCTTCATCCTGATCCATATCGGCAACAGCCCGCTCTGCCGCCCGGACAAGGAGCCGGCCATCCAGGGCTCAACGCCTGCCGCGAAGCGGAAAGGCGCCTGCAAGCCGCCCGAGCGCGCCTATGGGTCGGATGAACAGATGGGGCCGCTGCGCGCCGTGCTGTCCAGCCGCGAAGGTCGCGTCAGCTGGACGCTGGAACAACTCGAAACCATCATCCGCCGCACCAGCGCGCCGGCCGCGTCTGCTCCCGCCACGGCGCCGGCGCCGGTCGCCGGACCTGACGAACCCGCCGCGCCCGCGACTGACGGTGTAGCTGCCGCAGCGCCCACGCCGGCGCCAAAGGCCCGCCTCCTGCGCCTCCAGATGCTCGACACCGGCACGCCCATTCCTCTCGGCTGGCTCCTCTCCGATCGTGCGTCTCGCGAGATGACCGAACAGGTTGCCTTCAAGCGCGAGGGCGATGCGTGCATCAATCCGCGCGACCGGTCCAACGGCTGCACGTTCGATGATCTGTCAGGCGTGTTCAGCCCCGGCGCCATCGCCATTGCGGAAAGCCCCGCCCCCGCCGCGCTCAATCTTGACATGGTTCTGCGCGACCTGCCCGCGAGCTGGGATCGCGCCCAGCTCAGGACGCGGATCCAGGCCGGCGACAGCACGGCCATCTTCGATCAGCTCAAGGTGGCGCCCCCGCTGGATCTGGAGCAGCGGCATATCGAGCAACAGCGCACGCCGTCCATGCAATAGCATCCCTGGCATCGGACAGCCCGGCGTGCAGACCGTATGCGTCTGCCGCATCGTTGCATGGGCGCCGTCGTCAGGGATCGGCCCCGCAGAACGGCGGGAGAGCCAGCGCGCCGCTACGCCACCTGCTCGCCGTTCAGCATCAGCGCCGCCCCGCAGAGATAGACGGAGCCCGCGACATAGACCTTGTCCGCCGCCCGCAGCGCCAGCTGCACGGCGTCCACAAGATCGCGCGCCGTCTTCACGTTTGCTCCCAGCGTGGCCGCGATCCCCGCCACATGCGTCGGCTCGGCGCCTGGCCCCCCTTCCTGCCCGCCGCTGTCCGGCAACGGACAGATGACGAGGAGATCCGCCACGGGGATCAACTCGCCCAGCACGCCCTCGACATCTTTGACCGCCTGGCTTGCGAACACGATGGCGATGCGCTCCCCCGGCTCGCGTCCCGCGCTGATCGCCTGCGCCAGCACCGCCGCCCCGCCAGGATTGTGGGCCGCATCGATCCACACGGCGCCCTCGCCCGCCAGCGGACCGGGTTTCAGCCGCTGTAGCCGCGCCGGCCAGGTCGCCTCGCGCAGGCCCGCCGCCATCGCCTCCGGCGTGAAGCGCGCATCGTGAAGCGACTCGACGACAGCGCACGCCGCGCCCGCATTCTGCGCCTGGTGTCTTCCCGGCAGGCCCAGCCACGGCGCCCGCACTCCGATCCGCGCGCCGGCATAGATGAACGCCTCGCCGTCCCACGTGGCGCGCCAATCCTCGCCCGAGCACACCATCGGCGCCGCCGTCGCTCGCGCCTCCTCGCGCAGCACGCCCATGGCGATCGGCGGCTGGTCGGCGATAATGGCCGGCACGCCCTCGCGGAAAATCCCCGCCTTCAGCCGCGCGATCGCCGCCACGCCCGACACGTTGAACAGCGTCTCATGATCGCGGCTGATCGGCGTCACCACACAGGCCGCCGGCCGGCTCATCACATTGGTCGCATCCGTCGCCCCGCCCGCGCCAACCTCGATGATGGCGAGATCGGCAGGCGTATCGGCAAACAGCCGGAACGCCGCCGCCGTCAGCGCCTCGAAATAGGTCAGCGATTGCGTGCGCCGCCAGATGTCGGCCAGCACGTCGGCCAGCGCCTCGTCCGCCACCAGGCGCCCCGCCACACGGATGCGCTCGTTGACGCGCATCAGGTGCGGCGAGGTGAAGGCATGCACCGTCAGTCCCGCCGCCTCCGCCATCGCACGAATGAAGGCGCCGGTAGAGCCCTTGCCGTTCGTGCCCGTGATATGGATGGCGCGCGGGATCCGGTCCTGCGGATCGCCGAGTTCAACCAGCGCCTTGCGGATATGCGCCGTTCCCCAGGCCGGCGAGATCCGCCCCGCCGCATTGCCGCGGAACCTGTCCAGCGCTGTCTTCACGATGGGGGCGTCGCCCAAGTCCAAACCTCCGCGCCGGCGACCGCGTTTGCCGCCTCCCCCGATCAGGCGCGCACACTACGGATGGTTTCACGCGCCGCAAACCGACTCCCGGCGGAGGAGAGTCGCATCGGGCTGATCGGCGGAACGAAACAGGGCGGC
>CAZTMG010000041.1:0-3353 GCA_964614815.1 uncultured Rhizobium sp. | reverse complement strand
GCGGTCAGTTCCTTGCGATGGCAGACGATGTCCACCATCCCGCGCTCGCGCAGGAATTCCGAACGCTGGAAGCCTTCCGGAAGTTTCTCGCGAATCGTCGCCTCGATCACGCGCGGACCCGTGAACGCCAGTTGCGCGCCCGGCTCCGCGATGTGGATGTCGCCAAGCATCGCGTAGGACGCCAGCACGCCGCCCGATGTCGGATCGGCCAGCACGACGATGTAGGGAAGTCTCGCGCGCTTCACGTCCTGGATCGCCAGCACCGTGCGCGGCATCTGCATCAGCGCGAAGGCCGATTCCTGCATGCGCGCCCCGCCCGAGGCGGTCACCACGATCAGCGCAGCCTTGCGGGCGACGGCGGTTTCAGCCGCCTTGATGAAGGCCTCGCCCGCCGCCATGCCGAGCGAGCCGCCCATGAAGGCGAAGTCCTGCACCAGCACCACCGCCTTGCGGCCATTGATGTCGCCGTGCGCCGCAGCCATGCAGTCGTCACGCCCCGTCTTGGCCTTGGCCGCCCTGAGGCGGTCCGTGTAGCGCTTGTCGTCCTTGAACTTCAGCGGGTCCTTCATCACCGGCGGCATGGGGATCTCGGCGTAGACGCCGCCATCGAACATGTAGCCGAAGCGCTGCTCCGGCGAGAGGCGCATGTGCGCGCCCGCCGGCGTCACCCAGTAGGAGCTCTCCAGTTCCTGCCGGTAGACCAGCTCGCCCGTCTTCGGGCATTTGACCCAGAGGTCGTCGCCCTCCGTGTCCTCGCGCTTCGTGAAGATGGACTTCAGCCCGGGAGGAAGGTTTGTCAGCCAGTTCACGGAACACTCCGTTCGGTACGCGCCAAGGCTATGGCGTTTGACAGTGTCTTTGCAACCACACTTATTTTCTTGACAGACGACGCGGGATCGCCCTGCTCGACCGCCTCGCGCACCTGTTCGACAAGCGCCGAGCCCACCACCACGCCATCGCAGAGGCGCGCGAACCGGGCCGCCTGCTCCGGTGTGCGTACGCCAAAGCCCACGGCCACAGGCAGTTTCGAGATGCGGCGCGCGCGTTCCACGCCCACGGAAATGTCAGCGTCGGCGCCGACTCCAGCGCCAGTCACGCCTGCAACCGACACATAGTATACAAAACCGGACGCGCCGTTCGTCACAGTCTCCATACGCTTTTCGGTCGTCGTCGGCGTCGCGAGGCGGATCACCGCCAGTCCGTGCGCCTCCAGCTCCCGGCGCAGCTCGCCATCCTCCTCCGGCGGCAGGTCGACCGTGATGACGCCGTCGACGCCGGCTTCGGCTGCGGCCCTGGCAAAAGCCGCAAAGCCCATGCGGTGGATCGGATTAGCGTAGCCCATGACGATCAGGGGCGTTGTCGCATTCTCGGCGCGGAACCGGCGGCAGATATCCAGCGTCGCCAGAAGGTTCGTTCCCGCCGCCAGCGCGCGCAGGGCCGCCTTCTGGATTGCCGGTCCATCCGCCATGGGGTCCGTGAACGGCGCACCGACCTCGATGATGTCAGCCCCGGCCTCGGCCAGAGCCTTGATATTCCTGAGGCTTGTCTCGATGTCCGGGTCGCCCGCCATTAGGTAGCCGACAAACGCCGCCCGTCCCTGTCTGGCGCAGGCGTCAAAGGTCGCGGCGATCCGGTCAGCGGTCATGTCGTTGATTTTGGGGGTGAAAAGCGCTTCGACGGGTGAGGCCAGACGCAGGTTCCATTGCGCCCCGAAGGGCCGGAAGTCACGAAATATAACCGATTGTGGCCCCGGCGCCGACCCCCCGGCGCGCTTCCCGATGCCGCACTGCAACAAAGCGGGAACATCCCCTTGCCGGACGCCGATCCGGCACTGGCGACGGCCGCGCCCCGGGCCGCCCTACAGGCTCGCCCCGTCGAACTTCTGGATCTCCAGCGCGTCGAGATCGATGTCCGGCACGCAGCGCAGGTTCACCGCCACCATCGCCCGGCCATCCGGGGCCACGCCGCCGCCATGCGTCGCGACCCCGCAATTGGCGCAGAAGTAGTGGTTTATCTTCTGCGTGTTGAACAGGTAGACCGAGACGTCCTTCTGCGGCGTCGTCAGCCGGAAATTCTCCGGCGTCGTGAACGCCAGCATGTTCCCCGTCCGTCGGCAGTAGGAGCAGTTGCACACCACCGCGCCGCCAAACGTCCCCGTCAGCTCGAACGCGACTTTTCCGCAATGGCACGATCCGGCGTGGGTGGTCATGGGCGTCTCTCCCTGCTCCCGCCTTCATGCCTGCCGGGAGCCTCCAAAGGAAGGGCTTCCCACCGCCACTCGCGGCATGCGGAATGACAATCAGGCAATCCGCTAATTATTCGCACGGTCCGTCGCGCAGCTCGAAGCGCAGCAGCGTGTACATCTTTGCGGCAAACCGCTCGCCCACGCCGGTGACGTCAAGTCGCCGGCACGCCGCGCCCTCGCCAGTCACCCAAGTCTCGATGTTATTGGCCGCCGTCTCCACCTGCGCCCACCCGCGCTCCGTCAGCGCCGCGCGATAGCCCTTCATCGGATCGTTCTCCGACGCCAGCACGCAATCGGCATTCGGCGTCGTGTCATCGAACCCGTCATCGGCGCACAGCTTCCACGTATCCCCCTGCGCCACCGGCAGGTCGAGCTGCCCGCGCAGGATCGGTTTGTCGGGCGGCGAGCAGGCCGCGAGCGCCAGCACAACAAGAACCAGCGCCGCCCGCATCAGATCTTCAAGCCCAGATGCCCCGCCACGGCGAAGATGTCCTTGTCGCCCCGGCCGCACATGTTCATGATGACGAGACCGTCCTTGCCGAGCTCCCTGGCCACATCGCCCGTGCGCGCCAGCGCATGCGCCGGCTCCAGCGCCGGGATGATGCCCTCGAGCCGCGTGCACAGCTGGAACGCCTCCAGCGCTTCCTTGTCCGTGCAGGTGCGATACTCCGCGCGCCCCGTCTGGTGCAGGAAGGCGTGCTCGGGGCCGATGCCCGGATAATCGAGCCCCGCCGAGATCGAGTGCGCGTCGATGATCTGTCCGTTGGCGTCTTGCAGCAGGCCTTCGGCGGCCGCGCGGTACTGGTCGATTCCGTGCAGGATGCCCGGCTGCCCGCCGGTCAGGCTCGCCGCGTGCAGGCCCGTTTCGACGCCATGCCCGCCCGCCTCGACGCCGATCAGCTTGACGCCCTCGTCCTCGAGGAAGGGATGGAACAGCCCCATCGCGTTCGACCCGCCGCCGATCGCCGCCACAAGCGCATCCGGCAGCCGCCCTTCCTGTTTCAGGATCTGCGCCTTCGCTTCCCGCCCGATGACCGACTGGAAATCGCGCACCAGCTCCGGATAGGGGTGCGGTCCCGCCGCCGTGCCGATGCAGTAGAACGTGTCG
>CAZTMG010000040.1:5834-17749 GCA_964614815.1 uncultured Rhizobium sp. | reverse complement strand
TTCGCGCCCAACCTCAAGTCGACCGACGAGGCGCTCGGCTTCATCATGAAATCGATCGAGCAGGCGGGATACCAGCCGGGAGAGGACGTGGTTCTGGCGCTCGACGCCGCCTCGACCGAGTTCTACAGGGGCGGCAAGTATGAGCTGGAAGGCGAGGGCAAGTCGCTCGGCTCCGACCAGTTCGTGAAATATCTCGCCGATCTCGTGAAACGCTTCCCTATCGTCTCCATAGAAGACGGCATGGCGGAAGACGACTGGGATGGCTGGATCGCGCTCACGAAAGAGATCGGCGATCGCTGCCAGCTGGTGGGCGACGATCTCTTCGTGACCAATACCGAACGCCTCGCCCAGGGCATCGCGCGCGGCGCCGCCAACGCCATCCTGGTCAAGGTGAACCAGATCGGCTCCCTCACCGAGACCCTGGATGCGGTGCAACTCGCGCAGATCAACCGCTATGGCGCCGTCATGTCCCATCGCTCGGGTGAAACGGAAGATGCGACCATTGCCGACCTGGCGGTCGCGACAAACTGCGGCCAGATCAAGACCGGCTCCCTCGCCCGTTCCGACCGGCTTGCGAAGTACAACCAGCTGCTTCGCATCGAGGACGAACTCGGCGACGCCGCCCGCTATCTCGGCCGGGCCAGCATCCGCGCCTGAGACTGTCCATAAGGCTCGCAGGCAAGTCCATCGCGATCGGCGTCGAGCGCTGCGCGATAACCCGGCTCGTCGCGGCGGATGTTGACGCGTCCGTCCTGAAACGCCTCGCGGCAGGAAGCGTAATAGGGACCCCGAAAGCTGAAGACGCCATCACGGGTCTGATGTTCGGGTTCGCGCAGGCTGTCGATGAGCATGAAACCGCTGACGCCGATCCCGGCGCCGAGGACAAGCATGCCAAATGCGCCGCCCAGCCGCCGCACATAGGCCTGCAGGTCCGCGCGCCGGAAGCCGGCCCCGGCTTGTTTGAAGCCCTGCCGCGTTGCTTCAAGTCGCCCTTCGTGTCCAAGACCTTCGAGGCGCGCCATCGCGAGCGGCTAGATCTTTACATATTGCGAGACGAATTCGTGCGCCTTCTGCTGCCACTCAGCCGGCACGATGGTCGGGTCGAGCGCATAGGCAACCCCGCCTGCAACAGCTAGGACAAGGACAAGCTGGAAGAGCAGGCCGCTGATCGTTCCCTTCCTCTGCTCCAGCCTCTCGCCGGGGCGTAGATACGGCTTTCCGGAATCGCCCCCCTTGAGAAGCGAGGTCCGGTGCAAGGCCATGGCCTGCTTCTCCGCTTTCGCCGCGCGTTCCTCATCGGTCTCGCGGACAACATTCTTGCGCGGCTTCGGGGGCTTTGGCAGCCGCGACTCTCTGGAGCGGCTGGCGGCTGCGCTGCCGGCGCGCAGGCTGGCGCGCAGGTCGGCAATCTGCATCGGCTGTCCGGACCCGTCCGGTCCCTTCGCGCTGCGCTGCATGAACCACCCCGTCGGCCGCTCTCGGGAGGAGATTACCAGCAGACTCCGAAACCGCCCTTGCCGTGATCGGTGAAATTGCATCGATCAGGGAGAGGCCGCATCAAGCGTCGAAATCGAGGCCCATGGCGGTGAAACGCTCGCGGCTGTCCTGCCAGCGTTCGGAGACCTTCACCCGCAGGAAGAGATGAACGGGCCGGCCCAGGATCTCCTGCAGCTCCCTGCGCGCCGCCATGCCGATCTCCTTGATCGTCTGGCCGCCGCGGCCAAGAATGATGGAGCGGTGTCCCTCGCGCGCGACATGGATCATCTGCCCGATCTTCACCGCGCCATTGCCATGCTGTTCCCACGTCTCGGTTTCGACCGTGAGCTGGTAGGGGATTTCCTGATGCAGCCGCAGCATCAGTTTTTCGCGCGTCACCTCCGCCGCGATCAGGCGACTAGGAATGTCGGCGGCCTGGTCCTCGGGAAACAGGAAGGGGCCCTCCGGCATCCGGCTGGCGAGAAGGTCGGCAAGCTGCTCCACGCCATCGCCGGTGAGGCCGGAAATCATCAGCACGTCCGAATAGGCGCCTGCGGCGAATAGCGTCTGCGCGGCGGCAAGCAGGGCCGGGCGCTCCACCAGATCTATCTTGTTGAGCGCAAGGATGGCCTTCGCGTCCAGCTCCTTGAGGCGGGCGACGATCGCCTCGTCTTCCGCCCTCTCGCCCTTTCCGGCCCAGCGCCGGACATCGATCAGATGCACGATCGCATCGGAATCGGTCGCGCCTTCCCATGCGGATTTCACCATTGCGCGATCAAGCCGCCGCCTCGGCGCGAAGATGCCGGGCGTGTCGACCAGCACCACCTGCGCGTTGCCGCGGATCATGACGCCGCGGTGATGATCGAGTCGAGGGAGAAGACCAGATCCACCAGCACGATCTGGGCGTTGTCGCGCATGAACACCCCGCGGACAGGGAAGCGCGTCGTCTGCACCTTGTGCGTGACGATGGAAATCTTCGTGCCGACGAGCTGGTTCACCAGCGTGGATTTCCCGGCATTGGGGGCGCCGATGATCGCCGCAAAGCCTGCCCGCGTCGCGCTGCTCATGGCTGAACTCCGATCGCCGCAAGCAGGGCCCGCGCAGCCTCGCGCTCCGCGAGTTGTTTCGAACTCCCGACGCCGGACGCCGGATCATGACCATCGACCAGAACGGTCACCGTGAACACCGGCGCATGGTCTGGTCCCGCGCGCGAGACCTGGCGGTAGACGGGCGTAGGCAGCCCCTCGCCCTGCGCCCATTCCTGCAGAGCGGATTTGGGATCGCGCCCAAGCTCCGGGATTGCCTGAAGCCGCCGCTTCCACGCCTTGAGGACAACCTTCCGCGCCTTTTCGATGCCTGCATCCTGATAGATGGCGCCGATCACGGCCTCGATCGCGTTGGCCAGCAGCGAAGGCTTATCCGGTCCGCCGGTGGACCGCTCCGCGCGGTCCACGATCAGGAACCGGCCGAGGCCCAGCTCCGCGCCGACGATGGCGCAGGTCTCACGGCTGACCAGATTGTTGAGACGCGGAGCAAGCTCGCCCTCGCGGAGCCTGGGAAAGCGGTCCAGCAGCGTTTCGACCATCACGAGCCCAAGAATGCGGTCGCCAAGGAATTCGAGGCGCTCATTGCTCCATGCGGCGGTCTTGCCCTGCGCCGCGCTGCGGTGGGTCATCGCCCGGTCGAGCAAGGCCGGGTCCTTGAAGCGATGGCCGATGCTGGCCTCGCATGCCTCGCGCTGCTCCGGCGTCAGGGCCGGCGGGCCTTCGGCGCGGGCCCGGTTGCGGCGGCGCTTTCCGGTATGGCTGGAGTTGGGGCGCGTCACGGTCCTGTTCCCGCCGGCAACGCCTCGATGATGACCTGCGCCTGCGCATAGGGATACTCGTCCGTGATGGTGAGGTGGACGAAACTGCTCATCCCCGGAGGAGTCAGCCTGGCGAGACGCTCGGCCGCGCCCCCCGTCAGCGCGAAAGTGGGCTTGCCGGTGGGCAGGTTGATCACGCCCATGTGCCGCCAGTGGACGCCCCGGCGCGGAACGCCCGTGCCCAGCGCCTTGGCGCAGGCTTCCTTGGCGGCGAAACGCTTGGCGTAGGTCGGCGCGCGCTGCCGGCGGCGGTCGGCTGTCCTGCGCTCGACCTCCGTGAACACGCGATGCGTGAAGCGGTCGCCAAACTCCGCCAGAGATTTTTCGATGCGGCGGATATCGCAGATGTCGATGCCGATCCCGATGATCATGCGAGCCCTCGCGCGGCATCGATTTCATGCCGCATGCGTTTCACCGCTGTCTCCAGACCAACGAACAGCGCCTCGCCCATGATGAAGTGGCCGATATTCAACTCGCGCACCTCCGGAATGGCGGCGACCGGCCGCACGGTATCGTAGGTCAGTCCGTGCCCGGCGTGAATCTCGATGCCGCGTTCATGGCCATGCGCGGCGGCCTCCTGCAGCCGCTTCAACTCCTCGGCGGCGCCCGCGCTGTCGCCCGCAAAGGACAGCTCCACATACCTGCCGGTATGGAGTTCGACCACCGGCGCGCCGATCGCCTCCGCCACTGCGACCTGGACGATGCTGGGCTCGATGAACAGCGAGACGCGGATGCCGGCGTCGCGAAGTTTCTGAACGAAAGGCGCGACATGGTTATGCAGCCGCGCGACGTCGAGGCCGCCCTCGGTCGTGCGTTCTTCCCGGCGCTCCGGCACGAGGCAGGCGGCGTGGGGCCTGTAATCGAGCGCGATGGCGAGCATCTCCTCCGTCGTCGCCATCTCGAGATTGACCGGCAGGGCGACCGCGCCTCGCACCGCGGCAAGGTCTTCGTCGCGGATGTGCCGGCGATCCTCGCGCAGGTGGATGGTGATGCCGTCGGCGCCGGCCGCCTGCGCGATGGCGGCGGCCCTGGCGGGGTCGGGATGCGCGCCGCCGCGGGCGTTGCGGATGGTCGCGACGTGGTCGATGTTCACGCCGAGGCGGGCGCGCTCCAGCTTCATGTCAGGCCCCGGCTCCCCGGCTTCACGGCGGGGATCGCCGCCAGTTCGGGCGGCAGATCGCTGGCGTCGTAGTCGGGGGAGTCGACGGCGGCCAGCGAGACGAGCTTCAGCCCGCCGACGTCCGCCTTGCCGTTGGAGCGATCCACCACGCACGCGGCGCCGATCACATTGGCGCCCGCGCTGCGCATGGCGTCCAGCGTCTCCCGCATGGATATGCCGGTGGTGACGATGTCTTCCACGACGACCACGCGGTCCCGGGGCGAGACGGTGAAGCCGCGGCGCAGGCTCATCACGCCGCCCTCGCGCTCGGTGTAGATCGCGCGGCAACCGGGGGCGCGCGCCGTCTCATAGCCGGGGATCAGGCCGCCGACTGCAGGGCCGACCACCACGTCGATCCGGCCGAACTCGGCCTCCAGCTTGCGCGCCAGCGCCGAACACAGCTTCTCGGTGGTTGGCGGGTGGGAGAAGACCAGCGCCTTCTGGAGGAAGACGGGGCTGCGCCGCCCGGAGGAGAGGATGAAATGTCCCTCCAGCAGGGCGCCGACCTTCTTGAATTCGTCGAGGACGTCTTGCGTGTTCATGGGGTCGCTGTAGCGGTTTCGGGGAAAAGGCTCAACGCCCGGGCTATCCTTTGACCCGTTCGGCCGAGTCCACGACGGCCAGCGCCCGAAGGGCGGCGACGATCTGGGTGAGGCGCCTGTTGTCCTCCACCTCGATGTCGAACTCGAAGTCGAAGAAGTCGGGCGAGCGCTTCAGCGTCTTGACGTTGATGATGTTGCCCTGCGCGTCCGACACGGTCTTGGCCAGCAGGGCGAGCGCGCCGCGACGGTTGGCGGTGGTGACATGGATGCGGCCGACAGCAAGCGCGTCCGCCTCGCCCTTGGGACGCCAGCGCAGGTCGAGCCAGCGATCGGCCTGATCCTCATGATCCGCCAGGCGGGCGCAGTCGATCACGTGGACCTCGATGCCCTTCTCCGGGATCAGCACGCCGACGATACGGTCTCCCGGCAGCGGGGAGCAGCATTCGGCCAGATGCATGGTGACCCCGGGGGTCGTATCGCCGCCCGCGATGAGATTGGGGATTTCGCCGTCGGGCGTCGACATGGCGTGTCGGCCCGGATCGTCGAGGCCGGGGAAGGCCTTCTCCAGCATGTCGGCCGTCGAGAGGCGCCCTCTTCCTACCGACTCGGCCAGCGCCTCGAATTTCTCGAAACCGGTGCGGCTGGTCATCTCGGCGCGGTCGACCTCGGCGGGGTCGAGACCGATGCGGCGCAGGGCGTGCTCGATCAGGCGCTCGCCGATGGCGATGAACTCGACGCGCTCCGCGACGCGTGTAAGGCGGCGGATGGCGGAGCGCGCGCGGCCGGTGACGGCGAGACTCTCCCAGTGCGGCTGGGTCGCGGGCTTGGCGCCCCGCAGGATCTCGACCGTGTCCCCATTTTCCAGCTTGGTGCGCAGCGGCCGCTCCTGCCCGTTAATACGCGCGCCGATGGTGGTGTCGCCGATCTCGGTATGGACGGCGTAGGCGAAGTCCAGCGGCGTGGCGCCGGCGGGGAGACGGACGAGCTGTCCCTTCGGCGTGAACACGAAAACGCTGTCACGGTACATCTGAAGCTTGGCGTGCTCGAGGAATTCCTCGGGCGACGAGCCATGCTTCAGCATGTCGGCGAATTCGACCAGCTCGGCTTCAGCGTCGAGGCCGGATTCGCGGGCGGCTTCGGCGTCGAAGCCGTATTGCGAGTTCTTGTATTTCCAGTGCGCCGCCACGCCGCGATCGGCGACCGCGTCCATTTCCCGCGTGCGGATCTGCAGTTCGACGCGACGATTGCCGGGGCCAAGGAAGGTGGTGTGAATGGAGCGATAGCCATTTGGCTTGGGAACGGAGATGTAGTCCTTGAACTTCTCCGAGAGCGCCGCCCACTGCTGGTGCGCTGCGCCGAGGGCCTTGTAGCATTCATCGACCGTCGAGACGATGAACCGATAGGCGAAGACGTCGCCCAGATCCTTGAACGAGATCGACTTGGTTTCGAGCTTGCGCCAGATCGAATAGGGCCGCTTCATGCGCCCCTGCAATTCTCCGCGCACGCCACGCGCCAGCATGACGGTCTCCAGGTCCGACTGGATGCGGTCGAGCACGGAGGTGTCGTCCTCCAACAGTTCCTCGAGGCGCTTGGTGATGGCGGAATAGGCCACCGGGTTCACCTGGCGGAACGCAAGGTCTTCAAGCTCGACGGCGAAGATGGAAAGGCCAACCCGGCGGGCCAGCGGAGCGTAGATATCCAGCGTCTCACGCGAGATCCGCAGCCGGGCCTCCTCGGTCGGCATGAATTCGATTGTCCGCATGTTGTGAAGCCGGTCCGCCAGCTTCACCAGGAGGACGCGAATGTCCTTCGTGGTTGCGAGGATGAACTTCTGGAAGTTCTCCGCCTGGATCAGGGCGCGGGTCGAGGTGCTGCCCGTCACCTTCGGCAGCTTGGTCACGCCGTCGACAAGGTCGGCGACATCCCTGCCGAACAGGTCGCGGATCTCGTCGACCGACACGTCGCAATCCTCGACCACATCATGGAGAAGTCCGGCGATGATGGTCGCCTGGTCCATCTTCAGGTCGGTCAACAGGCCAGCCACGGCCACGGGATGGGCGAAATAGGGGTCGCCGGAATGGCGCAGCTGCTGGCCATGCTTCATCACGGCGAAGACGTAGGCGCGGTTCAGGGCGTCCTCGTCTGCATCCGGCTGGTAGGCGAGAACCCGTTCGACCAGTTCGTGCTGGCGGAGGAATTTCCGGCCGCGCGGCCTTGCGGCGGCTCCGGCGGCAGGGGCCGTCGTCTCAGGCTTCCTGAAGGGGGCGACGTTGGACGGTTGCCCCATGCATCACAATCCTAGAAGCGCTCTTCGCGCGCCGACTCCAGCTCAACCTGATAGGCCTTGAGAACTTCCTCTTCCGACGAGGCCGGGGCGGCAGCCAGGGCGCGCCTGTCGGCTTCCTTCTCGGCCTCCTCGTTCGGACGCACTTCCTGAAGCTCGGCGACCAGGCTGTCGCGAACGGTTTCGAGATCGACGGTCTCGGCCGCGATCTCGCGAAGGGCCACAACCGGGTCCTTGTCATTGTCGCGGTCGATCGTGATGGGCGCTCCCTCGCGGATCAGGCGGGCGCGGTGCGCGGCCAGCAGAACCAGGTTGAAGCGGTTCGGCACCTTTTCAACGCAGTCTTCAACCGTCACGCGGGCCATGCGAAACTCCTTTTGGGGGCCGCCCCGTCTACAGGAAGCGGTTCGCGAACGCAACATAAGCGTTTCAACGCGGTTTTACCAGCAGTTACAGGGAGTTCAGGCAGGCTGTCCGGCCGCCTCCCGGTCGATTTGACCGGACGCCCGCGCCCGGGCAGGAAAAGTCATGTCCAAGACCGCCCCCGCCTTTCCCCCGGAAGCCCCCAAGGACTGCGCCCTTTGCCCGCGGCTGGCGGGGTTCCTGGCGTCGAACCGCGCGGCGCATCCCGACTGGTACAATGGCGCAGTGCCATCGTTCGGCGATGCATCGGGGCGGCTGCTGATCGTGGGGCTGGCGCCGGGGCTCCAGGGGGCGAACCGGACGGGGCGGCCCTTCACCGGCGATTACGCCGGCGACCTTCTCTACGCAACGCTGGAAAAATTCGGCCTCTCGACGGGAACGTTCAGGGCGCGGCCGGACGACGGACTGGCGCTGAAGGACGTCATGATCACCAATGCCGTCCGGTGTGTTCCTCCGGAAAACAAGCCGACCGGGGCGGAGATCGTGAACTGCCGCCCCTTCCTCGCGAGCCGGATCGCCGCCCTGCCGAACCTGCGGGTCGTGCTGGCGCTGGGGCGGATCGCGCATGACAGCACGGTCCGCGCGCTGGGGCAGAAGCCGGCGAGCGCCGTGTTCGGTCATGGCCGGCGCTTCGTCCTGGCGGGGCCCAACGGGCCGCTGGCGCTTCACGACAGCTATCATTGCAGCCGCTACAACACGAACACCGGACGGCTGACGGAAGAGATGTTTCACGCCGTCTTCGCCGCGATCCGGAAGGATCTCGACAGCTGACGCCCCTTTGAGCTTGGCGCTCCCGGTCTTATCCTGCGGGCATGGAGCCGATCGAGCAGGATCTGGAAGAGCGGAAGGCGCGGCTGCGCAGACTCGCCATCGCGCATCAGCGGCTGGAGGAAGAGCTGATGAAGGCGCCGCCGGGCGAGCAGGCGGAGCTTTACCAGAAGCTGGCGCGCTGCACCTACCAGATCGACGCCGCCCGCTTCGCCATCGACGAGCTGGAAGAGATCATCGCCGAAGGCCGCCGGCCCCGCCGCCCGCCAGTCCGGCCGCCGGACACCTCTCGCCGGCGTGTGCTGACGGACGCGGAGCGGGAAGCGATCGCCGCCAGCTACCGGCAGGAGCTGCTCAAGAAATTCAGGGCGGAATCGCCGGGCTTCCGGTCCGCCTGGCTGGATGTGCAGGTGGAGCGGATCACGGACCTGGACGGCAAGCCGATCTGCGGCTTCTTCGTCCGCGTCCCGAAACGCAACCGCTGAGGGGCGCCCCGCCCCCGTAGACTTCGCCCGCGTTTTCGCGTAATCGCGCCCCGGCTCGCGGGTATAGCTCAATGGTAGAGCAGCAGCCTTCCAAGCTGAATACGAGGGTTCGATTCCCTCTACCCGCTCCAGCCGCCCTCGCCCGGCAGTCATCACCCTGTGGCGCGTTAGCACATTGGCTACCTCTTGCTCAGCAGTTCTTAGGGATAACGGGCTACAAAGACATCCGGGAGAGTTGCGCACAAGCGGGCGCGCCTGTCTCCGCCCGGCGGACCCAGGCTTACAGAACCGCGGCGCAACCATTGACCGGACCGGCGACACGCCGGCCGGCAAAGGGTGAAACGACCATGGCGCCGACCAATCTCAAGAATGTCGATCCCATCTTCATGGAGGCGATCGAGAACCTGCCGGACGGCATCTCGATCTTCGACGCCGACGGCGTGCCCATCCTTCACAACAGCGTGTCGGAGAAGCGGTTTCCGCATCTCTACGAAGCCTTTGCGCGGGGCGCGCGCACCTATGCCGAGGCGCTGGAATACAATGTTCGCGCCGTGATGCCGACCGCGACCGAGGCGGAGGTCGCCGAGCAGATCGAGAAATACAGCGCCCTCAAGATCAGCGGGCAGACCTACGAGCAACGGACGGCGGACGGTCGTGTCGTGCAGATCACCTATTGTCCGATGTCCGAGGGACGTCAGGTCGCCATCTCCGTGGATGTCACCGAGCTGCGCCAGCGCGAGAAGGAGCTGAAGAAGGCTCAGGCGGCGGCCGTGGCGGCGTCGAACGCCAAGTCGGCCTTCCTCGCCAACATGAGCCACGAGATCCGGACGCCGCTGAACGGCATTCTCGGCATGGCGCAGGTGCTGGAGATGGGGAATCTCACCCCCGAACAGCGCGAACAGGTGCAGACCATTCTTGATTCCGGCCGCAACCTGATGGCGCTGCTTAACGATGTGCTGGACCTGTCGAAAATCGAGGCCGGCAAGATCGCCATCGTGAAGGCGGACACGGACCTCGTGCACACGCTGCGCCGCCTGCATCGGCTGTGGAAGCCGAAGGCGGAGGAAGCCGGTCTGGAATTCTACCTGTCGCTCGACTCTGAATTGCCGCAGGTTCTCAACTTTGACGCCGTGCGCGTGCGCCAGTGCGTGTCGAACCTGATCTCCAACGCGATAAAGTTCACAAGGCAGGGGCGCGTGGAGGTGTTCGTCACGGCGAAGCGCGTATCGGACGACCAGCACCTGGTCCGCATCCGGGTCACCGATACGGGCATCGGGATGGACGAAGAGACGATGGCCCGCCTGTTCCGTCCCTTCACGCAGGCCGACGATTCCACCTCGCGCAAGTATGGCGGCACGGGCCTCGGTCTCTCTATCACGCGCAGCCTTGCCGAGCTGATGGGCGGGGAAGCCAGCGTTCGTTCCGAGCCCGGGCGCGGTTCGGAGTTCACCTTCACTTTCCTGGCGGGAGAAGCCGCGCCGCAGCATCGCGTCGTCAACGAAGGCGCGACCGCCAGCGAGGACGAGATGCGCACGCGGCTGAGGTCGAGCGGCCTGCGGCTCCTGCTGGTCGATGACCACCCGATCAACCGGCAGGTGGCCAGCCTCTTCCTGCGTCCGTACAACATGCGCATCGTCGAGGCGACGAATGGCAAGGAGGCCCTTGCCGCGCTCGAACGCGAGACGTTCGACATCGTGCTGCTGGACGTTCACATGCCGGTGATGGATGGCACGGAGACGATCCGCCATATCCGGGCGAGCCGGCATGACTGGCGGGACGTGCCGGTGATCGCGCTGACCGCAGACGCGATGACGGGCGACCGCGAGCGCTATCTCGGCATGGGAATGGATGGCTACCTGTCGAAGCCGATCGCCGAGCGCGACCTGGTGGCGGAGATCAACCGCCTCTGGTCGACGAGCCGGGAAGATCTTGCCGTGCAACGGGGCGACCGGGAGCCGGCGGACGAATCCCGGGCGGCATGAACGCTGCGTAAGGCGCTGGCGCCGCGCTTGTGATGCAGTCAGGCGCAAGATTCCGCTGGCGCTTTCCGTATCCGTAAGCTCACCTGCCGGCCACCGCCGAGAGTGCGGACCGGAGGAGAGTCGAACCATGAAACTGACAGTCAAGCTGGCGGCCTGCGCGATGGGCGCCGCCGTCCTGGGCGCGGGCGCGGCATGGGCCCAGAAGGCGCCCGAATACGTTTCCATTCCGATGGAGATCACCATCAACAAGCCGGTGGCCGACGTGTGGGCCAAGGTTGGCGGGTGGTGCGACATCTCCAAATGGATCACGCCGACCGGAGGCGTGCCCTGCGAGATCACGTCGGGCCACAGCAATGTGGGCTCGGTTCGCGTGATCGCCGGCCGGGTCACCGAGGTCATGACCGCGAAGTCGCAATACGGCTATGGCTACACGCAGCCCCCGGTCGAGGGGAAATGGTACAACCTGTACCATGGCTTCATCGAGGCCGTGCCGGTGGACGCGAACACCACCAGGATCAACTACACGCTGATGCTCGACGTTTCCGACAAGGCCGACCAGGCCGCCAAGGACGCCGACATCAACGGTCGCCGCAAGCAGTTCGAGGCGGCGCTGCAGAACATCAAGAAGCTGGCTGAAGCCGGCTGAGGAGCCGATCCGAGGCGGCGACGGCCCGGCCATCCGCCGGGCCGTTCGCATTTGCGCTACTCGCTCTCGCCTGTCGTCGGCGGCGGTTCCGACGGATTCTCGAAGATGCGGCGAAGGACGCCGGGCGTGAGCGCGGCGATCGGGTTGATCGAGATGTTGGCGCGGGCGAACGTGCCGCGCACCGAATAGGTCGGCGCGAACATGCCCTCGCCCTGGCGCGAAACGAAAAGGTCGCCGATGATCGGCAGGGCGCGCGCGCTCATCGCCAGCAGCGCCCGCGGCGCCA
>CAZTMG010000040.1:0-5814 GCA_964614815.1 uncultured Rhizobium sp. | reverse complement strand
CGGTTTCTGGCGCGATCCAGCCGCGCGCGGTGAAACCAAGGGCGGGGCCCGTCGCGCGCATGCCCGGCAGGTCGATGCGGCCATCGACGAGACGAACGGGCGCGTGGACGTTCGTGAACAGGACGCCCTCGCCCGACAGCACGTCGGCCAGCCCCTGGAGCGATGCCAGCGCGAATATCTGCGCGACAAGCGGCGCATCCTTGAGGCGCACGTCCGTCATGGTGACAAGCGCATCTCCAACCGGGCCGTTGAACTTGCCGTCGAAGAGAAGTCTGCCGCCGATGAGATAGTCCGCCTTCAGGAGGACGCGCGCGGCGAAGCCCGCGTCGTCGGCGGCGAGTTTCACGGTGCGCCGGCCGTTTTCCGTGCCGATGTCGATCTTCATCGACTTGCCGGTGGAGATGGCGCCGGAGATGACGCCGCTGCGGGGGCCTTCGGAATCGAGCGACAGGCTTATGCGCGTGTCGGTGATCTCCGCATCCGGGCGAAGCCTCATGCGGCCGGCGTTGAGCTGAATGTCGTAGACCGGTCCGGCTTCGCCCGGGCCGCCGACGCCGTCGAGCGTTCCTCCGCCGGATTGCGACATGTCGAGAAGGCCGTCCATCCATGGGCTGGCGTCAAGAAACGGACCGCTGAGCGAAATCCTGTAGCCCCCGTCCTGACGGCGCGAGCCCGATCCCCGCAGGTCGATGGAGTTGCGGGAGTAGACGCGTTCGATGTCGAATCCCTGGATGACGCCGGATGCGTCCATGCGCACTTCGCCGGCCAGTTCGAGCCCGTCGGCGCGCACGTCGCCCGTCACGACCGATCCATTGCCGTCGGCGCCGAAGCGCACCGCGCCGCGCGCCGGCGCACCGTAGGGCTGTCGCCGGCCGAACTCCGCGAATTCGAGCTGGGCCCTGGTGAAGTCGAGATTGGCTGTGATCATGTCGAAGTTTCGGCCGCCGGGGCCCGTGGCGCGGAGGTCGACGACCGTCTCGCCCTGCATGAAGTTGCGCGCCGCGAAGCCGAAGGCATTGAGGACATCCGGCGTCGCGCGCGCCCTCGCGGTCAGTTCGACATTGCCGGGATCGCCGCCCGAGGGCGCGCGCTCCCGCCAGGTGTAGGTCACGGCTGCCGGACCGAACTGGCCCGCGCCGCTGGCCGTCATGCCCTCCGGGCCAAGGTCGATGTCGAGACTCGACCGGCTGAGGCCAAGATCGCCCATCAGGTTGGGCAGGGTGACATACTGGAACTTTCCACGAATGGAAAAATCGACATCCTCGGGTTTGGGGGCGTCGGTGATCAGCTGGCGGACCGTGACGTCGATCGAGCCGAGACCGGCGACCTGGCGCACGTCCAGGCCGTAGCGGCTGGCGAAGCCGAACTGGCTCTGTTCGACGGCCCGCAGCAAGGGGCCGAGTTCGCCCGACCCTGTCGCGCTGACGACCATGGTTTCGCCGCCGGGGTGGAAGCGCGGGATGCTCACCCTGGCCTCGCCGAGCCGCCATGCGTCCATCAGGCCGGTCTTCACATCGAAGGTCAGACTGTTTCCCTTCAGATGGCCCTTGCCGGAAACCCCGGTGATGGCCGGCAGGTCGCTGAGCACTTTCACGCTTGCGTCCTGCACGTCGAACTCGAGGGACAGATGCTCGTCCGGCAGAAAGCCCCGGGCGTTGGCGCCGGGCGGCCAGTCGATCGAGAAGACGGCGCGGTTGGCCGTGCCGGCGGTGATGCGTTCCCGCACCCATTCACGCGTCCCGGCGCCAAGGCCTGTCGGCCAGAAATCGAGCACCTGCGCCGGCGTGATCCTGCCCGTGCCGAGCGCCTTGCCCCTGATGCCGACCTGGGGCGTCCCGCCTTGCGTGTCGAGCCAGACCTCGCCGGATGCGCTGGCGTTGAGTTCGCCCGTCACCGCTTCGAGACGCGAGATAGCGACACGCGACTGGTCCAGGTCAAGCGTTCCCTCGAGGGCGGCGGCGCTGAACACCCACGGATCTTCGAAGACGGGGCGCGCATCGATGGTGAAATCGGTTCCCGAGATCTGGAACGGCGTGGGCGCGCCCGCTTCTCCACGCATGATGGCCGAGGCGTCGAGTTCGCCCTTGAAGGCGCCAGTCACCCAGTCGCTCGTCACGTCCAGGGAGTTCAGCGTGATCTTCTTGGTGGACGGGTCGTAGGCCGCATCGAAGGCGAGGTCCTTCACGGCCACCGCCTTGTCCGCCATCGTGAACGTGCCGGTGACGCCGGACAGCGACAGGCTGGTGCTGAGGAGGCCCGAGCGCTCGGTTGCGGAGACGGAAAAGGCGGCGCTGGCAGGGCGGCCGGAGGAAAAGGCGTCGCCGTGATAGCCGAACATCTCGGCGATCGCCAGCGGATCGACGCCGTCAACAGAAATCCTGCCGGCGGCGCGTTCGACCTTGCCGTCAGAGACGAGGTCGATGCGGATACGATTGGGCTCGCCCGGTATCGCGTCGGCGAGGGTCACATCGAGGTTGAGCGAGACGCCGTCGCGGCTGGCTTTCCAGACGCCGGCGACGGGGCTGGCGCTCCAGACATTGCCTGCCTTGCGGTCGTCGACATCGAGCGTGAAGTCCTCCAGCTCGACCTGCTCGAAGGAGCCGGCGGAGATGAGGGCGCGGATCGGCGTCGCCAGCGTCGTCCAGTTGATGTCGCGGATCGGGTCGAACGGCTTGTCGGAGGGATCCGGCTCCTGGGCGATCACCATGTCGGCGAGGGTCCAGACGCCTTCCGGGGAGCGGACCACGGTGGCGGCCCCGTTTTCCAGCCGGAGCTGGCGCGGCTGAACACGGAAGGTGAGCAGCGCGCCGGAGTCGAGAGCGATCATGGCCCGGTCGGCGCGGAAGGCGACATTGCCCGCCTTGTCCATCGCGGTGAAGCCGCCGGCGACGGCTTCGACCCGGCCCCGGTTTCGCACCCATTCGAGGGCCAGTCTCTCGATTTTCACCGGCTGGCCGCCGCGGGCCTCGGCGAGGGAGCGCTCGACCTGGGGGCGGACGAATTCGAGATCGATCGGTCCCTGGGAGAGCCGCCACGCCAGAAGCCCCGCCCCCGCCATGAGGGCAAAGGCGAGAAAGGCCAGTATCTCGAGGATCAGAAGCCTGGCAGAAATCCTCAACACGCGGCTCCTGGACGCCCGGCTTCCGGCCGGCCCCCCGCTTTCAGGGCCCGCGGCTTCACCGGGACGGCGGCGGGACGATACACTCCACACACTCGTATCAGCACAAGATTACGGACCGATTGTGTCACAGCCACTGACTGCCGGCGATCCGGCCCCTGCATTCCAGCTGCCAACGACCCGTGGCGGTCCGGCCAGCCTGTCAGACTTTTCAGGGAAACACCTGATCCTGTTCTTCTACCCCAAGGACGACACCGAGGTCTGTACGCGGGAGGCGGTCGCCTTCAGCGGCATGCAGTCGCGATTCGCACGGAAGGGCGCAGCCGTGCTGGGCGTGTCGCGGGACAGCCTGGCGGAGCACAAGGCCTTCGTGAAGAAGCATTCCCTTAAGGTCAGGCTCGGGGCGGACGAGGACGGGACGGTATGCAACGCCTATGGCGTCTGGGCCGAGAAGCAGCTTTATGGACACAAGTTCATGGGCATCGTCCGGTCGACGTTCCTGATCGGTCCCGACGGCGTGATTCGCCGTGTGTGGCGAAACGTCCGGGTGCCGGGTCATGTCGAAGCCGTGATGAGCGAGTTAAACGCCGTGGCCTAGCGTGAATTCGCCTCAGGAGCATTGTTAATCAGAGATTAAGCGCAGTCTCCGATGCTTGGGAAAAAGGCATGGTCAGGGGTTCGCGTTGGCGAAAATCTGGAGTATCCATGTCGCCGCCGGGCACTACAGCGGGCGGAGCGGGGCTTGGCGCGTAGAGCATTTGATCGGGCAGTGTAGATGGCGGTCAAACACCTGAAGGCGAAAGTCAAAGCCTTCTTCGAAAGGGCGTTCCCCGAGAGGCAGATTTACCATCGTAGCGGCGGAGCCGTCCGCTATGTGTCGATCTCGCCGTGGCGTCAGGCCATGATGGCTGGCGTGGCGACCGTGGTTGTCGGCTGGTGCCTCTTCGCGACCGTCGCCGTTCTCCTGAGAGGGCCGGCTGTCGATGCCGGCGGCCCGTCCGACCGCAGCGCCTCCCGGCTTGAACGCGAAGTGCGCAACGCCAAGGCCGCAGAGGAGACGGCGCTGGCGCTGCTTGAGGCCCGCACGGCGGATTTCAAACGGGCCATGGAGGAGGCCGAAGACCGTCATGAGACGCTCAAGCGTCTGGTGTCCTCCAGCTTCCAGAAGCTCGACTCGGCCTCGGCGATCGCGCTGACCGGAGAGTCCTCCCTGCTCATCAATTCGACCATCGAGGAAGGCGACCCGCGGCAAAGCCGCCCCGACTGGCAGAAATCCAGCGCAGCGGCGACCGGCTCCAGCTTTCGCGACCGCACCGACCGGCTGATCGAGGATCAGGCGAGTCTGCTCGATGCGCTGGAGGAGGAGGCCGTGAAGCGCTCCGAAGGCGCGCGGGGGGTCATCCGTCTGACCGGCGTTCCTGCCTCGCGTGTGCTGGAACAGTACGGCGTCGGCGGTCCGCTTGTCCCGATAAATTACACGGCGCTCGGCCGCGACGCGCCATCCGATCCCTTCAAGCGCCGCGTCATGGAGGTGGAGGCCCGTCTCCGCGAGGCGGAGGATTACGAGCGGGCCGTGCATTCCCTGCCGCTCGGCATCCCCGTCCAGGGCATGTATCGCGAGACGTCCGGCTTCGGTTATCGTCCCGATCCGTTCACCCGGCGCACGGCCTTCCACGAAGGCACGGATTTTGGAGCGTTCACCGGGGCGCCCATCATTGCGACGGCGCCCGGGAAGGTAGTCCATGCGGGGGTGAAGGGCGGCTATGGCCGGACCGTGGAGATTGATCACGGCCAGGGCTTCCGGACGCTCTATGGTCACATGAACACGATCAGCGTGAAGCTCGGCCAGGACGTGGTCATCGGCCAGAAGATCGGCACGATGGGATCGACTGGAAGAAGTACGGGACCGCACCTCCACTACGAGATATACTTCCGCGGCAAGGCATACGATCCGATCAAGTTTCTGAGGGCTGGCAAGCATGTTCACTAAGGGCAAAACTCCGGAGCCGCCGGCTCCTCCGCCGCAGATGGCTCCCAAGTCCCCCGCGCCGGACATGACCCCCAAGCGCGCCCCGGCGGCCCGTTCTGGCCCGTCGATCATCTCGGCTGACGTCAAGATGACCGGCAAGATCGTTTCCATGGGGGAGCTGGACATCAACGGCCAGATCGACGGCGATGTGCGCGCCTCGGCCCTTACGGTTGGGGAAACCGGCGCGGTCAAGGGCGAGGTGATCGCCGAGTCCGTTGTCATACGCGGCACGGTCGAAGGCCGCATCCGCGCCCGCAAGGTTCAGCTCTGCACGGGCGCCAAGGTGCGCGGCGACATTTTCCACGCCTCCCTGGCGATCGAGCCGAACGCCATCTTCGAAGGCGCGGTCAAGCACGCCCAGGATCCGATGGCCGAACAGCTTGCCGCGGCCCCGGCCGCGCCTGCCGCCTGATCCGCTTGCAGGCAGGCTGAGAGATGCGAAGGGCCGCCCGCAGGGGCGGCCCTTCTGCTTTCCGGGCATGCGCGGCCATCCCAGACGCGCGCGGCGCTGGGGGCGACCAGGCTGAGCCGTGAACGGCCCAAGGGGGCGGGCCGCGTGCGGCGGGACGCGGCGAGGCGGTCCCGTATGACGCGCGCGCGGACGCGCGCGATGTCGCCGACTCGCTCGATCGACTCGATCCGCATCTCGCGCTCCTCGCCCAGCGAC
>CAZTMG010000039.1:16726-17960 GCA_964614815.1 uncultured Rhizobium sp. | reverse complement strand
AGAGTCCCTCGTGGACATCCGCGGGAATCCCCTTGATCGCGAGGCTCTTCCACCGTCTCGGACTTGCCGCCTGGCTGGCGCTCGCCGCCTGCGCCGCGCCGACGCCCCCTTCCCCCGCCGCCAGCGTCATGGTCGAGGCGCCGCCCGTTCCGGCGCGTCTGCCCCGACCGCGCCCGGGCGACGACTTTTACGGCCACGTCAACAATGACTGGCTGTCCACCTACCGACTGCCCGCCGACAAGGCCTCCTACGGCGTTGCGGAGGAACTCGCCGACAGGGTCGACAATGATGTGCGCGCGATGATCGAGGAAATCGCCGCCGCCCATCCGGCGGAGGGAACCGTGGAGCAGAAGATCGCCGATCTCTATTCGGCGGCGATGGACGAGAGCGCCATCGAGGCGCGCGGATCGGCGCCGCTGCAGCCCTTCCTGCAGCGCATCCGCGCCATCTCGACGCTGGACGGCCTTTTCGACGTGATGGGGGTGATCGGCTTCAATTCCCCCATCGGCGCCAGCGTGGGCCCCAGCCCGGCCGACCCGGACGCCAACGCCGTGTGGGTCTCGCAGGCCGGGCTCGGCATGCCCCATCGCGGCTATTATCTCGACACGAGCCAGCCCGCGCGGACCGTGCAGGCCGCCTATCGCAGGCACATCGCCGAAATCCTGACCCTCCTCGGCAATGCCGATCCCGAAGGCGGCGCCGGGCGCATCTATGCGCTGGAGTACAGGATCGCACAGGCCCATACGGACGATGACCGCTCGCTCAGCGCAGCCGAAAGCATGCGCGCCATGTCCTATGCCGAACTCAAGGCCTTCGCGCCGGACTTCGACTGGGAGCGGTTCGTCGCCGCCGCCGGGCTTGGGAGCGCGGACCGTTTCGTGGTCACCGATCGTTCCGCCGTGCGAGACCTTGCCGCCCTGGTCCGCGAGATTCCGCTGGCGGACTGGAAGCTCTGGCTGGAGTTCCATATCGCCAGCGATTTTGCGCCCTATCTGCCGAAGGCCTACCAGGAAAGCGCGTTCGAATTCTTCACGCGGCGGCTCTCGGGCGTCACGAAGAAGCCCGAGCGCTGGCGGTTTGCGGTGGCCGTCGTCAACGAGCGTATGGGGGAGGCTGTCGCCCGGCTCTATGTGAAGCGCCGCTTCCCGCCGGAGAACAAGGCGCTGATCGACGCCATCGTCGCCAACATCCGCGCGGCGTTCGCCGCCCGCATCCGCACGCTCGACTGGATGGA
>CAZTMG010000039.1:6777-16655 GCA_964614815.1 uncultured Rhizobium sp. | reverse complement strand
TTCGGACTACACGGTGGAGCCTGGCCGCCTCGTCGAGTCGATCTATGCCGGCTACCAGCACGACTGGCGGGACATGCAGCGCGATCTGCGCGCTCCGGTCGACCGCGCGCGCTGGCCGATGCCGGCCCACGTGGTCAACGCGTTCTACAACCCGCTTGGCAACACATTCGTTCTTCCCGCCGGCATCCTGCAGCCTCCCTTCTTCGATCCCGACGCCGATCCCGCAGAGAATTATGGCGGCATCGGCGCGGTGATCGGGCACGAGATGAGTCACGGATTCGATGATCAAGGCCGTCAGTTCGACGGAGACGGACGCAACCGCAACTGGTGGACCGATACAACCGACGAGCGCTTTCTTGCCAAGTCCGAGGAATTAATCGCCCAGTACGACGCCTATTGTCCGTTTACTGATCTTTGCGTGAACGGTCTCGGCACGCTCGGCGAGAATATCGGCGACCTCGCCGGCCTCGAGATCGCCTACGCCGCCTGGCGCCAGTCGCTCGGCGGCCAGCCGGCCCCGGTGATCGACGGCCTCACGGGCGACCAGCGCTTCTTCATCGCCTACGCCCGATCCTATCGCGACATGGTGCGGGAAGAACTCGCGCGCGCCATGCTGGAGGGCGACAGCCATGCGCCGAGCCGGTATCGCGTCAATGGCGTCGTCCGCAACATGGACGCCTGGTACAGGGCGTTCGACATCCAGCCGGACGACCGCATCTATCTCGCGCCGGAACGGCGGGTCCGCCTCTGGTAGCCGCCGGCTAGGCCAGGGTCTTCGCGGCGCGCCGCGTCAGCGTACGTTCGGCATGGCGACGCAGCATGCGCTCCGCGGCGGCGGCGGCGGCCTCTGCCTGCCTGCTCTCCACGGCGCGCAGAATGTCGCGCGCGGCCCTTGCCGCTTCCTGGCGGCCCTCGCGCGAGTGGAGATCATCCATCGCCCGCTCGTGATAGGGCGTTGCCGGAGCCGCGCTGCGCAGTCGCTCCGCCAGGACGGGACCGGCAGCATTGTGGAGCGCGCGTGCAAAGCCGATGCGCAGGAACTGGAAGTCCTGCGCGGGCCCCATTTCCTCCGCGACATGCTCCATCAGACTGACGAATTCCTTGATGCGGTTGATCTGGTCGGAGGTCGCCCGCCAGGCGGCATTGCGCGCCGCCAGCGTCGCCAGCTGCACATGCAGCTCGATGAGATCGTCGACAGCCTCCGCATCCGGACGGCGCACGCGCGCGCCCTTGTTCAGGGTTATTTCCGCAAGCCCCTGCGCCTCGAGACGCTGCAGGGCCGCCCGTACGATCGTGCGGCTGACATTGTGCGCCTCTGCGAGCTCGACCTCGCGAAGCGGCTGGCCGGGGGACATCCTTCCGAGATGGATCGCCATGGCGAGTTCGTCGGCCAGACGGCTCGTCTGGGAGTCATCCCCCGCAGGCGGCAGCGGAATCCGGTGTGATTGGCCGCAGGTCATGGTCGCCCTTCGAACCTTCAGTAGCCGAGCGGCCGGACCTTAGGGTTGGCCCTGTTCGCCAGCAAATGTGCAACCGCAAACGACATCGATGCGCCAAAGGCGGTTTTTTTGACAGCCTGTGGCAAGAAATCCTCCCGGATTCATTGGACTTTTTTGTCTCCGCCGGTCTGCAGGAACGTAGTGTCCGGGCAGTTTCGTCAGACTGTCATCAGGCAATAAATCCGGATGTGCGGCGGCGAGCGACACCTCAACGCTTGGTTGCCTCAGCGATACCCCCGCCCTAAGCATCCGCTCCCGCAGCCGGATGTCTCCGAAATGGCGAACTTCACCACGCTCGATCAGGCGCTGGACGAAATCTACCGCTCGTGGATTCGCGTGCAGCCGCGGGTCAAGGGGCGGCTCGACCGGGACGCGCGCCATCCGCAGATCGTCACCGGCCTCGCGCGCGATCTCGGCCTGCTGCCTGATCCCGCGCGCGTGCTCAAGATCACAGGGAGCAAGGGAAAGGGCACCACAGCCCGCTTCGCGGCCGACCTGATCGCGCAGGCAAG
Source organism: uncultured Rhizobium sp. (assembly GCA_964614815.1). Taxonomy (GTDB): domain Bacteria; phylum Pseudomonadota; class Alphaproteobacteria; order Caulobacterales; family Hyphomonadaceae; genus UBA7672. The sequence continues at coordinate 14,644 of CAZTMG010000039.1, read as the reverse complement.
GCCCGGCGCGCGCGTGGCCCTCTTCGTCTCTCCGCACGAGGTCGAGCAGCGCGACCGCATCCGCCTCGATGGCGCGGTCATGCCCGAAGACGCCTTCTGCGAAACCGTCTCGCGTCTGGCTCCCATCGTGCGCGCCCGAGAGGCGGGGCTTGCGCCGGACCAGTATATCTCGCCGGTCGGCTACTTCCTTCTCGTCGCGCTCGACTGGTACAGGCGCAACAGCGCGGACTGGTTCGTGCTCGAATGCGGGCGCGGCGCGCGCTGGGACGACGTGGGCGTCCTGCCCGCCGGGGGCGCGATCGTGACCTCCATCCTGTTCGAACACGCCGACAGGCTGGGACCGACGCTGGACGACATTGCACGCGACAAGTTTTCCGTGCTGGACAATTCGGGCTTCGTCATCGCCTCCTCGCAGGCCGCTGCGAACGCGCCGGACCAGCATCGGCGCATCGAGCAGGTTGATCCGGATGAATCCCCCGACGCCGCGCCCGCCTGGATCGCCGCCTGCCGCGCCCTGGCCCGGCGCGGGGCGGAGCGCCTGCTCGACCTTCCGCCTGGCGCACTGGCCCGGGCTGCCCCCCGCATCGCATCGGCTTCCTTCGGCGAAGGCCGCATGGGCGATATTCCCTACACCTACGAGGCCGCCATCAATGCGGCGTCGCTCGATGTCGGCTGGCTGGAGATCCTGCGCCGGCGGAAGCCGGCCGTCCTCGCCTGCCTGCCGGACGACAAGGAACGCGCGCCATTGCTCGCCGTCCTGGCCTCCATCGGGCCTGTCAGCGAGATTGAACTCGCCGGACAATACGACTACCTGCATTTCACGGCGGCGCGCGCCGCGGGGGCGCGGCGACTCGATGTCAACGATGCAGCCGGCCTCAGGGAGCTGATCCGGAAAAGCGATCGCCCGGTCTATCTGGCAGGCGCCCAGTCCTTCATCCGCCTCATTCATCGCGCCCAGCTTCTGGAGGATGCATGTTCGGGCTGAACCGCTTCGGCGACGGCATCTCGCTCCACCGCGCGCTATCCTTCCTTGCCGCACACGGCTTCGATCGCGACTGGCTGACCCGCCGCTCCATCGTCGTCACCGGCACGAACGGCAAGGGATCGACCGTGCGCCTTCTGGCCGCCGCGCTGAAGGCCGCCGGCCTGCGCGCCGGCGCCTTCACCTCTCCCCACCTGTTTGACGTGCGCGAGAGGATCGCCATCGACGATGTGATGATCCCGAAGGAGGCGCTGGACCGTCACGTCGCGACCGTGCTCGCCTTCAACGACGCCCGCCCGGCCGGCGACCGCATGGGCGCGTTTGAACTGGTGTACTATGCCGCCCTGCTCTGGTTCCGCGAAGAAACGCCGGACGTGATTGTCTGGGAGGCCGGCATTGGCGGCCGCTATGACGCCGTGCGCACCACGCGCGCGCGCCTGTCCTTGCTCACGTCCGTCGAACTGGAGCACACCGAAATCCTCGGGGGCACGGAAGAGCTGATCGCGCTCGACAAGATCGATGCGCTGTCCCCTGGCGGGACGCTGATCCTCTCCCCCGCCGTTCCCGAACGCCTGCGCCCGCTGATCCGCAGCTATGCCGACCTGGCCGACCGCGCCGTGCGCCTCGCCACCGACGGCCTCTCCATCGGTCCCATCGTGAACACGCCGGACGGCAGCCGCTTCACGCTGCAGCGTCCCGGCGAGACTGTGCAGGAGGCGCGTCTCGCCCTGATCGGCCAGCATCAGGCGCACAACGCCCTCACCGCGCTGGCCGCCGCCGAGACATGGCTGGACGACAGGCTCACGCCGCAGCTGCGGACACGCATGCTGGAGACTGTCTCCGCCGTACGCCATGCGGGGCGGCTGGAGCGCGTGCCCGGCGCGCCGGAGCTGTGGGTCGATATCGGCCACACGCCTGGCGCCCTGGAGCTGGTGGCCGACGCCGTGCTGTCCTTCGCCCCCCAGGAAAAGGTGATCGTCATCTTCGGCGCCGCCGCCAACAAGCAGGCCGGACGCATGGCCGCCGGCGTGGCGCAACGGTTCAGCGACATCATCCTGACCGCGCCCTACGATCTTTCCGCCGATGTCGGCGTCCTCGCCAACGCGATCAGCCAGCCGGGCCGACGCGTCCAGATCGAGCGCAATGTCGCCGCGGCCGCCAGGCTCGCCCGCGAACGCGCCTTGGCGGAGGGCAAGACCGTGCTGGCCATTGGCGGAGCACATCTGGCCGCGAAGATTCGTTACGCCTGGCAGGGCGGCGACCCGCAGGATCTCGAATTCCTCTGAAGCCCGACCGCCGTCATGGGCCGGCGGCGTGCGACGTCTCCCCTCCCCACGCTCCGTCTCCGAAGCAGGATCATCTCGGGTCGAAGCAGCTCTGGCGACTCACTCGCCGCGGCCGGGACGGCAGGCGAGACGTTCATCGACGTGAGGCGATCCTGTTTCAGACATCGATCACCTCGATCCTCTCATATCCGAAGCGCGCGAAGGCGGGCGCCATCGCCGCCTTGTTGGCCGCACCGCCCGTGACATAGGCGATGGCCTCTCCTGCCGGTCTCGGCGTCTGCGGCGCGACGCGGACCGCCTGCCGCGCCACCGCCTCGCCCGTGTCGATCAGCGCGACGCCCGGCGGACATGCCGCCGCAATCGCCGTGCGGATCAGGGGAAAATGCGTGCAGGCCAGCACGACAATGTCGATGCGCGGCCCATCTGGCGGGTCGAACAGCGGCTTCACGGCGTAGGCCACCTGCTCCGGGTCGATCTCCTGCCCGCGCACCGCGCGCTCGGCGATATCGACCAGCCCGGCCGAGCCGCGCCGGATCACGGTCTTGCCCGCCGCGAACTGCCGCTCGAGATCGTCGAGATAGGCGCGGCGCACCGTCCCGGGCGTTGCAAGAATGCCGATCACGCCGGTCTTCGTCTGTTCCGCCGCCGGCTTGATCGCAGGCACGGTGCCAACCACGGGCACGGCAACGCTCGCGCGTATGTCAGCCAGCGACAGCGTCGAAGCCGTATTGCACGCGATCACCAGCACATCCGGCTTGGCCGCATCGACCAGCGCGGCGCACAGCTGCGGCAGGCGCGCGCGCAGTTCCTCGTCCGTCTTCACGCCATAGGGGAAGAAGCCGCTGTCCGCCGCATAGTCGACCACCCAGTCGGGCGCTGCGCGGCGGAGCGCGTCCGCGATGGTAAGCCCGCCCACGCCTGAATCGAACACCAGCGCGCGGGCCATCGGCTTGCCTCAACCCTGCTCGTTCAGGCCGTTGACCAGCGGACTGTAGAGATCGGTGCGGCGGTCGCGGAAAAAGCCCCAGGCGGCGCGGGCGCGCTCCACCACGTCCATGTCGACGGTCGCGACCACGACGCCTTCCTCCGTGCGGTCGAGGTCGCCCATGATCTCGCCGGCGTGGTCGGCGATGAAGGAGGTGCCATAGAACACCTGGCCGTTCTCGTCGCCCACGCGGTTGGCAGCAGCCACGGGCGTCACGTTGGAGACGGCATGACCCACCATCGCCCGGCGCCAACGCGCGGCGGTGTCCAGCGAAGCGTCATGCGGCTCGGTTCCGATGGCGGTGGGATAGAGCAGCACGTCCGCGCCCATCAGCGTCATGGCGCGCGCGGCTTCGGGAAACCACTGGTCCCAGCAGATGCCGACGCCGATACGGCCCCTCTTCGTGTCCCAGACGCGGAAGCCGGTGTCGCCGGGACGGAAATAGTACTTCTCCTGATAGCCCGGACCATCCGGTATGTGGGACTTGCGGTAGACGCCCATCGGAGCGCCGTCGGCGTCGATCATCACCACCGTGTTGAAATAGGCGGGTCCCGCCTTCTCGAAGATCGAGACCGGGATCGCGACGCCAAGATCGCCCGCCAGCTCCGCCATGGCCTTCACGGCGGGACTCTCGCGCCAGGGATGGGCGCGCCTGAAATTCGCCTCCTCTTGCGAGGTGCAGAAGTAATGCCCCTCGAACAGCTCGGACGGCAGGATCACCGTCGCGCCCCTGGCGGCGGCTTCGCGCGCCAGCTCGCTGACACGCCTGATGTTGGCGCCGGCGTCGTCCGACAGGGCGGACTGGAGGACGGCAAGCGTGATCCTGCGGGACATTCGGAACCTCCCTAGGCAGGCTGCTGCTGCGTGATGCAGTGGAAGGAGCCGCCGCCGGTGAGGATATGCTTCGACGGCAGGCCGATGACATTGCGGCCCGGGAACAGCGGCTTCAGCGCATCGACCGCCGCCTGCGCCGTCGGCGTGCCGTAGGTCGGCACGACGACTGTTGCGTTGCCGATGATGAAATTCATGTGACTGGCGGGCATGACCTCGCCATCCTCGTCCTCGACGCGGCCGGGCGAGGGAATCTGGATCACCTGCAGCATGCGCCCGCGCGCATCGCGCTGGCCCTTCAGGAAGGCGGCGATCTCGTTGAGCCGTTCGGCGTGCGGATCGTCAGGACCCGCAGGCGCCTGGCACGCCACCACGCCCGGCGCCACGAAACGGGCGATGTTGTCGACATGGCCGTCGGTGTGGTCGTTCAGGAGTCCCCGCTCGATCCAGATCACGGCGCGCGCGCCCAGCGCATCGCCGAGCAGGGCCCGCACATCATCGAACGTCATCAGCGGATTGCGGTTGGGATTCAGCAGGCATTCCTTCGTGGTGAGGATCGTGCCCTCCCCGTCCCACTCGACCGCGCCGCCTTCGAGCACGCGATCCCATCGCCTGGCGTCGGCGCCGGCCTCGATGGCGACGAATGCCCCGACGGCGTCGTCATGATCGAGGACGTATTTCCCGCCCCAGCCATTGAAGGCGAACAGCGCGCAGCGGTCGCCCGAGTAGAAAATGGGGCCGGTGTCGCGCAGCCAGATGTCGCCATACCGCGCGTCAATCAACTCCGCGACCTCGCCGATGGCCTTCTCCGCCGACAGCATGGCCATCGGTCCATGGACCAGCACCTTCACCGTGTCGCCGGGCCTGCCGTCCGGCCCTGGGGCCGCCAGAGCGCGCACCATGGCGGCGACTTCCGCCCGCGCGGGCGATAGGTCGTCCAGCCACAGCTCCTCGTCCGCCGGCCAGGCTGTCCAGATGGCGCCGTGCGGGGTCCATTCGGCCGGGGGGTGAAGCGTCGTTTCGGTCATGGCGGCCCCTCTAGCAGGTGCAGGCCGGGGAACAAGACCCCGGCGCAAGCCAGTGCATGTGGCCCCGGCTCCGTGAAAGAAAAGAGGCGGCCGTTCCGGACCGCCTCTCCTCGAAGTCCAGGGCGTAACCCCAGGCGCCTAGAAGCCCCAGGTCGCGCCGACCTTCACCGTCCAGAACGACACGCTGTCCACCGGGTCGTCGATGTTCGGGGTGGCCAGACGGCGGTAGACGAACTGGTTCGTCGCGACGTTGCGGTCGATCTCCACCACGCCGACGCGCTGCGGGAACGGCGTTTCATACAGCACGCCCCACTCGTCGTTCAGCAGGTTGCCGAGGTTCTCAATGACGACGAAGGCCGAGCCCTTGCCGAAGCCGGTGGGGAACTCCTGCTCGATCTTGAGATCGAACTTGTTGTTCCAGCCGCCGTCGAAGGCGTTGCGGGTCGTCTGCGCGCCGCGCTGCAGGCCAACACGATCAGCCCAGTCGAAGAAGGCCGCCGTGTTGAAGTTCGTCGCCGCGCCGCCGCAGACCGCGTCATCGGCCGCCGTGGTGTTGGAGCAGAAGATCACGTTCGGATCGGTCGGACCGGTCGGAACGTACAGGAGGTGCAGGCCCTCGTTGTTGTCGCCCCAGGTGTCGACGGTGCCGCCGCCCACGAACGTGTAGGAGTACGGCCGCGACTGGTAGTGTTCGCCAAACAGCGACACGCGGGTAGCGAAGTCCTCGAACCATTCATGCTCCCACGAAATGTTCATGGTGAAGCGGTTGGGAATGAGGAAGTTGGTGCGCGCCTGTGTCGGGTTGTTGATGTCGCGGACCGCGATCGACCCGAAGTTCGACCCGGCGACCGACGAGGTCATCGACCGGGTGTCCCGCGCATCGATGTGCGCGTACGCGACCGACCAGTCGATGTTCCAGTCCTCGATGCTGTTCGACAGCGCGATCGAGTACACGTCGGTCTGGCCGCCGTCGCCCGCATTGCTCAGCAGGAGGTCGTCGGCCGTCCGCGTCGCGCAGGCGGTCGTCGGCGCCGTGGCCGGGTTGAGGCAGTCCGGATCTGACTTGTCGGCGCGCTTGTAGAGCGGCGAGCCGTCCGGCGCCGTCCCGATACGGACAAGGCCGGCGTTGGTGATCGTCGCCGCGTTGTTGGTGACGCCGCGGATGTAGTCGAGGTCGAAGCGGTAGCCATCGCCCAGGAAGCCGAGGCCGATCATGCCGGCGTCTAGCTCGTAGGTGGCGCCCAGCGAGAACTTCCACTCGGACGCCGGCTCGAAATCCGGGTCGATCGCAGCGACCGCCGAGTTCGGCGCGTTGTTGGCGACGTTGTCGATCATCGGCTGCGGAATGCCCCACAGCGCGTTGTTCGGGTTCACCGGATTGCCGGCCGCACGCTCCGACTGGCCGTTGGGGTTGGTGAGGATGTTCCAGCCCAGCGGCATGCCCGGCAGGGCGCCGGGGCCGTACTGCAGCTGCACGGCCGTGATGCCGTCGTTGGAGTAGGAGTTGGACACCCAGACGTTCGGGTTGCCGCCGGAGAAGAGGCCGGCGCCGCCGCGCAGCGACAGGCGGTCCGTCACATCCCAGTTGAAGCCGAAGCGCGGCTGCAGGATGCCCTTGCCGTCCAGGTTCTCGGTGTTGTCGAAGCCGTTGCGCGCCAGGAAGAACTGGTTGAAGCGCGGCTTGTCCTTGTTGCTGTACCAGTCATAGCGGAGGCCAAGCGTCACATCGGCCGAGTCGCCGATCGGGAACTCGTCCTGAACATAGACCGTGTTGATCGAGTACTCGAACTGGGCGGCCGTGTCGTCCGGGTTGTTGGTGCCGGCGGCGTTTCCGTAGAAGACCTGGTTCGGCAGGCCGGCTTGGAAGTCCGCGATCGAGTTGAAGACGAACTCGCCTTCGACGTGCTGCGTGAATGCGTTGAAGATGTCGAAGGTCTGACGCTCGGCCCCGAAGCCCAGCGTGTGATCGCCCAGCTGGTAGGTCGCGCTCGCCTTGACCTGCAGCACCGTGTAGTCGAGGTCGTTGAAGTGACGGCTGTCGTCGCAGCCGAAATAGGCGTTGCGGCCCGGGTCGACGATGATGCGCACCTCGCCGATGATCTTGCCGTCTCGGCAGAGCGCCGTGGCGTTGACATCGTTGTAGGACACCCGGAGGGCGGTCGAGAGTTCATCGGTCCAGTCGGAGTAGAGCTGCGCCGAGTAGGCTTTCAGCTCGGCGCCGCGGTCGTACAGGTGATTGCCGTACTCGAAGTTGGTCGAACCCGAGTCCGACTCGGTGAGGTTCAGGCCCTTGTTGTAATTGTAGGTCAGCGCCGCGCGGTGGCGGTCGTTGATGTTCCAGTCGATACGGGCGAGGTATTTCTCGTCGATCGCCGGATCGGACGTCGGCGTGCCGCCGAGGTCGGCGATGCCGTAGACGTCGCGAGCGATGTCGATGATCTGCTGGTACTCAGCCTGGGTGAAGCCCGTCACGATCGTCGTGGCGTTGGAGCCAACCGGGCCGCGTCCGAACAGGTTCACGCCCTCGAAGCGCTCGTAGGCGCCAAAGAAGAACAGCGTGTCCTCGATGATCGGCCCGCCGAAGGTCAGGCCGTAGCGCTTCTCTTCGAATTCCGGCACGAACACCTTGCGGCCTTCGATCGTGTCGCCGCGCAGGTCATTGCTCGTGTAGTCGAAGAAAACCGATCCACTCCAGTCATTGGTTCCCGACTTGGACACCATGTTGATGGTGCAGCCCGTGAAGCCGCCATACTGC